>JAJFUE010000130.1 GCA_021372575.1 bacterium | reverse complement strand
AGTCGCGACATCAGTGACGACGCCGGCCGCATCCACCAGATCGCGCGCGAGCTCGGCAACCCGCCCGGCTCCGGCCTGATGGAAACCCCGCTTCTGGGCGGCGCCCCGCGCGGCCTGTACCTGCTCAGCGGCATCGTCTATATCGACCTCAACCGCGAGTTCCTGCAGGCGCCCAACCAGTCGCCGGCGATGGAGCGGCTCGCCATTTACTCGATCGTGAACAGCTTCATGCTGAACCTGCCCTCGCTCAAGGGCGTGCAGATCATGATCGACGGCCAGGTCGTCCGCAGCGCCTGGGGCTGGATGGACATCAGCTCGCCGCTAGGGCCGGACCTGTCGCTGGTCAGGTAAATCGGCTGTTTCGTGAATCGTGGATCGTAAATCGGTGATAGGACCCATAGAGCGCTTGCCGAAAGTTGTCCGTTCGTGCTCGTGCTCGTGCTCGTAATCGTAATCGTAATCGAACCAATCACCGACTCGCGAAACCGATAAAGTCTGGATCGTGTTTATTCCCGGCAGACTTTTGTCACTGACTCATAGGACCCATAGGACCCACAAGCCCCACAAGCCCCCTCACGCTTCCGCGTTCGTCACCGCCGCCGGCCCCGGCGCGCTCATGCCGATATCCTTCATCAATCCGATGCCGATCAACATGTAACCCGCCAGCGCAACCACGATCCCGTATGTCGCGTACCTGAAATTGCTGAACAGCACATACAGCAGAAGGATTGCGCCCGCGGCCGCCGCCATTGCCGTCACGCGCCGCATTGTCATCGCGTCCATCCCCGGCGCGATCCACGGCAGCGCCGCCGCCGCGATTCCCAGCAGCAGGATCGCCCACCCAAGCCCGTAATTCAGATCGCCGCCCCGAAGAACAATCGTGTTCCCGCCCTTGAGCTGGCTTGCTCCGCCGGGCGTCAGGCTGGGCGTGATTTTGATGTTCGCGTTCCCGAGCTGCTCCTGGGGCAAGCCGGTCATCTGGCTCATGCTCTGCGTGAGCGTCCGCGTCAGCCGCTCGACCTCCTTCGCAATATTCACGTTCAGCCACGGCATAAAGAACGCAATCACCAGCACCGCGACGCCGAACATCTTGACCCGTTGCGCCGGGCTCATCCCTGGCCGCGCCGAAGCCGCCTCGGCCCTCGCCGACTCCGTCAGCGCATTGAGCAGCTCGACGCTGTCCTCGGTCGAAATCTGCCCTTCTTCGAGCAGCTTCAACACACGCTCGCGCTCGTCGGTCAGGTTCGGAGCCTGCGGTGCTTGCGCCGGGGCTGCCTGCGCCGCAACCGACTGCGTCGGCTGGCCAAACGAGTTCCTGACCGGGTAAACGAGCAAAACAACCAGCAGGCCGATGAAGACCAGCCAGAACGAACAAAACTCGTATGAGCCGATAAACGCCGTCGTTGCGATGATCAGGGCTGCGGCCACGTTCGTCAGGCTGAGCCATGCGCGCACACCCGCCAGGCCGGGCGTCTTTTCGGCGTCGCTCAGAATTTTGCGGCCGAATTTATAATATAGCTTCGCGGCAAACGGAAAGGCGCACATAAAAAAGATCACGGCCGCGATCATCGCCTGATCAAGTATGTCGCGGGAGAATCCCGCCCCCCGTTGAAAGGCAAGCCGATAAAAATATCGCGGACCGTTGACGCCATAGTAAAGGGCGGAAACGACGATCGACATCAGCAGAAGCTCGAGCGCCCACGCACGATCCCCGGCCTCAAACAACCCAAAGTAAAGCTTAACGGTCACGATCATAGCGATAAAGCCCAGCGCGATCCAGACCGGGATCGGCAGTATCGTGAGATCCGGCAATCCGCCGAACATTTGTACCGCGGGCATTGTCTCACCTTCCTTTCAACAGTTGCGCGGCCTCGCGCGCGGTGATTTCGCCGTGCTCGAGCTGCTCCAGGATTTTGTTGCGGTCCACGGGCGCCACGGGCGCGCCGAGGCCGCCCAACAGTTCGTTCACCAGGTCGAGCCGCTTGCAAACCGTCGGGTAACTGATCCCGAGCGCCTTCTCGACCTCGCGGATGTTCCCCCGGCAGCGCAGGAACACGAGGATGAATTGCTGGAGGTCCTCCGGCAGGCGCAGCAGCGCCGGGATCGGCAGCTGCGTCTCGATCTGCGTCTGGCACGACACGCAGCTCAGCCGCCCAATGACCAACTCGCCCGAACAGATCGGGCATCGCGCAATGATTTTTTTGTCCACGGCCATCGTTTTTCACCATCTGACGGGTAAAATATATTGAATCTTTTAATGTGTCAATTGAATTCTTTAATTCATGTATTGAAATGATCAACTTAGCGTCGCAGGAACTCCAATCCGGTTTTCAAGCCGTTCTTCGATCCATCGCAAACAAATATGATGCCGCGTTTGGCAAACGCGGCCTACTTGCTGGTTGACACCGAGGGCACTCATCCACACAATGGTGAGCGCCAACCACGGGGGAGACGTAGCCAAGTGGTAAGGCGACGGACTGCAAATCCGTTATTCGGCGGTTCGACTCCGCCCGTCTCCTCCACATTAAACTTTTCTTCCGCAAAACCAGATCGGGCTCCGGCCCGGTTTTTTTTGTGCCCTGCGTCATATTGCAGCAATGGTGCAAACAAGCAAACGCCGCCTACAGGGCGGGGTCTGCCCCCGAATCCCCATACATCCCATCATTCGCATAAATTCCCATCATTCCCATTGACTTTGCCGACATTGCGGACATGATATTCACGAACTGTCTGGGCGGATTTTCATAGGAGTGAAGTCTTACATGTTCAAGCAAACGGACCGGTGGGTCAGCCTCGTTTTCGCCATCCTGTTGCTGGCAAGCGCCCGCCTCGGCTTCGGCGCATTCCCCGCGCCGCCGCTTCCCAGCAATCCCTCCCCGGCCGATGCCGAAAACAGCGCCCCAGTCAACACGCTGCTGCAATGGCAATCCCACCCGGCCAACCCCGCGCCATCGCCCGTCGCCGCGCCCAAGGTCCTCATCTTGAATACCTACACAAGCAGTTATTACATAGACAAGGTCCTTGGCTCGGTGCGCGATCATTTCACCAATTTCACCACCGTGAACACATCGACGACCACGCCGGCGGTGCTGGCCTCGCTTCTGGCCGACAAGCAGATCCTGCTCGTGCCGTGGCAGGAGCCCGACCAGCTAAGCATGCTTGGGACCGTCCATGGGCCGGTGATCCGGCAGTTCGTCCAAGCCGGCGGGCTTGTGATCGCGTATGGCATCGGCTGCCGCCCCGGCCCTCCTTATGCCCCATTCATGGTGACCGCCGGCCTGATGAACGTCGTGTGGGATACGAATTCCTCCAATTCGGGCAAAGTCCTGAAACTCGCCTCGAGCCATCCGGTTACGCAGGACATACCGGTCACGTTCTCGTTAACGATGGATTGCATGACCTTTTTCAACCGGGATCCAGGCGCGGAGGTCATCCTTCGGGACGCCGGATCGGACATGCCGGTCGCGCTCCTGAAAACAATCGGCACGGGACACGTGCTTCTCATCGGATGGTGGCAAACCGACACCAACATCGGGCTGCTCGCGGCCAACGCATTCCGGCAGATGAGCGTCTGCAACGGCACGGACTTCATCTCGCACGACGTCTATCTCGGAACCACGAACCCACCGACGACCATGGTTGCGCAAAACATCTTCGTCTCGCAGTTCTCGCCGGGAACGCTTAATTACGGAACGTATTACTACTGGAAGGTGGTCGAGCATAACAGCGGCGGCGACACCAACGGCCCGATCTGGTCATTCCAGACGCCGCCGCTGCCGAAACCGACCGCACCCTCGGCCCCCGTCCCGGTCGATCAGGCGATCGGCATTCCGCTCACCCAGCAGCTTGCGTGGAACCCGGGTTCGATCCCCGCGACGTATTCGGTCCGGTTGGGAACGGCGAATCCACCCGCCACGACCGTGGCCTCCGGCCTCACGCAACCGAAATACTCCCCCAGTGGACTCGCGAACAACACGACCTATTACTGGCAGGTCGTCTCGACAAACGGCGCCGGCGCAGTGGAAGGCCCCGTGTGGTCGTTCACGACGCCAACGCCGCCGCCCGTCCCGAACACCCCCCTGCCCGCCGACGGCGCGACCAGCGTCTCCATCGACATGTATGTTCGATGGAACACAACGTATTCCGGCCCGGCGCTGACGCCGGCGGCCGTGCCCAACGTCCTCGTGTGGAATCGCTATACGGACGCCGTCTATACGAACAACGTTCTGGCCGCGATCCGCAGCCGGTTCCCGAACTTCACCACGACGATGACATCGACGACGACGCCATCGGTCCTGCAGGCGCAGCTGGCCGACAAGCAAGTCTTCCTGATCACCCCGCAAAACAAATCGGCCTTCTACCCGTATGGAACCGCCTTCGGCCCGACCCTGCGCCAGTTCGTCAAATCGGGCGGCCTCATCATCGTCTGCGATTACATGAACGCGGCGCCGTTTCTGGCGAACGCCGATCTGATGTATGTGACCTACGCCACGTCTTCCAACGGATTCACCGCGAAATCGGTCTCCAGCAACCCGGTCATGGAGGATTGCCCGACCACCTTCGCCACCGTGGGCAGAAACGTCCTCTACTTGGACTCGGACGGCGAGGTGCTCCTGCGCGACGCGTCCAGCGATCGCCCCCATGCCATCATCAAAACCATCGGCGAGGGCCGAGTGCTTCTGATCGGCTCGATGTTTGACAGTTACCTCGATGAGATGGCGATCATCCCGGCCAACGCCATGCGGCTGCTGGGGCGCTCGCGCGGCACCAACTTCACCAGCTACGACTTGTATTTCGATACGGTCAATCCGCCCGTCAAACAATACGCGGCCGCGAGCTACGCCGATTCATATTCGACCTCAACGGCGCTCAGCTACCAAACGAACTATTACTGGAAAGTCGTCGCGCACACCCCGGCCGGCGACGCGGCCGGCCCGGTCTGGAGCTTCCGCACGATCAACCCGCCGGCCCCGCAACAGCCGTGGCCTATTTACCCGTACAACAACACGACGATCGGAACAGCGCGCCCGTTCATGTCGTGGAACCCGGGCGCCTATCCGGCGACGTATTCCGTCCGGATCGACACGGTCAATCCGCCGGTCGCGCAGGTCGCGACCGGCCTGATGCAGCCGATGTTCATTCCGAACAGGCTCGCTGGCGGCACGAAATATTACTGGCAGATCGTCGCGCACAACATCAGCGGCGATACGGCAGGTCCGGTCTCGGCGTTCACGACCCCGGCCGCGCCGCTTGCGCCGGTGAATCCGATCCCCGCCAGCGCGGCCACCAGCATCTCGACCCGGACGCTCCTTGAGTGGCGTGGCACGCCGGTCACGTCCCCAACCGTGCAAGTCGCCGTCCTGACCGGCTATGGGCACTATAAGTCCTCGACCCAGGTCAGCAACATGATCGCGGCGATCCAGGCGGGCTTCACCAACTTCCAGACGGAATACATGAACCAAGATGACACGCCGACGCTGGCCGCGACGCTCGACAGAAAGCATGTCCTGATCGTCCCCGAACAGAACGCCTCCGCGCCGGGCTGGACGTGGGCGGGCTACGGCACGCAGGCCGGCCCCATCCTGCGCAAGTTCGTCGAGGACGGAGGCCTTGTCGTCGTGCTCAACGGCACCGCCGACAGCGGTTCGGACGCGTTCCTCTCGAACGCCGGCCTCATGAGCGTGTCGAACTGGAGTTCGATCAATTTCAGGACGCTGGACCGGGTTTCCTATCACAAGATTCTCGAGGGGGTGCCGTCCACGTTCTCGGCGCTGCCGGACGCGTGCTCGTTCAGGGTCCTCGACGGCGGCCAGGTCCTTTTCAAGGACCGCACGGAGCAGAAGCCGGTCGCGGCGATCAAGTCGATCGGCGCCGGCAACGCCCTGGTGCTCGGCTGGAACTACCAGAGCTACAACACCACGCTGGGCAGGATCCTGTCGAACGCGATCAACATGCTGGGCAAGCCCGGCAACGAGTATTACGACGTGTATTTCGGCACGTCCAATCCGCCTACGAGCCTCCTGCAAACGACCAATTCCCTGAGCGTCTCGCCCGGCACGCTCAATTACGCAACGAACTATTACTGGAAAGTCGTCGCACACAACGCCGGCGGCGACGCGCCCGGCGCCGTGTGGTCGTTCCGCACCGGCCCCGTGCCGATCCCGGGAGTGCCGTCCAATCCGACTCCGCCCGCGAACCAGTTAAACGTCGATCCCGCCACGAAACTGCAATGGTCGGCCACGGCCAACACCACGAGCTACGACGTCTATTTCGGGACCACGACCCCGCCGACCACGAAGATCGTCGATCACGGCACGGCCACGGAGTGCGCGCCGCCGCTCAATTACTCGACAACCTACTTCTGGCGCGTCGTCGCGCACAACGCCTACGCCGACACGAACGGCCCGGTGTGGGGCTTCCGCACGATGAATCTCCCGAAACCGTCCGCACCGTCCAATCCGTCGCCGGCCGACGGCTCCATCAACGTCGCAACGAACGCGATTCTGACGTGGGCTGCGGGATCGATCCCGGCCACGTTCAGCGTCAAGTTCGGCACGACGAACCCGCCGACGACCGTCATCGCGTCCGGCCTCTCGCAGCCGACGTGCAATCCGGGCGCGCTCCAATTGTCAAAGACGTATTACTGGCAGGTCACCGCGACCAACGCCAGTGGAAGCACGGCCGGCCCGGTCTGGAGCTTCGCCACGCCACCGGCGCCGGGCGCGCCGTCCAATCCGTCTCCCGCCGCGGACGCGTTGAACGTGGATCCGCGCACGAAGCTGCAATGGGCGGCCGCGGCCAACGCCACGAACTACGATGTCTATTTCGGGACAACGAATCCGCCCACCGCGTTGATCGTCGATCACGGCGCGGACACGCAATGCACGGCCACGCTGGCCTACGCGACCACTTACTTCTGGCGCGTCGTCGCGCGCAATGCCTATGGCGAAACGAGCGGGGCCGTGTGGGGATTCCGCACCATGAACCTTCCCAAGCCCGACGCGCCTTCGAACCCGCTCCCCGAGAACAATGCCGTCTATGTCCCGACGACGACAACGCTGTCGTGGAATCCCGGATCGTTCCCGGCCACCTACAGCATCAAATTGGGCATGTCAAACCCTCCGTTCATCCAGATCGCCACCGGGCTGACGCAGCCCTCGTTTAAGCCCGTGGGTCTGGGGCCCGCCAGCACGTATTACTGGCAGGTGACCGCGACGAACGCGACCGGCACGACTGCCGGCCCGGTGTGGAAATTCACGACCCCCGGGCCGCCGTTCACGCCGGCCAACCCGGCCCCCTCGGCCGCGGCCAAAAAAGTCCCGCTCAACGCGAAGCTGACGTGGAGCGGCATCCCCGAACTGCCGGTGAACATCCTCGTCTTCACCGGCCACAGCGACAACAATCCGACCGGCGAATACCAGAAAACGCTCGCCGCGATCCGCCGGCATTTCACCAACTTCACCGTCACCGAAACGACCAGCGAGAACCCGGCGACGATCGCCGCCCAGCTCGCCGGCAAGCAGGTCTTCCTCGTGCCCGAGCAGGAAAACTGGACCTCTACCGCGATGTCCGGCTTCGGCTCGGCTCTGCACACGGTCCTGCAGAACTTCAACCGCGCGGGCGGCCTTGTCCTCGTCTGCGACGCGGCCCCGGTTTCCGGCGGCGGAGCGTTCCTTTACAACGCCGGGCTGATGCTCGTCACCCAGACGACCACCGTTGGCCAGACCACCGCGAAGGTTGGACCGGCCGACCCGAGCGCCATCACGCAGGGCGTCGCCCCCACGTTTGCGTGCTACAACGCGCAAACCTACTCGCTCCCGTACGGCGGCTGGTCTCTCGTCCGTCAGGTCGGCACGAACAACGGGATCGTCGTGATGGATCCCTACAACGGCTACGGCGCCTCGATCCTGATCGGGTGGGACTTCGACCAATACAACGACGACATGGCGCTTGTGATCGCCAACGCGATCCGATTCTACGGCGGCGCATCGCGCGCCAACGAGACCTACGACATTTATTTCGGCACGAACAACCCGCCGACGATGAGAATTGCCGTCGGCATCGCCTGCGCGCCCATGGCGCCACCGGCCATGCTGTACGGGTGGACCTACTACTGGTACGTGGTCGCGAAGAACGCGCAAGGCACCGCCACCGGCGCGACATGGTCGTTCACCACGACCGGCAAGACAGCCATCCCCCGGACCGACTGGTCGTGCTACGAGTGATGAAACGGCTTGAACCAATGAACACGGATTAACACAAAACAGCGGGAATCCGTTTAATCGGCGTGAGGAATTGTTCAAATCGCCACTTTCCCGAGTGGCGAAGTTTTTGCCGTGTGCCGGCCTACTGCATTCGCCCGGGCACGCGCACGACGATGTCCCCTTTTGAATCGCGCGGGTAGAAGTAGGCCACCGCGCCGCGCTGATCGAGCATGTCCGGCCCGATGCTGTAGATCAACGTCCCCGACGTGTCTTCGATTCTCCTGAGCGGCGCGTGGCCGAACGGGTCGATCCTGACGGAGCTCGTGCTGGTGATCAAATCGAGCGCCGCCAGGTTGACTTCGATGCGCGCGAGGTTCTGCTTGGTGCAGACGCGGTAATTGTTTTCGTCACGGTAATCGAGAATCCCGCCGACGGTCGGCTGATCGTTGCCGATGCGCTCGATCGCAGTGCGGAAATCATTGTCGAATTTCGCAATCTCCCGCGAGGCGAATGTCTTGTCCCGAAGCGCCCCGTAGCTGCTCGTGGCCATGCCCTTCGCATACCACCCCGCCGCGCGGATCAGGTCCGGATTCTGCACGCCGTAGCGGATAGGGCCGCTTTGCATGTTCCGATTGTAGATCGAGGAGAACGACTGGCTGTAATACCGGATACGCTCTTCGCGCAGCCTGAGATATTCGAGCTCGAGCCCGCGCCGGTATTGGTCCAGGCCGATGGCGCTCGCGGCGATCGGCTCGCGTATTTTCCGCGCGATCGCCGGGCCCAATGTTCCCTCGCCGATCCATTGCGACAATTCCCAGCCGGCATCGGTCTGCGCCAACGAGCCCCATCCGGTTAACCGGGGGCCGCCCATGGCGTGGGCGAGCTCATGTGCGGCAACGAGGGCCTCGGCGGCGCCGCTGAAGTCCTTCGCTTCGCGCCGGCGCCTGCTTTCGGCGATCAGCGCACGCGTGCATATGCGGAGGCAACGGGTGTCCGGAGCGGGAAACTGATACATGTGTTTCTGATAATATGCCGCCGCCTCGTCCCACGAAATCGCCGGGAATCCGCCGGCGTTTGCCAGCTCGATCAACTCGCTGACGAACTCGCGGTGCGCGGCGAGCCATTCGACCGGAATCGCGCCGTTCTTTTGATAAGGGTTCCAGTGTAACTCCAGTCCGTCATCTCGCTTTGAAAAATACTTGAGATAGAACGAAGCGGCCTGGCCCGGGTGTGCGGCGAGAAATTCTTTGTATTTCACCGGAAACGGCGTGTTTGCCGCAGCGGGGGGTGGCTTGATCGGCAGCAACTCCGTCGGCGGATTGAGCTGTGCGGGGGTGACGGCATTGGCGGAGATGAGAACTTTTAAAGCGCCGACAACGATCAAGGGAACAAGGGCGAGCGTGGACAGAAGGATCCAAAGACTGCGAGGGCGGAAGCGGGGGGAAGTTTGTTCCATGCCTTGCACTGGACCCGTGAAGATTTTAAACAGGAGGAAACGGAGGAAACGGAGAATAAAAATCAGGAAAAAATATGAATGAATCGAAAAATTGGATTCTCTGTTGCCTCCGTTTCCTCCTGTAAAAAAACCAAATCTAACATTGAATCTCTGAAATCGTGCGCGCGCGTGTTCGATTACGATTACGATTACGAGCACGAGCACGAGCACGATGTTTAATCAACCGGTAGTACACATCACTCCGTGTCCGCGTCTTCGTCCTCGGGGTTGATCGTCGGCAGCTCGATGATGACGCGCTTGCCGCCGTCGAGGCGCGGCTGCAACTCGATCCGGCCGCGGTGCTGGCGCAGGATTCCCTGCGGGATCGCGTAGCTGAACCGCGGCCCCTGCGTGTCGGACGCCGTCAGCGGGTCCAGTTCGTCCTCGCCGCGGAACGCGTCAAGCGGCAGGCCATTGTCCTCAATCACCAGCCGCATCGTCCCGTCCTGCTCCGCGCCCGCGATCTGAACCCAGCGCTCGGCCTGGTCCTCGCCAAACGCGGTCGAGGCGCAATCAATCAGCACGAGAAAGGCCTCGAACAACTGCTCGGCATCGCCCTTGACCGGCGCCATCTCCGGCAGGCTGTCCGTGTCGATCGCGATCTGGTCGGCGTCGAGCCGCGGCTTCAGCACCGATATCGCCGCGCCGATGATTTGCGGGATTTGAACGGCCGCGCGCCGGTTGCGATGGCGCGCCACCTGCCGGAACTTGGTCGTCGCCTTTTCGATGTCGCGCGTCGATTCCAGGACCCGTTGCAGCCGGCGCGTCGCGTCCTCGGGCAGGTCGTCGTTCTCCGCGAGCAATTGCGCATACCCGGTCAGCGGCACGAGCTTGTTGTTGAGCATGTGCCCGAGCGTCGGCATCAGCGTGCCCATCAGCGCCAGGTGCGCGATCTCGTGGGCGAGCCCCTCGACCGCCCCCGTTCCATTGCCGTTCGCCGAGGCCTGGCTCGATTGAAGCGCGTCCGCGTGATCCAAGACCAGCGAACACAGCCGCAAATACGATTTCACCAGCGGTTCGAGCAGGTCCGACAAGGCCATCTTGTCCGGTCCCGGCTCGACCGCGATCAGTCCATAAAGGCGCTTCTGTCCGCACAACGGCGCGGCCACGAGCGGCCCGAATCCGAGTTTCACAAACAGCCGGTCGCGGCCCTCGAAATCCCCGCTCGGCGTAATCCGCACCACCGAATCCCCCTGCAAGACGTCCCACTCGACGCGCTCGATCTTGAGCGCCTGCGAGCGGAATGAGCTCGGCGCCGGGCCGCCGCGGGCCTCGAACCAGTGCGCCGGGTCGAGCCGGTTCTCGGCCGCGTTGAAATAAAACAGAGCCCCGCGCTCGGCGTGCAGGATGCTGGCCAACCCTTCGAGGATATAGCGCCCGATGACCGCCGGGTCGTTCTCGCGCAGCGTCTGCTCCAGCGTCCGGGTGACCTGCGTGAGCATGAAGATTTCCTCGCTCATCAGGTCATGCAGCCCATCGAGGGCGAATTCGCTGCTCGGCTGATCGGATTCCTCGAGAAGCAGGTTGTCCAGTTGCGCCTGCCTGAGCAGCGATACGATCTTCGGGTTGGCGTTGATGATCCGGAACATCCCGTCGAGCCGGCGCATTTTATTGAAGCATTCGACAAGCAGCCCCAGCCCCCCCGAGCTGATAAACGGCGTCTGCTCGAGGTCGAAAATCAGCGAGCGGTAGCCTTCATCGATCAGAAGGCGGAGCTTGTCGCGATAGTGGTCCACCTGGACACCATCCAGGATGCCCGTGCTGTGAACGACAATCGTGCGCGAGACCGAGTGTTTCGTAATCATGGAAAAACGCCAATCCATAGCGTACTGCGGCCGGCCGGCCGAGGATCCACCGCCCAGGGCCTGTGCCGGCTATTTGGCTTTATCGGATGGCCGGCACCAATTCCTGAGCGCCCAAGCGCCAAAAAGATGACCTTGTCCTCGCGCCAAACGCAGTTCCTTCAACAATGAGGACTTGACCTAAGAAGTGCTGGTGGTCCAAAATGGCCGTTGCACACTCGGAAACGCAGCCCAATGAGGGGGCTTGTGTTAGCTGTAAGTACGGGCAAGCATTCTCGAGTGCAGAACCTTCCGGGCGACCGAAAACTGACAATCGATGGGTGTCAGAAAACAGGGTTTCGATCCATTCTATTGGGAGAACCAAGCCGAATGAACGCCAATTGGCTTTACCGCCGCGGACTCAATCTGCTGGTCATGCTGCTGCTGCTGGCCGTAATGGGGCCGGCGGCCCGCGCTCAGCAATCCGCTGGCGATCGCACGTATCGCATTATCGTTATGGATAACCTGGACCAGAATCAGGCCCGGGAAGTCAAAAAGCTCCTGGAAGGCTGGTCGCTTCTGCCGGTCATCGTCCAGCCGTCCGGGGCGAAATTGCGCGTGGTCTATGGCGATTTCCCGAACCACGCCGCCGCCGTTCGCGCCAAGCAACAACTCGAGCAGGAAGGCATCCTGAACGGCGACATCATCAGCGAGCAGGGTCTCGGCGCGCCCACCGGCGCCGACAACTATACCGTTGTCGTTCAGGAATTCATCGAGCGCCCCATGGCCATGGAGCTGCGCGACAGGCTGGAAAAGGAAGGCTTCGGCAACGTTCAGGTGCGCCGTGACGACCAGGGCAACCGCATCTATTATCAGGTCACCGTCGGCGCCTACTCCTCCGTGGCCGACGCACAAAGCACCCTGAGCGAGTTCATCCGCCGCACCTACTCGGCCGCGCGCGTCCAGACGCTGCGCGGCGAAGCCGTCCAGCAGTCGGCCGCCCCTGTGGCGACGCAGGCTCCGTCCAAGGAAATAGCCCCGCCGCCCGTCCAGCAGGAGGCCACGCTCTCCCCGCTCATCACCCAGTCCGACATCTGGAAGGGACTCAACGACGAGCAGAAGCGCCAGGTCATCATGCAGCTCCAGATGGAGCGCGAGCAGCGCTCGGGCAACGTGATGGTCAGCAAGATCATCGACCTCGAGAAGCGCATGCAGAACCTCGACGCCCAGGTGCAGAACGAGATCAAGCGCATCCAGGATCAGGACGCTGCCGACCAGAAGGTCCGCGAACGCCTGACCAACCTCTATAACCAGGCCCGCAACAGCGTGCGCGCCGAGAAGCATCAGGACGCGATCAAGCTCCTCCGGGAGATCGCCGAGAAGGACCCCGACAACCGGTTCGGCTTCCGCAACCACGCCCAGGCCCAGATCGAGCGCCTCGACCGCCTGATGAACGGCGAGCTCTACGAGGGCCAGAAGGCTGAGATCAAGGCCAGGCGCGACAGCCTCATGGAACGCGCGCGCCAGCTCGGCGCCGCCCAGGATATCGAATCGGTCCGCAAGGCCCGCGACACGTGGGAAGAGATCCAGCTTCTCGACCCGAGTTTCAAGAGCGAAGCCTCGCGCCACATCAATGAGCTCACCAACCGCCTGAATGACATGATCGGCAGGGAGTCCGCGGAGAAACAGAAGAGCCTCCGCTCCGACCAACTGATCAAGGGCGGCCTCGGCGTCGCGATCGTGCTGACATTCGTGATGCTCCTGCTCGTCTGGTCGCGCGGCCGCAAGCGCCACCAGGAGCTGATGCGCAAGGTCCAGGAGATCACGACGATCCGCCCGATGCGCGAGCTTGGCACGAACGAAACCCCGCTCCTTGGCGCCGGTCCTTCGGCCAAGGCCGCCGAACCCGACATCTTCACGCCGCGCACGCCGCGCCCGTCGGCGCCGGTCGTCACCGAGGACATGATGGCCAACGCGGGCGATCCGCTGGCCGGCATGGCCCCGGCCGAGCCGGCCCCGGCTCCCGCCGCCGCACCCGAGAAGGAGAAGAAGGGCTTCTTCGGCCGCAAGAAAAAGGCCAAGGAAGAACCGAAGGCGCCCGAGCCGGCCGAGGCTCCGATCCCCGGCTCCGCGACGAACGAATCGCTCGACGCCCTGTTCGGCGGCGCGACCGAGACCGCCCAGTCCGAGACCATGAAGACCCCTGAACCCGAACCCGTCGCGGCCGAGCCCAAGGCAATGGCCGACGACTTCAACCTCGACGACATCTTCGGCGGCACGACCCCGAGCCCCGCGCCGAAGGCCGCCGCACAGGCCCCCGAAGCGGCCCCGGCCATGGCTTCCGCGCCGGCCGACGAGGACCCGTTCGCCTCGCTGTTCAACGAAAGCCCGGCCCCCAAGCCGGCCCCCGTGGCCGCCGGCCAGGCCCAGCCCGCGGAATCGCAGGAACCCGTCGTCATCGGCGGCGCGAGCGTCCCCGAGGCCGACAACACCGACCTGCTCTCAATCTTCGACGAGGTCGCCGGCGGGAACATCGACGGCGATCAGACGCGCCCGCAGGAAAAGATCGAGATGGCGCAGGACGATCCGTTCGCGCAGCTCATGGGATCGGCCCCGACGGCGCGACCTGACGACGAAACCGAAATCCCCGGCATCAAGCTTGACGAACCGGCCGCCGAGTCGCCGTTCAGCTTCAGCCTTGACCAGCCCGACAGCAGCCCGACCAAGACCCAGGCCATCCCCGACTTCGTGACCGGCGGCGGCAACGGCGCTTCCGGCGTCTCGCTCGACTTCGAGGACGACGCGCTCGGCCAGTCCCCGCAGGGATGGGAAGGTCACTACGATTACGCCAAGCTGACCGTCGAGGCCGACACCCCCTGCAAAAGCGGCAACCAGTACATCCGCTTCCAGAAGCACGAGGGCAACGGCAAGGCCCACTACCGGTTCCACTTCGCGGACGTCGGCGGCGTCGTCGGGATCGAGTTCGACCTGTGCTGCAACGACAAGAACAAGTTCCTGCTCGGGTTCTACGTCGAGCGCGACGGCGACTTCCAGCAGTCGGTCCACACCAAGATCCTGCGCAGCGAGGCCCAGACCACCCCGACGATCCACATGCAGGGCGAGGCCGCCCCGTATCTGCTCGGCTCGTGGGCGCACATCAAGTACATCGTCGATATGAACCAGGGCCGGATCAACGGCTACATCGACTCGACACACGTCGTGCGCGACCTGCCGCTCAACCCCAACCCGCAGGTGCTCAACACGCTGTCGATCCGCGACAACATCAACACGACCGGCGACCTGATGCTCGACAACATCAAGGTCTATCAGGTCTCGTGAAACCGGTCTGGCATCACCGCTGGGACCTGACCCCGGCCGAGGCCAGACAACTTCAGGAACAAGCAAAAGGCCGCGTCATCCTCGCCGATGACGCGGCCGGTTTTTTAATGCCGAAAACACTTGTCGCGGTCGATGTCGGCTACGACAAACTGACCGACCGCTGCGCGGCGGCGCTGGTCGTGTGGGATGTTGAAGCGAACAAATCCGCGTTCGAACTGACGCATGTCGCACCATCGACATTCCCCTACGTCCCCGGCCTGCTCACGTTCCGCGAAATCCCGCCGCTATTGCCATTGTTTGAGAAATTGGATCTGTCAATACGACATGGAACCAAACCCGAATTGATTCTCTGCGACGGCCAGGGCATCGCGCACCCGCGCCGGATCGGCCTGGCCTCTCACCTCGGCCTCATCTTCGATTGCCCCTCGCTCGGCTGGGCCAAGAGCCGCCTGATCGGCACCTACAAGGACCCAACCAAGCGCCGCGGCGCCGCAACGCCACTCATGGACGGCGACGAACAGATCGGCTGGGTCCTCCGCTCCCGCGCCGCTTGCCGCGTGACCTTCGTCTCGCCCGGCCACCGCATCTCGCTCCCGCGTTCCCTGCAACTCGCCCGCGCCTTGTTAGGCCCCTACCGCCTCGCCGACCCCGCCCGTCGCGCCCACACCCTCACCCGCCTCGCCATGCAAGCCTGACCGCCTCCGCCCGCTGTCGGAATTCCTGTTCGGAGTTCAAACTTCAGTTTGCTCCGGGATGTAAATGCAGAACACGAGTGACAACCACGGAACACACCGAACACACGGAATGAATTCAATTCTGTTTCCGTGTATTCAGTGTATTCCGTGGTTCAATTCAGGACTCAGAAAATTTGGTGCTAACCCGTTTTCCGCAGTTTGCCCAATGAGGTGAGGGAGTCTGCGGAGGCGGACGCGGCGAAGCGCTGAATTTGTTGGAGGCGGATTTTTAAAAAGTCGTGTAGTGGAGAACGCCCCCTTGCCGACCGCGCGCGGCTCTGAAATGATGGCCCGAGTTTCACGCGCGGAGCACGGCCATGTTTCTGCGGCGCAATCGCAAAAACCACCGGGGCGACTCGTATGACTACTGGACACTGGTTGAGTCCGTGCGCACCTCTCGCGGGCCGCGTCAGCGTGTGGTGGCCACGCTGGGCAAGCTGCCCGGCCTCGACCCCTCGGCGCGCGCCGGTTGGGAGCACATCGGCGACATCCTCGACGGCCGCGCCCATCCGGCCGATTTTCTGAACCAGCCAGCCGAGCCGCCGGCGTGGGCGGCGATCGATACGCGCGGCGTGCGCGTCGAGCGTCTGCGCCGCTTCGGTGACGTGTTCCTGGGCCTGGCGCTGTGGCGGCGCCTGAAGCTCGACGCGTTTTTCAACGAGGCGATCGCGTCCGGCCGCGAAGAGATCCCGTGGGCGGCGGTCGCCTGCATCCTGGCGCTGGCGCGGTTCTGCGCTCCGTCGAGCGAGCTTCAAATCGCCGATTTCTGGTACGGCAAGACGGCGCTCGACGACCTGCTCGCCGTCGCGCCCGACAAGGTCAACGATGACCGGCTCTACCGCGGCC
Organism: bacterium; assembly: GCA_021372575.1. Taxonomy (GTDB): domain Bacteria; phylum Sumerlaeota; class Sumerlaeia; order MVZB01; family MVZB01; genus JAJFUE01. The sequence continues at coordinate 12,570 of JAJFUE010000130.1, read as the reverse complement.
TGGACGCGCTCCTGCCGCACAAGGATGGCCTGTTTCGCCATTTGCAGAAAGTCTACGGCGAGTTCTTCGGCCTGACCTTCGACCTGCTGCTCTACGACATCACCTCGACGTACTTTGAAGGCCAGGCCGCGAACAATCCGCAAGCCAAACGCGGCTACTCGCGCGACAACCGCCCCGACTGCGTGCAGGTCTGCATCGCGCTGGTCGTGACGCCCGAGGGCCTGCCGCTGGCCTACGAAGTCTTCGACGGCAACCGCACCGACGTGACGACGGTCGAGGAGATGATCGAGACGATGCGCGAGAAGTACGGCCACGAGCGGCGCACGTGGGTCATGGACCGCGGCATGGTGAGCGAGGACAATTTGGACGCGCTGCGCGAGGCCGGGGCGAGCTGGTTGGTGGGGACGCCCAAGGCGATGCTCAAGCGTTTCGAGCGCGAACTTCTCAATCAGGCCGATTGGACCAAGATTGCCACGGGCGACGTCGAGGTCAAGCTGTGCGCCGGCCCCGCGTGCTCGCGCGAGACGTTCGTCTTGTGCCGCTCGCCGCTGCGCAAGGAGAAGGAAAAGGCGATGAGGGGCCGGCAGGACGAGGCTCTGGCGCGCGAGCTGGCCAAGCTCCAGGCGGCGGCCGCGGCCGACAAGCGGACGCTGCGCGATCTGGGGCGCGCCGAGCGGCGCATCGGGCGGTTGTTCAATCGCTATTCGCGCGCGGCGCACTTGTTCGACGTCACGGTCGAGTCAGTCCCCGACGCGCGCGAGCCCAAGAAGCAGCGGCTCAAAATCGATGTGCGGCGAAAAGAAGAGTTGTCGGATTGGGCGGCGCTGGCCGACGGCTGCTACCTGCTGCGGACGAACATCGAGGGCCGCGACGCCGCCGAGTTGTGGAAGACCTACATCGGACTGACCCAGATCGAGGACAGTTTCCGCATCGCCAAGCACGACCTCGGGTTGCGGCCTGTGTTCCATCACAGCGAGCAGCGGACCAAGGCGCATATTCTGGTTTGCTTTTTGGCTCTGGTGATGTGGCGGACGCTTCAGCACTGGATGGCGACGAGCGGCCTGGGCGAGGCTCCGCGCAAGCTGGTCGAGGAGCTGGCCGAGGTGCGCAGCCTGGACGTGGTGCTGCCGACGGCGGCCGGCCCGGAGCTGCGGCTGCGGACGGTCAGCCGCCCTGAGCCGCATCTTGCGATCCTGCTGGAGCGGCTGGGCCTGGTGCTGCCGGGCAAACCCAAACCGATTCAAAATGTAGTGGAGAAAATCGCCTCAAAAAATCAAATTCCCCAGCAATTGGAGAAATCTACCCCCTAAACTGCGGAAAATGGGCTAAACGTTCCGCGTGGGGCGCGTCTCTTTTTAGTCCGCCATGTCGGATCCTGGATTTTCATTTCTACGAAGCTGACAAATGGGAACCACTCGCCCTCGGCAAAACAAACCGTGTCGGTGACGTAATTGAACAAAAACTCGTCATCATTCAACGCCAGTGCGTGCTCGTGAATGAGTGCGAGCAGTTCCTTGCGTGTAAGCTTGCCATTGAAGGTCTTCTCGAGCAGGTAGTCTATTGATGCGTTTGATGACAGAGCCATGACGCCGGTTCACTCCTTCCGAAAACATCAAATACGGCCTCCCCCTTCGCGTTCTCATACATAAGGACGCAACAGGACCATCATAATTTGCAAAAAAATGAAATTTTTTATGAAGCGAAACAAAATGGCCGGCGAGGGCGCCGGCCATTTACATATTGCCTTCCAGTTTTTCGTCGTGTATTCGACCTCGCATGATCAAATGTCGCAAACTCTCACCAGATTTCTGTCGCCGCCTTCGGGGTTCGGGCGTATGGGATCTCTTAACCGGGGGCTCGCTGCGCTCGCGCCCCGGCTACAGCCTGCCGGCCCTTCGGGCCTCGCAAACACCGCATTCATTAACGCGAAGGCTCCGCGGTTCAAATACAACGAACATGTCATATTGGGGCTGACAGACTACCAGAGGTAATGAAAGTAATGCTTGAATGGCCGGCGCCCTCGCCGGCCATTCGAATTTATTCGGACTCGATCCAAGGCGGCGAAAGCTCGTTCTGAACAAACCAGCGCTGGGGCTTGCTTCCAAGGCTCACGACGCATATGTCCTTGCAATCCCATATATGGGGCCGCTTGTCTTCACCGATGTATTCGATTTTCGCCGAGACGAGCATCGAGCCCTTTTCATATTGTGGACCGGCGGGTGAGGGATCGCTGATCGAAACAATCCTGGTCACGTTCAAAGCGCCGTAAAGCCTGTAATTCTGCTCGATCAGCTCGGCCGGAATCCCACACTGAAGTTGCCCGATCTTATTCCAGTCGTGAACAATGAACGCGTCGAAGAGCTGCCGAACGATCTCCTTCGCCGTTTCACTTTCCGTCATGTTGACTTGTTCAATGCCGATGATTCGGTCGTAGGGATGAAACTTCACATCGGCTGGATAATTGAACGCAAACAACCCGGAATCCGCGGGAGGATTGTAATCGAGATATTCGACGCGCTGCATGAGCTCGCTTTGGCCATGCTTGATTGCGTACCATTCCTGGCTTTTCAAAAGATTCGTTTCGGGGTCCACGAAGTAGAGCTGATAGCCGAGGTTGCCGTCGGACTGGGTGACTTCCAGGATGATTGGATCACCCTGAACATTGGGCACATGCGCCTTAATCCGGGCTTTTCCGGCGGCTTGTAAATTGTTTAACTCCTGGACGCAGGTGCGGGCCTCGAGGATGCGGAAAGCGTTCAAGAACATTCCCAATGCGTATTCATCCGACATAATCTGTGCCTTCTTCCGGGCTTTAAACCAGACCTCGGCCTTGTCTTTGCGCCAGATTGTGTCCCTATCCTGATCAGGTGTTGCGCCGCGGAAAATCCGGCGATAAACCTCGATCTCGCCGGCGGCATTCAGTTGCGCCCAGGCTTCGCCGGAGGGAAAGCCCGGATTGTCGATCTTGAGATGAACGAAGCGCACGCTTCGATTGGCTTCAACAGTTTGGGCGAATGCGTAGTTCGAGCCGGCGGGATTCACAACTTCAAGCACCCAGCACATGGCCAGCAACATCATAATGGCCGTTAACGCCATCGCCGGTTTCGTGAACCGTACTCTGTGCGACCGTTCTTCCGGACTATCGGCGGGAGGAAGATCCGATGCCAGCCGCTTATACAGTTCCGGAGCCACCTCAGGGTTCGGCGTTTGTCGCAGGATTTTTTCGATTTCGGCTTCATTCAGGTTCATGGCAAGCACTCTCCTTCTTCAGCTCACGGATATCGGGCCGGGGAGTGTCCTTTTCCATCTGCTCGCGCAGAATTTGAATCGCCTCGCGGAGCCGATATTTCACCGTGCTCGCGGCGACCCCAAGCACCTCGGCCGTCTCGCGGAGAGTCAGGCCCTGGTAGTAATGCAGGATGATGGCTTCGCGTTTTTCGTCGTCCAGCTCGTGGACTTTTTGCGCAAGGATCGCCGCGATCTCCCGCTCGGCCATGGCATTCTTGGTTTGCTCCGGGGCGGGCAGGTTTTCCCACCACGCGTCGGAGCGCGTCTCCATTCGGCCGCGCTTGCGGGCCGAGTCGAGCCATGTGTTACGGGCGATGCAGTAGATCCACGCGCGAAGATTGCCCGCGCGCGGCTGCGCGAGCAAAGCCTTCCAGACCTTGGCGAACGTCTCCTGCGTGAGGTCTTGGGCGTCATCAGTATTGCCACAGCACCTCCTAAGGTAGGCATAAATGGGCTTGTATTGGGCCGCGAGGAGCTTTTCGCACTCCTCCCGATCGCAGGGGCCCCGTTTGCGCCAGAACCGAAAAGCTCCGATCATAAAGCCGTATCCCTTCGTGCCGCCTTGCTCTCCTGCCCTATACAACGCACAAGGCGGCGCGAGTGGACAAATTAATTTTGTGCGCAGGATCATTAGAACCACGGAACACACGGAATGAAATCAAATCATTTCCGTGTATTCAGTGTTTTCCGTGGTTAAAATCTCCTATTTGCCGTTTCTACACATCGACGCGCTCGGGGATGGCGAGGCGCTCGGGGATGAAGCCGCGCACGCGCAGGGCCGCCATGATCAGCTCGACGGCGGCAATGGTCGGGATGCGCGACGTGTTGAGGACCAGATCGTAGTGGTGCTGTTCGTTGATGTCCTCGTGGAAAAACTGACGGACGAACCGCGCGCGCGCGTAGTCACAATTCTCGACGAGCTTGCGGGCCTTGGCCTCGTCGATGCCGAGGTAAAGCTGGACGCGCTCGATACGCTCCGGCAGCGGCGCGATGACGCGCACGTTCAGGGCCGACAGGTTCTTCAGGATGTAGCTGCCTCCGCGGCCGAGCAGCACGACGCCGCCCTTGAGCGCCAGCGTCTGGACGATCTTCGTCAGCGAGTTCAGAAAATCGCTTTTTTCGATTTCGTGGCCGCTCAGGAAGCTGTCGATCATGATCTGGAGCTCGCCGCGATCGTGCTCGTCGAGGCTCTCGATCAGCCGCTCCTGGACCTTGAGGTCGCGCGCGATCTCATTGATGATCTCGCTGCCGAAAAGCTCGTAGTTGAGCCGCTTGCACAGCAGGCGGGCGATGTCGCGCGCGCCCGATCCCATCTCGCGCGAGATGCAAATGACGGGATGCACGGCGCGCGGCGTCTCGGCGGTCCGCTCGAATTCGTCCTCAACCAGATTCGCCTGCCGGCGCAGGATGTTGCTCATGCTGTTCCAGCGGTGAATCTGCCGATTGATCAGTTCCTCGATATTGCGCGCCACGATGATCCCCCCTGTGATTCAAAAAGTGACCGGCCAACGCGCCTCTGAATGTTTCCTTTATAATTTAGTATAGCCGCGCCCGCCTTGGCGCGTCAATGAGGTCGTGGATCGTGAATCGTTGATTGCAAATATGAAATAAAAGCCCTCCGACCGGAGGGCTTTTATCATTCATCTTTCATCATTCATCATTCATTCACGAGCGTCCTGTCGAGGAACTCGCGCAGGCGTTCGCGCGCGGTCTGGGAGTAGGCCTGCTCCATGCGCGAGGTGGGCTTGAGCAGCGAGCCGGGGGGGGTCGTGAATTTGAGCGTGGCCGGGTGGTTGACGCCGGTCTGCTTGAGCGCGCTCACGAACGCGCTGATCTCCTCGTTGCTCACCATGCCGCCGCGGATGCTGAAGATCGACAGGATCGGGCAGGCAACCAGCTTGAGGCGCGCGGGATCGGCCGGCGGCTGCGCGTCGATCACGGCCAGCGCCTTCGCGCGGTGATCGTCCATCGCCAGCCGGAGCCCGAGCGTGCCGCCCCATTCCCATCCGACGATCGCCACCGGCAACGGCCGGGTCGTGGCCTCGCTCAGCGCCGTGACTGACGCCTTCAGGACCCGCATCATCTGCGCCTGGTCCATGGCGTGCGAAAGACGGGCGGCCTCGGCCCGGCTCGTCGGGCTTTTGCCGCCGTAGAGGTCCAGCAGCAGCGTCTCGTAGTTCCAGCCGGCAATCTCGGTCGCCGCGATCGAGATGCCCTCTTCACGGCCCCACCACGTCGGCAACAGCAGGACGGCGCCCCTGGGGTGCTCGGGCTTGAGCAGGCGGCCTTCGACGGTGACGCCATCGACCGACTTCTTGAGCACCTCGCTCACATAGCCGACGGGGGCCACGTAATGGGTTTCGGGGGCGAGCTGGCCCTTGAACGGGATGGCCGGAGTGTAAGCCGTCTCGGGCTTGGCGGGCGTGGCCTCGGGGGTCGGCGTCGCAAGCGGCGCCAACGGTTCGGCGGGCACCACAACCGTGGCGACCGGCGCCGGCGTGGCGACGGCCAAGTCCTCGGGCGAGGTCGTCGGGGCCGGCTTCTTACCGCACGCCGGCGCAAGGATCAGCAGAAGCGCCAGAATCAGGGACGCCGCCTGTTGCCGGAGCGCGTTTTTCGATACGAACCGAGTTGCCGATGTCATTGAATTCCACCTTGTCGAATTGGAGGCAGGTCAGCATGATGCCGCGGCCGTGCAGCGACGTGCCGAGTTCCTCGAACAGCTGGCCCGGGTCCTGAATCGACGAGTAGAGCGAGTGGTCGAATCCGTTCCCCTCGTCGCGGATCGTGCAAGTGAGTCCGGCCGGCGTGATGTCGCAATCGACATGGACGCGCCGGCGCGCCAGGTCGGGCATTTCGGCGCGCTCCTGGATCAGCTCGTTGAGCCGGTTCTCCTCGAGCGCGCGCGTCTTTTCCTCGTAATTGATGCCGAGGTTGCCGTGCTCGACGGCGTTGATCAGCATCTCGTATATGCCGAATCGGAGCAGGAAGATGTCCGTCAGCGGGAAGATCGACCGGCAGCGATTCACGATGAGCTGGACGGCATGGTTGATCTGGACGAGATCGTTCTTGAGCTCCATGTGCAGCCGCTCTTCGCGCAGGAAATCGGTGGCGAAAAGCTCGAAATCGTAACCGGCCGCCAGCGACGCGTAGCGCTGGATCGTGTTGAGCAGTTCCTTGATATCGACGGGCTTGTTGAAGTAGTTGACCGCGCCGCCGCGCAGGGCCTCGATGGCCCACGCCTCGGCGCCGTCGCCCGTCATGAGCATCACGACGGCCTCCGCGTTGAGGGCCTTGATCTGCTTGAGCAGTTCGATGCCGTTCATTTGCGGCATGGAGATGTCGGTCAGCGTGAACGCCGGCCGGTGCTCCTGGTAGAGGCGCAGGGCATCGACGCCGTTCGATGCCGTCAGGACTTCGAATCCCTCGGAACTGAGGATTTCGCGAAGGAAATCGAGGATCTGCTGCTGGTCATCGACAACGAGAATGTTCACGATTACACCCCGGTCCGGGCATGATGCATTCACGGGTCAACTTATAAGAGATTCGAGGCTCACAATCAAAGCGAAAAACCCTCTCACATATCGCCATTATTTTAGCATATTGGGCAAATTGCTCGCGAAGGTGTTCGCCGGCGAGCGTTGCGGCCGGAATGATCATGCCGCATGCGATGCACGGAGGACCGTCAGGAGAGCAGCGCCCGCCCATCGAAATGAATCGCCCAGGCCCGCCGGCCGCGTCACGGCAGGACGTGGACGAGGCGGAAGCCGATGTTGGCCGCCGAATACTGGGCGGAGCGCCATTGCGGGTCGAGATGGTTGTAATTTTCGGGGCGCGTGAAATCGCCGCCGAGCACGATGCGGTTCACGCCTCGCTGATCGTAGCCCCATTCGGCCACATTGCCGACCAGGTCATAGACCTGCCCGATGCCCTCGATGAAAATCTTGTCGAACTGCTCCTGGCGGACCGGCGTCGGGCCCGGGCGCGGGCCGAGGCGCGCGCGCTCCCAATAATTCGGCTTCGAGGGGTCGTCGCGCGTGGTCATGCCGCGCAGGGCGCGCATGTATTCGGCCTGCGTCGGCACGCGAACCGTCGCCGGGTCGAAATGCTTCTGCGCCGCGAACCACTTCGCGAACGCCATCGCCTGATCATACGTGACGTGCGTGACGGGAAGCTGGGCGGCACCCGCCGGGATGCGGCCGCCCGGCTCCCAGTTCGCAGGCGGATCGGCGAGCGTGGCACGAATGTAATCCAAATACATCGCGCACGTGACTTCGTTGATGAGGATCTCAAATTTGGGCGGGTCGCCGGGCTTTTCAGGCGCCAGCGTCAGGAAACCCGACGGCGGATCGGGGCGGTTCGTGAAGTCGAAGGCCTTCGTCGGCTCGGGCTCGGGCGTTTCGGCCGCCTCGGTCGGGACGGGCGTGGGCTGGACGATGCGCACCGGGGGACCCACATCCGGCTTCCTCGTCTTGAGGAACATCGAAAGAAGCAGGAGCGCGCCGCCGGCGGCTATCACCAGGATACCGAGGCTCAGCCACTGCGGCATTTTACGCTTCAACTTGACGGCATATGGCGGATGCGTGTCGGCGCCGTGCTCGACGATCTCCTCGATCTCGCTCTGGTCGAACGTCTGCGCCATCGTCAGCGAGGCCATGATGTCGTCGGGCGTCATGACCGAGAGGGTGTAGTCGGAAATAATCTCGAACGCGGCGGTCTGGTCGAGGCCGTATGCGGCGGCCTTGGGCAGCAGGATGCGCGACTGGGCGTCGGTGACGATGTGGCCGTGCGCGACGCGCCGGACCATGAGGCGGAAGCGGTTCTTCTGGAAATCGGCAAGCAGGACGGCGGCGCGTTCGGCCGACACGCCGTAGCGGGCGGCCTCGGCCAGGAGCTTTTCATAGGAGGTGTCGCCGATGTTGTCGCTGCGCTCGAGGGCGCTGAGCATGGTCTCGAAGGCCTCTTCGCCCTGCTCGGCGATGCGGAACTCCCAGGCGCCGGCGGCGGCAGCGGGAGCGGCCTCGGCGCGCTCGGCGCTGCGCGCGGCGGCCATCTTGTCGCCGACTTCCTTGAGGATCTGCTGGGCCTGGACGGGGCTGATGCCGTTCTGCTGGGCGTATTTGGCGAGCTCGCCGCGGGTTTCGATGTCGAGCTGGCCGTCGGCCAGCGCGGCGCGCACGAGGTCGGTGAACTCGTCGAGGGGCGTGCGCGCCTCGCCGCGCTCGCTGCGCTCGAGCTCCTCGCGGTAGGCGGCGCGGCGGGTGGAGTCCTTGAGGATCGTCGCGGCGCGGTGGACGGCCGACAGAAGCTTGACCGCCTCGCGGCCGTATTGCGGCGACGTCTGCCACTGGCGCAGGGCGCGCGAGCGTTCCATCACGGCGCGGTCGATCGCCCCGTTGTCTTCCTGCTCGCGCCGGATGCCGAGCAGCTTGAAGTAATTCAGCGGCCCCTGCTCGCGAATGCCGAGCGCCTCGAGCAGAGTCGGACTGATCGTGAGGGTCAGGTTTTCGGTGCCCATTCGCGCCTCGCTCAACTGATGGTGAGGGATTCGATTCGCTGCCGTGAGCTGAGAATTTCTTCCTCGGTCATGCCCATGGTGCGCGCGATCTGGCTGTGGACGGTCTGATGGATCATCGGAAGCCGGGCCTGGATGTGAAGCTGGCCGTCCTGCGTGCATTCGAAACAGACTTCGATCGGGGTGGCCTTGGGCAGGTCCCCCGGCAGGCCCTTCACGAGGCACATCCCGAGCTGCGCGCACGCCTCGGGGTTGGTGTTCTCGCCCTCCATCACCATGATGCGGATCTGCTGCTGGTTGTCGGCCGAGGTGCGGAAGGTCTTGATTTCCTTGCGCGGGATGTGCGCGCCGCGCGGGATGATCGGCACCACGACCTGCTTGCCCTGCGCGTCGAGCGCGATAATGCCGAGCGTGTGCGAGTTGATGAGGCGCTCCTCCATCTGGCGGAAGCGCTCGAGGTGTTCCTCGCGCACAAGCGGCCTGGGGACCGCGGCGCCGTTTTCGCGCAGGCGCATCTGCGTCATCACGGCGTGGATCGCGGCTCCCTGCGCGACGCACTCGTCGGGGTTGAGCAGATGGCGCGGCTCGCGGCCCATGAGGCGCTGCAACATGCGGCGGACGGCCACCATGCGCGTCGATCCGCCGACGAGCAGGATCTCATCGACGTGCTTGAAATCCATGCCGGCCTGCTGGACGGTCAGGCGCAGGGTGGTCTCGGTCTGGCTGAGCAGGTCGTCGGTCATGTCCTCGAACTGCTCGCGCGTCAGATCGATCGTGTCGGCGAGGCCCTGGCTGGTCACGGTCAGGCGCGTCGAGGGAAGCTTGGAGAGGCGCAGCTTGGCCTGCTCGGCCTGGCCGTACAGCATCTGAAGCGTGTCGGGGTCCTGGCGCGGATCGACGCCGTGGTTCTTGATGAAGCTCTCGGCCGCGTAGTCAATGATCCGCTCGTCCCAGTCCTTGCCGCCAAGCTGGACGTCGCCGTCGGTGGCGAGCATCGTGATCGTGTGGCCGCTGATGCGCATGAGCGTCACGTCGAACGTGCCGCCGCCGAGGTCATAGACGAGGACCGTCTTGTCGATGCCAAGGGCGTCGAAGCCGTAGGCGAGCGCCGCGGCCGTCGGCTCGTTGATGATGCTCATGACGTTGAGGCCGGCGATGCGGCCCGCGTCCTCGGTCGATTTGCGCTGCTGTTCGGTGAAGAACGCCGGCACGGTGATGACGGCGTGCGTGATGGGGTGGCCGCCGATGTTGTTCTCGGCGTCGGCGACGAACTTGCGCAGGATCATCGCCGAGAGTTCCTCGGGGGTCCATTCCTGGCCACCGACGATGAACCGTTTGCGGCGCCGGCCGATGAATGGCTTGATGAACTGGATGGTGTTGGCGCCGCCGAGCTGGGTCTGCTCCTTGGCGACGCTGCCGACAACGATCTGTCCGCCTTCGATATAGACAACCGAAGGCGTCGTGCGCTGATTTTCGCTATTAGGGATGATCTGCGGCTGGCCGTTCGCATCTACTTGAGCGACTACGCTGTACGTGGTGCCCAAGTCAATCCCGACCGCGACCGCGCCGGGATCGGCGTCGCGGTTCATGGACGCACCCTGAACTGTAGCCAGGCCGCCGGTCGGTCCGTCAGCCACTGTCGGTTCCGTCCTTCCCGTCCGTTCATGACGTTGGCCTTAAAATCTGGCCATGCGATGCGCCGCATATGCCGCATCGTTTTCTGAATCTACATCGTTTCCCAACTACAGGCCAGCACTTTCCTCCTTTTGGGAAAACCCCAAGCCATTGAGCTTGTTGCTCTTGCGGGAGCCGAAACGAACGGCCCGCCCCAGTTTCCGTGGAGAAAAAGAGGGGGCTCTACTTGGCCGGCGTGTGAGCCGCGTCCGGAGCCGGAGCGGGCGGCGCCCCCGGAGCCGGCGTTGCAGCCGCGGCCGGCATGACCTGACGGCGCGTTTCGGCCAGCTTGCGCTCCATCTGCTCGAGCAGCCGCGACTTGTAATCGTACGGCGGCCCGAGCCGGGCATCGTGATCGGCCTGGGCCACCATCTCGCGCTCCTGCTCGCGCAGGCTCACCTTGAGGTGCTCCAGCACGGCCTCGCGCGTCAGCTTCTCCGGCAGGATCTTCATCTCGATCGCGTATTTGTGGCGCATATCCTCGTCGAGATCATCGACATCGTGGACGGAGTCGTATTCGCGCACCTTTTCCGCAAAGCGGTGGATCAAGGCCCCCTCCGACTCCGACGGCAACTCGTCACGCTTCAAGACATACATGAAGCCGCGTTCGTTGCCTCGGCGGGTCGCCCACGTATCGCGAATTTTTTCCAGCTGCGTGAACTCGTATTTGATGATGTCCTCGTCGGTTATCTGCGCGACGGCTTCTTCCTCGCCGCCGGCCGTGCTCTGAATCAGGCCGGAGTAGCGCTTGCGGCCTTCCGGCGTAAGCTTGCCCTGCCGGATATGGACGAGCATGCCGAGTTTCTGCTCGAAGCGGATCAGCTCGGCGGCATCGAGGATGTCCCACCAGATCCATGTTTCGACAAGATCGAGGAAGGCCGAGAGGTCATTGTCGATGGACGCGTAGAACGTCTTGAGGTCGTGGATTTTGATCTGGCCGCGGGTCGATTCGGTCCGCTCGTCCTGGCAGTGGCTGACGAGCTCGACCTGGATCGAGGTCTGGTCGGTCGGCGACATCAGGCCGCGGCGGATCTTGTCGTCGTCGCCGAGGAACACGTCGGCGACCTTGCGCCGCGACGGGCCGTAAATCTTGTCGCCCATCAGGCAGCGCCGCACGTTGGCCATTTCGTGGTAGATGAGGTCCTGCTTGATGATCTTGAGCTTGGGATTGATGCGCGCGGCGTGATCGAACCGGATCGACAGGAATTCATTGAGCCGGTTCATAATCATTTCGGCGTGGCGTTCAGCGGCGCTTCTGGCCTCCTGGTTCTTGTCGGGTGCCATCTCATATCCCCCTTATGCGTGAATAGCCGGTTCCACTTCCAACTCAAATGACCCGGAAATTCTCGGATTGGTTTGCTAACTTGAAACTAACATCAGGCGCGGACGGGCTCAAGCCCAAAAAGTCAGTGGGGCGCTTCGGCCCGAAGCGACATGGAAAACCAAACAAACAAAACCAAGTTCACGAAATTCACGAAAACAAGACCACGAAAGATACGAAAATGCGTCCATCGCATGCCGATCCACAAGCCGCCCCGTCGCGATCGCCGAATCACAGGTTTGTTCCGAATGTCATCGAATTCGGCCAACCCCGGTAGGCCGCGTTTGCCAAACGCGGCATTTGTTCGAAACCGCCGCCAATTGCCTGCAAATTTGCGACCCTGAAAAGTTCACCCAGTCCAAACAGCCCAGGTAAAGCGAAGCGAGACCCTGAGTATAGTACGCCGACCACCTTGGATTGATATGTGGTCTTGGCTGTGGAACCGCGAAGCGGTTCGATCTCAAAGCGGGGGTTGGTTTGGCGAACTTGTTCGACAAACTAACCCCCGGTCCGATCGCATCAATTCACGAACCGGTTTACCGGTTCGATCATGCATACATACGATGACACATCACAATCACATGGTCAGACTAATAGAGTGATTCCCGAAAGTTTTGTCCGCCTCGTGCTCGTGCTCGTAATCCTAACCTGGCGTAGCCAGAACCAAATGAATTCGAACCCGTGCCCGCTTTAGCGGGCTGAACGGGTTGCCACCGGCTTCAGCCGGTGGTCAACGATCCCTTGGTTTTCTTATCAGCGCGCTTCAGCGCGC
>JAJFUE010000126.1 GCA_021372575.1 bacterium | reverse complement strand
CCCGACTTCAACCTCGCGCGCTTCTACCGGCTTCTCCTGTTCGCGAACATCAAAAAAGTCGATATCATGACGACCCTGTCGATCTCGCGCGAGTCGGTGCGCCAGGGCCTCGACAACGGCCTCAGCGCCGAATCGATCCTCGAGCTGCTCGACCAGTGCTCGCGCAAGCAGCTCCCCGAAACCGTCCGCCAGATCATCGGCGAGTGCGAGACGCGCCACGGCGAACTCGACATGGGCATGGCCGGCGGCTACTTGAAAGTCACCGACCGCCTGCGCCTCGAGGAGCTGCGCAACAACCCGAAAATCGCGCCTTACGTCAAGGACGTCTTTGAAAACAAGCTCCTCCTGCTCACGCGCACGGCCGACTTCAAGAAGATCGTCCGCGAGCTGCAGCGCATCGGCTTCATGCCGCGCATCGACTCCGACAGCGTCTATGTCACCAGCGACGGCCTGTTCCAGGTCACGCTGCGCGCCGAGGAACTCTACGACCTGCTCGCGCTCGTGCGCTTCGCGATCATGCTCGAGGAGGAGAACAACACTTCACTCTTCGACGACCGCCCCCGTTCGTTATTTGAGCGGCTATCCGTCGCGTCCCAGGATCGTTTCAACCCCAAGTTCTACGCCGAGTCGATTGCCAAGGCGTTCTACGGCAACTACGACAAGTTCCACAAGAAGTCCGTCGAGGAGCTCACGCGCAAGTACCGCAAGCAGGTCACGCGCCTCATGAGCCAGATGCCGCGCAAGCGCGAGACCCCCGGCTTCAAGGGCGTCAACCCGGCCAGCGATCCCGGCGACGTCCAGAAGCTGCTGCGCCACGCGATCGAGCACGAGCTCCAGGTCACGATCAAATATGAGCGCTCCAGCGGCGAGCAGACCGAGGAGCTGATCGAGCCCGAAGGCTTCCAGGGCCACAAGGTCTATGCCCTGAATTCCGCCGACGACGAACACCACGTCTATTCGCTGGACCGGATCAAGAGCGCTTCGATTTAGGCACACACGCTTTACACAATCCTCATAACCCCGCGTTTCAACGCGGGGTTTATCGTCGGCCCCTCCCACCCCAACCGTTTCAACGGTTTATGGACAATCCGTGCTCATCCGTCCAATCCGTGTCATCTGTGTGTGGCTTTTTTCTGTCCTCTTTTTTCTGTCCTCTTTCTTCCGCGCTCTCCCGCTTGACTTTGTTTTCCCCCGAAGCGCAGGATTGATTCGACATCGTTCGATTCCTTCATCCAAAAACGGACATTCCAGATCAACGGGATGGGACGACATGCGCATCAGGCAATCGTTCGGTCGGATCATCACGTCGCTCATGCTGGTCGCTCTCTTGTGCCTCGCGGCCGGGGCCGCGCCGACTGTCGGCAACATGAAAATCGTCCGCCGCGCCGACCGCACCGGCCGCGTCGATATCTATTACGATGTCTCGGGCGCGTCGAAAATAATGTATGTCAGCGTCTCGGGCTCCAGCGACAACGGCAAAACGTGGACCGTCATCCCGAACGTGACGCTGATGGCCGGCGACGTCGGCGCCGGCATCGGCAACGGCAAGAGCAGGCATATCGTGTGGGACGCCGCCCGCGACCGCGCCGCCTACGCGCCCACGACGCGATACCGCGTCACCGCCGACGAGATCGGCGGCGCGGTCGTGCACATGCTTCCCGGCGGCGTGCCGCTCGAGATGGTCCGCATGCCCGTCGGCACATTCCTGATGGGATCCATGCGCGACACCAGTCCGTCGAAACCCTCCGAATTCCCCGCGCACATGGTCGGCATCAATTACAATTTCTTCATCGGCAAATACCCCGTCACGCAGAAACAATGGCAGGCCGTCACGGGCAAGAACCCGGCCTACCGCCAGGACGGCGGCGACTACCCGGTCGAATTGGTTTCATGGGACGATTGCAAGGAGTTCGTCGCCGCGCTCAACAAGATCGGCAAGGGAACGTTCCGCCTGCCGTCCGAAGCCGAGTGGGAATACGCCTGCCGCGGCGGCACGCGCACGCGCTGGTTCTTCGCCGACGACCCGACCTCGCTCACGACTTACGCATGGTTCGCCGGCAACTCCATGGCCGGCGAAGAATACGTCACGCACCCCGTCGGCCTCAAGCTGCCCAATCCGTTCGGCCTATATGACCTGTTCGGCAACGCGTGGCAATGGTGCGAGGACGACTGGCACAGCATCTACAAGAGCGCCCCGATCGACGGCAGCGCGTGGAAGAACGATGCGGCCCGGACGACGTATCGCGTCCTGCGCGGCGGCGGTTATTGTCCGCCCCCCTCGCAGTGCCGCTCCGCGTACCGTTACTACACCACGCCCGACTACCGCGACCACTACTCCGGCCTGCGCCTCGTGTGGACGCCGTGATTAGAGCGCTTGCCGATAGTTGTCCGTTCGTGCTCGTGCTCGTAATCGAACCAATCATCGAATCGCCAAACTTGGAACCATCTCGATTGGCGCATTGCCGGAAAACTTTTGTCAATCACTCCATATCGCCGAAACCGGAATACTGTTCGCCGTGGCCGAACGGCATTTTGAACCTGGTCAACAATTCAAATTTGAGGGTATCGTGCGCGTTTCGGGTAAAATGCAATCGAAATGCATTATTTACGAAAGCGGAGGAATTGACCCGGCGGCGTCCGCCACAACAATTCTTCTTGCGCGGATCGTTCCTTTCGCGGCATCAATGATTGAGCAATGTCAGCAAATCCTCAGCCGGGCGACGAATCGGTATGTTCAGCCGACGGTCCATTGTCCTTGGTTTCATTGCAGGCGCCGCGATCGTCGGCGCGCTTTGCGCGCAATCCGCACCGAAAGAGTCACCCAATATGCCTGCCGCCTCCGCCCGTCCCCACGCGCCGGCATTCCCCAAAGGATTTAGCTGGTTTAATACTGATCGCCCGCTGGCGTTCGACTCCGACCTCAAGGGCCGCATCGTCGTCATGGACTTTTGGACGTACTGCTGCATCAACTGCATGCACATGCTCCCCGAGCTGGCCAAAGTCGAGGAGCATTACCGCGGCCGGCCGGTTGTGATCATCGGCGTCCACAGTAACAAGTTCGCCAACGAAGGCGATGCCGCGAACGTCCGCGCGGCGATCCTCCGTTACAAGATCAGGCATCCCGTCATCGTCGATGAAGGCCACCGCATCTGGGACGAATACACCGTGCGCGCCTGGCCCACGCTCATGTTCGTCGATGCCGAGGGCCGCGTGGTCGGCCGCCTCGAGGGCGAAAACAGCGCCGACACGATCATCAGGGTCATCGACGGGCTCTTGGCCGAAGGCGAGGCGAGCGGCGCGCTTGCGGCCGGGCCGCCCCGGCTGCGGCCGGAGCAAATGGTCCCCTCATCGAGCGGCCTTGCCTTCCCCGGCAAGGTCCTCGCCGACCCCGCCGGCAACCGCCTGTTCATCGCCGACTCGGGCCACAACCGCATCATCCAGGCTTCGCTCGAAGGAAAGATCAGCGCGATCTACGGTTCCGGCGAGCCCGGCCTGGCCGACGGCCCCGCGGCCTCGGCGCGCTTCAACAATCCGCAAGGCATGGCGCTCGACGGCGCGGCAGGCCTGTTGTTCGTCGCCGACACCGACAACCACGCCCTGCGCCAGATCAACCTGGCGACCGGCGATGTCACGACCATCGCCGGAACCGGCATGATCGGCAATGATCGCCGCGGCGGCGGCATCGGCACGGCCCAGCCGCTCAACTCGCCGTGGGCGCTCGCGCTCGACAAGAACACGCTTTACATCGCGATGGCC
>JAJFUE010000119.1 GCA_021372575.1 bacterium | reverse complement strand
AGCAATTGCGCCCCGAAGCGGGCGCCAGAACATATTTCGCGGGCGCCCCGTTGGGGCGCGATGATTGATCGCATTTACCCCCGGCGGCGCTGCGCTTCGCCGGGGGCTACTGAAGCGCAGCGGCCCCTTCAGGGCCAACAGAATTTGGGGAATGACAAGGCGTAAGCGAGGGACGCGCGATTCGCCCGCTGATCACCAAATCAATTGAATCGCCCGTCCCCAATTCCCCCTGGACTGGCGACCATTTGCCACACCACCGGAAACGGTCGATACGCCGGAAGCCGCTGTCCTAACCACACCCGCGCCTGCGCTCTACTCTACCCGAAATTCTTATTAAACTATCTATCCAAGCGTTGTTGACCAATACGCACAGAAGCTTTTGTGAGAACTAAATTAAAACCCTTTGATTCAAAGCTAATAAAATCTTCACCGATTCCCGAATTCAACCAAATTTTCCATTTATATATTTTCATACCTCCCTGACGCTGGAGATCCGTTGTAATCTCCTCACGGTCAATGTCGTAGATTTGAATGGATTCATAGCGAAGCCGGAAATCGATATGAAGCTTGTCCACATCGAAAAATTCGAGTATTGCCGGTGCAATTTCATACTCATAACCCACTACCGGAGTAGAAATTCCATTAATCTCAAGAACCTGCCCGGGAATAGGAAACCACTCCAGAATATAATCGATGTCTAAGACGAGATTGCACTCGATACTATCCGGGAGATTCCGCAGCGAGATACTATGGATGGTACAGTCATGCCAACCATATTCATCAAAGTTTGCATCAGCCAAGTTCTTCTCATCAACCATTTTTATTCTCCCGACGAAAAGACACCCTGAGAATATCGGGAACCCGCGCTTTATTTATTTCCGTTCCCAAGCTCGAGTGTGTCGGCGTAGGTTCCGTAGTGTGCGCAGCGGCCGTATGTGGAAAACAGCCAGAGTGCGATTTTGCTCCTGTCGGTGATGTGCGTGGGAATCGGCGCGGGGACCATCACGCGGTACGGGAAGATTTTGATCAGGTAATCGACGACGCACAGGGCGTAGATCGGATCACCTTCGATGATGCGCGGATCGGCGCGGATCGAGCTGACGTGGAAGAATCCGTCCTCGAATCGCGCGGCGGCCTTGATCATCAGGTCGCCGGTCCAGCTGCGCGTGAAATACAGGAACCCTTCTTGCAGGAAGATATTCCACTTGTCCTCCATCTCCTGCGCGAGATAAATCGGCCCGTCGGCAGGCGCCTCGGACGCGTAGGGATATTTCAGTTCGCCGGGAACGGGCTGCGGGTTTTTGGGTTCCTCACCGATGTATTCGGCGCCGCCATACTGGCCCGACGAGGTGAATTTCAAGGCGATCGTTTTGTCGGTCGTGGTGGAGATCAGTTTGGTCGTCACCTCGCGGCAATCGAGGATCCGGACCCCGTAGTCGTTCTCCTCGGGCTCGAGCCACTTGAGGTTGTCCGGATTGAGCGAAGCTTCTTGAAGAGCTTTTCTCGGTGACGGAGTTTTTCCCGCAAGCCTGGAAAAGATTTTCTTGAACATGTTCGCGATCATCCTGGAGCGAACGAATGCGTCAACGAAATGGCCGGCGAGGGCGTCGGGACCACAATCGTCCCGGCAATCCCTCGCTTACGCTCGGGCTACTGCATTGCCACGCACGTTACGACGTCACGCGCAAAATCTCTTCGACCGTCGTCCGGCCCATGATGACCTTGACCATGCCGTCCTCGAGCAGCGTGCGCATGCCGCGGGCGCGGGCAGCTTTGCGCAGCTCCGGCGGCGCGGCGCGCTGGCCGATCATCGCCCGGATCTCGGCGTCCGGCTCGAGCAGCTCGTAAATCCCCGAACGCTCGAAGTAGCCCGTGTGGTGGCACGTGTCGCAGCCGTCGCCGCGCTTGACGATGAGCTTGGCCGGGCCGCCGTCCATGCCCATGATCGACAGCTCCTCGGCCGTGATCTCGTATTCGCTGATGCACTCCTTGCAGATGAGGCGCACTAGGCGCTGCGCCACGATCAGCAGCACGGCCTCCGCGTGACGGTGCGGATCGACGCCCAGGTCCTGCAGGCGCCCGATCGTCGTCGTCGTGTCGAGCGTGTGCAGCGTCGAGAACACCAAATGGCCGGTCATCGCGGCGTCAATGGCCATCTTGGCCGTCTCGCCGTCGCGGATTTCGCCGACCATGATCACGTCGGGGTCCTGCCTCAGGATCGTCCGCAGGCCGCTCGCGAACCCGAAGTTCTTCGAGGCATCGACCTGCATCTGCGTCAGGCCCTCGATCTTGAACTCGATCGGGTCCTCGAGCGTGATGATGTTGCGCTTGCCGTCGGCGATCGTGCCGAGCGAGTTGTAGAGCGTCGTCGATTTGCCCGAGCCGGTCGGCCCCGTGACGAGGATCAGGCCGTGCGGGCGCACGATGACCTCGCTCAGCTGGCGCAGGGCGCGGCTCGTCATCCCGAGGTGATCGAGCGAGCCCAGGACGCGCTGTTCGTACAGGAGGCGCAGTGAAGCGGTTTCACCGCTGGGGGTCGGGCTGGTGTTGACGCGCACGTCGAGCTTCTTGCCATCGACGATCGACTTGAAACTGCCGTCCTGCGGCTTGCGCCGCTCGCTGATGTCCATGTTGCACTGGACCTTGACGGCGCTGATCATCGAGCGTTGCAGGACCTCGGGCAGGTCGAGCATCGTGAACAGGACGCCGTCCGTGCGGCAGCGCACGAGCAGCCGGCCGCCTTCGCTGACGAGGTGCAGGTCGGTGCCGCGCTCGCGCACGGCCATCGTCAGCATGGCGCGCAGGATGCGCTGCACGGTGTCGTGCTCGAAGCGGTCGGCGTCGTGCGCCTTCTTGCCCTTGAGCTTGCCCTCGCGGGCCTGCGCGATTTCGGTCGCCCGCTCGGCGTAGTGCATGATGTAGTCGTTGAGCCGGAAGATCGGCGGGATGACTTCCTTGCAGTGCGGGCACGCCTCGAAATCGAGCGACTCGTAGAACTCCACCGCGTCGATCGGCCGCATGCAGCTCGGGCAGAGCTTCTGGCTCGTGCCGTCGCCGCGCGCCAGGCGCTTCCGTTGTGAAGCGTTGTGGATCAGGTAGCCAATATAGCTCGGGATGCCCCACGTGCGCACGCCGCTCAGGGCGTCGATCGCGATCGGTTCGGACTTGGCGGCGTTTTTCGCGACGGCCATCCCCGGCAGGCCCCACCACAGCACAAAGAAGATCGAGGCCAAGACCGGAATCGCCAGACCGATCTCCTCCGGCAGCGGAACCGTGATGCCAAGGACCGGCGGCCAGCCCGCGCACGCCAGCAGCACCAGGCCGAGCACCGCCCAGCGGTACAGCACAAGGGCCACGGTCAGCCATTCCCCCGGCGCGGTGTCGTTACGCTGGCGATGCCACGAGACAATGATCGGGATCGCGAACAGCAGGATCAACGTCAGGACAACGCCAAGGATCGGGCCGGGATAGGCCCCCTGCATCAGGTCGGTCGCCATCCCGCCCCAGTTGACGGTCAACAGGTCCTTGTCCGACGGCATCAGGTAGCCGAGGCCGCCGCACGCGAAGAACGCCAGCAGGCGCAAAAGTTTATAGCCGGCCATCCGGAAGTAGAGCGGCGGATCCTGAAGGACGATGCCGGCGCGAACGGCACGCTCCGGCGTCAGGAAGAAGAACCAGAACCAGAAGGCCACGCCGAAGCCGATGCCTTGCATTTGAACGGGTGTTAACATCATTTTTCCGTATCAATCAAAATATGGTGCGCCTGTTTGCGCGGCTGCCGAAGGAATGGAGGCAATCCTGCTCCATGTTTGATTGAACCTCGCAAGTATTTAAGACAGAATTACATGCCTGAGGCAAGGGGAAGATGAAAATGATGAATGACGAATGATGAATGATGAATGATGATTTTTGAGGCTGGAATGGCCTGGCAGTGGATGCGGACGGCATGGACTCGATGGACAGAATGGACGAAATGATGCGGAAAATACTGGTTCTTTTGTCATGCGCCGTGCTGGTCGCGGGCTGCGCCGGGACGGGCGCGCGCCGGTTCGTGAACGCTCAGGTCTCGGCCGAGGGCGATGCCTCCGTGACGCTCACCCAGGGCGGCATGAGTCAGGTGCTCGTCCAGGCCGGGCCGAAGCCGTCGCGTTGGGACGGCGTCCTGCTCGACAACCGCGGCACGAGCCGGATCGACAACGTGCGGCTCTGGGGCATGGGGCCGGTCGATCTGGTCCAGGCGGCCACGGGCTCCTTCAGCCCGTTCGGCCTGCTGCCGCGCGAGCGGTTCTTTTGCCGGGCGGCAGCGGCCGGCACGATGTCATCCAGCGGCCTGAGCGGGACGTTCCTTTGGCAGATGCCGGTCGATCCGCAAGCGATCGATGCCTGCATCGACTCGCTCCATAAGGGCAAGATCGAGCCCGGGCGCGGCATCGTGCTGCGGCCGGGCAAGGGCGAGGCGTGGGTGCAACTGGCCGTGAACGCCCCGTTCGAGCACGACCGCGCCCGGCTGGGCTGGCAGGTCGCGCCGGCGCGGGCGGTGTTGGTCATGGTCAGCCTCGACGGCCGCTCGTGGGGCCAGATCGGCTCGGCGGCAAGCGACGCCTGGCTTCGGCCGCTCGACCTGAGCGCGACGATCAAGGGGAGCCGGCGGTTTTACGTGCGCCTGCTGGCGCCGCCCAGTTCGGGTGAAGTGGTGATCGGGAAGCTGCGGCTGGAGCGCGAGCTTTCCGCCGTCGGCCAAATCCGCGAGTGGCGCGCCGGCATCAACGAGGTCAGCATCGCCTTCGACGCCCCCAGGGGCGCCCTCCTGGAAATGAAGCTCATCAAGGCCGAGGAATAATGCAGTAGCCCGAGCGTAAGCGAGGGACTACCGGCTCATTTGAGGGACGCGCCAGCGAGAGCGCCGGCCATTTAGTTTGCTTGAGACCATTCAAACAGGAGGTAACAGAGGCAACAGAGAGCATTCACGCACAAACTCCATTGCCTCCGTTTCCTCCTGTTCAATTCTTCTGTTCAGAAATATTCTCTGCTTCTCTACCCAACTCTGCATCTCTGCGACAAAAATCTTTTTCGTGTTTTTTCGTGCTCTTCTTTCGTGTGTTTCGTGTTTGCATTTTTGGGTTGAGGCTCCGCTGCGCCAAGTCTTTCGTGACCTTGAATTTTCTGAAATCCGGTTCGCCTCGCCGGAAATAGCTTGTAACGTTTCGGGTCGGCTCGGATAATGGCGGGCGCGACTTTGAGGTTTGGAGCCGACGGATGAAACATGTCGTGGTACAGAGCGATCTGCGCGAGGCCGAAATTCGGCCGCCGCGGCTGCTGAACCGTTTCCGCGAGCTCTCGATCGAGGACGCGCGCGAGTTTTTCGGCTCGCCGGAGGGCCAGATCGAAGTCGATTGCCCCGCCTGCGGCCAAGCCGGCGCGCCGGTCGCGTTCGAGAAAAATGGTTTTAAATACCGGCTCTGCGCAACCTGCGGCAGCCTTTACGTCTCGCCGCGCCCGACGGCCGCGCGCCTCGCCGACTATTACCGCTCCTCGCGCGCCGCCCAATACCGCGCCGAGCACCTCGCGCGCGAAACGAGCGCGGCCCGCCGCGTGCGCGTCATCCACGCCAACGCCTACTGGATGGGCCGCCTCGTCGATGAAGCCGGCAAAAGCGGCTCGCGCATTTATGGCGACCTCGGCACCAACTACCCGGTCCTGTTCGAGGAGATCGCGCAGCTCGGCCTCTTCGACCAGTATTTCAGCATCGAGCCGTTTCACGGGCTTGCCGAATCGTGCCGTCAGGCCGGCGCGGTCGTCGCGGCCGAGGCTCCGGCTGGGCTCGCGGCGCTGACCGCGTTCGAGCAGCTCGAGCACCAGTTCTCGCCGCGCGAGATGCTCGACCGCGCGCGCGGCATGCTCGCCCCCGGTGGCCAGTTGTTCCTCACCACCCGCACCGCGAGCGGCTTCGACATTCAGACGTTGTGGGACAAGGCTCCTTATATTTATGTCCCCGAGCACCTCAACCTGCTGTCCATCGAAGGCCTCGAGCGCCTGATCGAAGGCGCGGGATTCGATCTGATCGAATCGAGCACGCCGGGCCAGCTCGACATCGAGCTCACGCAGGCCGCGGCCGCCGCCGACCCGACCGTGTCGCTCCCGCGTTTCATCGATCTCCTGCTCAACCGCCGCGACGCCGAGGCGCGCGAGGATTTCCAGGCTCTCCTGCAGAAACACCGTCTCAGCTCGCACGTGCGCATCGCCGCGATGAAAAAATTGTTAACGGATTGCGGCAAATGAGCAAAAAAGAAAGTAACATTACTTTTATTTTGTCATATGCAATATTATGGGCCATATATAAAAACGTTATTGAATCATATGTTTCAGGTAGATACTATCGATGGTGTTTTTATGTCATATTTATTTTTATAATTGTTTTATTTTATACTATCATTGATAATTATATCGAAAAAAAGCGCGATTTTCGGAAATAATTTATGATGCATCAACTCGAATCCATCTTCCGACGCGCCGACGGGGCGGCCCAATACGCCGGCTCGTATTTCGCGCGCATGCGCGAGGTGATGGACGCGGTTGACCCTCAGAAGGTCGCGGCGGCGGTCGAAATGATCGAACAAACGATCGATGCCGGCCGGACGATTTTCATCCTCGCCAACGGCGGCAGCGCGGCCGTCGCGAGCCATTTCGTCAACGACGCCGTCTGCGGCGCGTGGGTCGATGGCGCCAAGCCGATCCGCGCGTTCGCCCTCGCCGACAACGTCGAATCCATCACCGCCCTCGCCAACGACTACGGCTACGACGGCGTGTTCACCGGCCAGCTGCGCATGCTCATGCACGAGGGCGACCTCGTCCTCGCCCTTTCCGTGAGCGGCAACAGCGGCAACGTCGTCAGCGCCGTCGAGTGGGCCGCCGCCCACGGCGCCCGCACGATGGCGTGGACCGGTTTTGATGGCGGCCGGCTTCGCGAGCTGGCACAGTGTTGCGTGCACATGCCCACGACCGCCGACGAATACGGCCCCGTCGAGGACATGTTCTCGATCCTCGAACACGTCGTCATGACCTTCCTCGCACTCAAACGCGGCCGCAGGCTGCACAAGGGCTGAAGCGTTGAACCAGACTCGCAAACCGCTGCGCATCGGCATGATCGGCCTCGGCAAGATGGGGCTGATCCGCGCGCGCGAAATCCAGAAGAACGCCGACGCGGTCTGGGTGTGCGGCGCCGATCCCGCCCCGCCGTGCGCCGACCAGTATCCCGGCGTTCAGATTTATAACGACCCCGCGGCCGTGATCGAGTCCGACGTCGATGCGATCTTCGTCTGCACGCCCAACCACGTGAGCGCGCAATCGGTCATCGCGGCGCTCGACGCCGGCAAGCACGTCTTCTGCGAAAAGCCGCCCGGCCGCACCGTCGCCGAAGTCGAGGCGATGATCGCCGCCGAGCAGCGCAACCCCGGCCTCAAGCTCAAGTTCGGCTTCAACCACCGCTATCACGCCGGCATCATGGAAGCGCGCCGCATCATGAATTCGGGGAAGCTGGGACGGCTGCTGTGGATGCGCGGCATCTACGGCAAGGCCGGCTACCCGGGCTTCGAGCAGTCGTGGCGCAGCGATCCCGCAATGGCCGGCGGCGGCATCCTGCTCGACCAGGGCATCCACATGCTCGACCTGTTCCGCTACTTCTGCGGCGACTTCGTCGAGTTCAAGAGCATGGTCACGACCGCGCACTGGCCGATTGAGGTCGAGGACAACGCGTTCGCCCTCATGCGCGACGCCCACGGCCGCATCGCCATGATCCACAGCTCCTCGACGCAGTGGAAACACCGCTTCAATTTCGAACTGTTCTTTTCGGACGGCTACCTGATCGTCAACGGCATCCTCTCCTCGACGCGCAGCTACGGCGACGAAACGATCCTCGTCGCGCGCAAGCAGTTCGACGACGGGTTCGCGATGGGCAAGCCGCGCGAAGAGGTGATCTACTTCGACACCGACCCGTCGTGGCAGCTCGAGGTCGGCGAGTTCGTCGATTGTGTGCTCAACGACCAGCCCGTGCGCGAAGGCACCTCGACCGACGCGCTCAAGGTCATGAACATGGTCCACGAGATCTACAACGCCGACCCGACATTCACGCGCCCGGCCGTCGAATCGCCCAGCGATCTCGGCGAGCAGAAGATCGAGAAGTGATTTCAGCCCCGGCAGGGGCGGCATAAGTTAGCCCAGGGTGCAGCGAAGCGAAACCCTGGGCTAATCGTCCTCTTTTCAATCCGAGCCCCGGAGGGGCGACAGAACGAAAAAATTTTTCTCGCCCGGTGATTATTGACCACGCTTTTCTACCTTCCTGATTCCGAACTTCTCGCGCGGCGGTGGATTGAGTCGCAAGCGGGTAACACGCGCTTTGTTCTGGCTTATGAATTGGCCCGCGAAAACGCCGCAGCCGGATTTCAAAAAAAATTCAACGCGATCGCTGATTCGATTTGCATCGATTCAAATTCCGCCCGCGGCAAAATCGCATCGCTCACTCCCGATCGCGTCATTCTTCCCGTTTCGCTCAAGCCATACGAACTCCGGTTTCACGACGTCTCGGTCCCCGACCCGACTTCGATCTATCCGCTCCTCAAAAAACTGCACGCGCTCGGGCTGCGCACATTCGAGCTGTTCAGCTTCGGCGGCAGCCGCCTCCTCGAAATTCCCCACGTCGCCGACGAATACCACGACCGCCACAAGGGCCGGCGTTGTTTCGTCGTCGGCAACGGCCCGAGCCTCAACCAGATCGACATGACGCGCCTTCGTGACGAAATCACGATCGGCGCCAACCGCTGTTATCTCGGCTATCCGAAATGGGGTTTCCACTTCAACTACTGGTGCGTCGTCGATCAGCTTCAGGTCGAGGACTACGGCGCCGGGCACGTGGCCGCGCTCCCGGCCGAAACGCCCAAGTTTTACCCGCTCGAATATTTAACATATCTCCAGCCGCCGAATGGCTGCCCGGTCAATTTGCACTACGGCCGCCGTCCCGATTTCACCCCTTTCGGCGATTCATTCTACCGTGGCCACACCGTCGTGACGCTCATGCTTCAGCTCGCCGTGCTGATGGGTTGCGACCCGATCGTGCTCGTCGGCGTCGATCACAGCTACAACCTCAAAGGCTCGCCGCTCGCGCGTAACATCAACGCAATCCGCAACCGGCTGGTGCGCTCGATCTCCGGTTCGCCGCTGCACGCGGCCCTCGCCGCCTTCAAGCGCGCGATCAACGAGGGCAAGAAAACGCGCCCCGTAATGTGGCAGGCCGCCGATGCCGCCTCCCCCACGCATTTCGACGACGCCTACACGAGCGAGCGCAAGCGCTTCCAGATGCCCAATCCGGGCGAAGTCGAGCGCGACATGAGAGTCACCGCGGCATGGGCGCGCGAGCACGGCGTCACGATCCTCAACGCAACCCCCGGCACGAAACTCCAAGCCTTCAAAGAAATCGATTTCGCGCAGCTCTTTTGATTCTGTTCACTCGATGCCTCAGCACCTATCCTCATAACCCTGCGATTCATCGCTTGTCATTCCCCAATAATATGCCCCCATTGGATACGCGAACCGATCGCCAACAATTTTTGGATTGGATGCAAGCCGAGGCCCTGAGGGCCGGCAGGTTTTATCCGGGGGGTGAGCGTAGCGTTATGTCATCTGTCATCTGGCCGATCGACTGTTGTTGAACCGCGAAGCGGTTCGATCCCCAAGCCGGGATTGGGTTGGCGAGCTTGCGAGCCAAACCTACCCCCCGGTTGAAAGGAAATTATTTTTGAACCGGTTTACCGGTTCGATAATCATACCGGTCACTTGGGGCATGACACGACGGTAGCGCCCCCCCGGGGCAAGCGCCCAAATCACCCACGCCCCGAACGGACAGCAGAAAATGAGAACCCAGAAGCCACAACCCCAAAAACCAAACCGGGGGCGCAATCCGCACCCCCGGCACTAAGCACTAAGCACTAAGCACTCTTCAGTATTTCTTCACCGCATCGACGCTGAGCTTGACGACCAGCTTGCGCACGTCTGCGGTGCCGTCGGTCGGTTTGAGCGCCGGCATGTGCGCGTCCTCGGGGAACAGCACCATGAAATAGCCCGGTTTCATATCGACGCCGCCCGGCAGCGGCTCGGCCGGCTGCGCGTAAAACTCGGCGTCTTTTTCGGGATCGTAGGCGGTCTTGACCGGCAGCGTGCCGCGCGGCGCCCACTCGATCCGTTCGCTGCCCTTGAGGCACATCTGGATGTCGATCTTGCGCTGGTGCGTTTCGCAGATGGCATCGGCGCGTTCGCGCGTCGGGTAGCTCGCGACGCCGCCGAAAGCGTCGTCGCCCATGATTTCGAAGCGGCCATCGGGGGAGTCCGGCCCGAACGTTTCGAGTTTCGAGAAAATCGTCACCCACGGCTCGCCTTGGAAGCGGTTGCGCCAATTATCAATGGTGTCCAGAATCATCGTCGCCTGCCTTCGTTTGGATTTGAAACGGTCGCGCTGACGGACCGACTCCAACATTCAACAAACCACCCAAACAATCAAGAAAAGATGCAAACATTCGTCTTCCGGCCCCAACCTGTTTTATAATTCGTTCAAATACCAGAATTGGGTTCGAATATGCCGATCGGCAAATATGCCGCCACCTGGGCCGCGGGCGTTGCGCGGCGCGCCGGCAACCACGCAGGCCTCAAGCGGGCCAACGTCCTTGTTTTCCCGTGCGGGACGGAGCTCGGCCTCGAGCTGCACAATGCCCTCCAGTACTGCACGCACGCGCGCCTCATCGGCGCCTCGAGCATCGCCTGCGACCACGGCCGCTACCTTTACAGGAACTACTTCGGCTGCTTCCCGTTCTGCGACGAACCCGGCTTCATCGACTTCGTTAACGACTTCATCCGGCAGCACAAAATCGATTATGTCATCCCCGCGCACGACGGCGTGATCTATCACCTCGGCGGCCAGCAGCAACGGCTCAAGGCCAAATACGTCGGCTCGCCGCCGCGCACGTGCATCGTCTGCCGCAACAAGCGTCTCACCTACGAGACGTTCCGCGACCGCCTGCGCATCCCCGCCTTCCGCGACCTGAACGACCCGCGCGTTCCCATGCCGGTGTTCATGAAGCCTGAGGTCGGCGAAGGCTCGCGCGGCTGTTTCCTCGCGCGCACGCGCGAGGAGGCTCTCTTCTACGCCGAGCGCAACCCGGGCCTGCTCGCGCTCGAATACCTGCCCGGCGAGGAGATCACCGTCGATTGCTTCACGAACCGCCACGGCGAGCTGCTGTTCGTCGGCGGTCGCCGCCGGATCCGGATCGTCAACGGTGTCGCCGTCGCCACGCAGCCCGTGAGCGACCCCGAATTCGAACGCATGGCGCGCATGATCCAGTCCCGGCTCGAGCTGCGCGGCGCGTGGTTCTTCCAGCTCAAGCGCGCCGAGGACGACTCGCTGGCCCTGCTCGAGATCGCCCCGCGCATCGCCGGCTCGATGGGCCTGCACCGCAACCTCGGCGTCAACTTCGCCCAGCTCAGCCTCTACGACGCCATGGGCATCGACGTTTCAATCTTCAAAAACGACTACCCGATCCGCATGGACCGCGCGCTGTCGAACCGCTTCGACCTCAAGCTCGATTACCGCCACGTCTATATCGACCTCGACGACACGCTCATCGTCGAACGCCAGGTCAACCCGCTCGCGATCGCGTTCCTGCACCAGTGCCGCAACCGCGGCATCGAGCTCGTGCTCATCACCCGCCACAACGGCGAACTGAATCGAAAACTAAGGCGCTACCGCATCGAAACCTTGTTCGACCGCATCATCCTGCTCGATAAAATGGCGCTCAAATCCGACAGCATCGAGGAACCCGACGCAATCTTCATCGACGACTCGTTCGCCGAGCGCCGCGAAGTCGGCCTGCGCCGCAACATCTCAACCTTCAGCCCCGACATGATCGAAAGCCTGATGGACTGGCGCCGCTGACCTTCCGCCCGCCAAAGAAATCGTGCTCGTGCTCGTGCTCGTAATCGTAATCGTAATCGAAACCGATCCCAGCTCGTTATCCCACTCGCCCTCAGCCTGTTCCAACGTGGGGCCGGCGCCCTCGCCGGCCATTCGTGCTCGAGCTATTGCGAAACTCGAAACTGGAAACCAGAAACTCGAAACACGATAAAATTTTTTCGTTCCTAAAAATTTCTGAACAGGAGGAAACAGAGATAACGGAGAAACACGGATACGGATTTTACCAAGCCCGGAATTCTCCGTTACCTCCGTTTCCTCCTGTTAAAAAACTCTCTGTTATTTGCTCTATTCTCTCTGTGCCGCTGTGCCGCTGTGTCTCCGGTTCTCTGTGTCTCTGTGCGCATGAATTCTCTTTTAATTTTCGATTACGATTACGAGCACGAGCACGACCTGCGGCGCTCGCTCATTATTTGTAAATCCCCTCGTACGCGCTCCACCCCGTCCGCACCGCGTTCTTCGGCACGACCGGCGCCGGCCATGTCCGCGTCAGCGTCGCCGACGCGGCGTTGCTCGGCGACGTCACGCCCGCCGGCACGCTCACCGTCACCGTCCCGTAATTCTTCGCCGTCACCGTGAACGCATAGAATGCCCCCGACCCCGTGAACCCGCTGATCGTCCCGTTCGTCACGACCACGTCGCTCGCCGTGAACCCCGTCATCGACGTGTGGAACCACACCGCCACATCGAACGTCTTCGACGCCAGCTGGCTCGGTGCGCCGGTGAACACGTCGGTCCAGTTCGTGCTCGAGCTCGACACGGTCAGGCTCGCCGGCGACGCCGGGTTCGGCATCGCGGCCACGCCCTGCGAGTCGCTGGCGATCACCTGGTATTTATACGTCCCCGCCGGGAATCGCCTCACGAGCTGATACATCGTCCCGTTGCACGGCTCGTCGGCGATCTGCACGTTCATCAGGAACGGGCTGCCGGGGATGTCCACGCTGCTCGAGTTCGTGATTTTCAGCTTCGGGCCGCCGCCCTGCGCCGGATCGTTGTCATGATCCAGGTAGCCCGCGCGGAAATCGAAGTTGGTGCCCATGTTGCCCGACGACGGATACACGATGTTCTGCACGTAGTTCGTCGCCGGCCACGCCCAGTAGATCACCGGGATCGAATTGCCGCCGGTGACGACCGGCCCCGCCTTGGCCACCGTCGCCTCTCCGACGGCCGCGTTGCCGACCCAGTCGTTGGCCTCGAAATAATACGAGTAATCCGACCCGCGCGGCAGCCTGTAGTTGCACGTGTAAACGCGCCCCGAACGATACGGCGTCGTCGAATCGGCCGGGAACATCACGGTCGGCGAGTAGGACTCGTTATCCACGCCGTTGCGCAGGACGTGAAGCTTCGGGTAGCCCTGCATCGGCGGGTTGTTGTCGATGTCGGTGTATTTGACGCGGAACGTGAACGACGACCCCATCGCGGCGTTGTCCGGATTCAAGCCGTCGTTCGTGTAATTGGCCTCGCCCGTCCACGTCAGCGTTGGCGCATGCCCGCCGTTGAGCGAGCCCGAGGGCGTCCCCGGGATGAAGTATTGAACCTCATCGACCACACCGACCATCGTCGGCCCGAGCCGCAGCGCCCCGAAGTTCGTCGTCTTCACGGTAAAGCCGGCCAGGCAGTCGAGCTCGCGCTCGAGCGTGCCGTTGATGAACAGCCGCATCTTGTTGCCGCTGCGCGTGCCGACGACGTGATACCACGTGCCGGCGGCGAGCGCCGTCGAGCTCTTGATGCCCGTGACGTTGGCCCACGAGGTCACGTCGCCGCCCGGCCCGGCCTCGTTGATCCGGCAGCGGAACCACAGGTTGGTTGTCGTGCCGCCGCGGTAATAGAAGTCGAACACGTTGTTCGTGATGATGTACTGGCCGATCGTGCTCGCGTCGTTCAGCTTGAACCAGAAGTCGATCGCGAAGTTGTCGAGCTGGTTGATCGTCCCGCAATCGACGTAGTCGTCGAGCGTGCTCACGAACTGCACGGCCTTGCCGGCATGGCCTGCCACCCAGCTCGCGGCGTTCGTGTTGTAGAGCGTGGCCGTGTGGCCGTTGCCCGACGTGTCGGCGGACGCCGTGCCCGAGCCCTCATCCAGCGGCCAGTGCCCGAGCATCGTCCCGTCGGCCGGGTTCGGCGGCTCCGTCGAGCCCCCCGACGTCGGCAGCCCGAAAATGTCGTTCGATTCATAGAAATTGCCCGTCGCGTAGAGCTGGCGGATGCACCAGTCGTCGTGCACGCGATAGAACCGGTTGTTGTTGATCCAGCAGCCGTCCGTCGGTTTGCCGCGCACGCACACCGCCCCCTGGTCGGTGTTGCGCACCGTGTTGTGATGAATCTTGATCGTCGTCCCGGCGATGTCGGTCCCGTCGCCGCGGTCGTATCCGCCGTGCATGTCGAACACGTGGCTCACCGAGTGCTCGAGCACCAGGTTATACCGCGCCTCGTAGCTCTGGCCCTCGGTGCCATGGCCCGCGACCGAGTGCCGGTGCCGGTCGAAGATATTCCCCTCGACGATCGCCACGTTGCCCCAGCCCGGGCAGTATCCGTAGCCGACCCCCGGCCGCGTGTTGTTGTGGAAATAACAATGATGCACATACGGCCCGGGCGCGTTCACGATCGCCTCGATCGCCGCGTAGTTGAACCCGTAGAACTCGCAGTTATCGATCTCGACGTTGGAGTGGCCCGAGTAAATCCCGTGATACGTCTGCATCGTGCGCGCGTCGGAGTTGTTCGGCCCCACCATGCGCAGCCCCGTGATGCGGATCCCGCTGCCGTTGGTCCTGAGCATCGGCGGCGATCCCGACGTCGTGCTGTTGGTGAACGTGTAATTGTAAAGCATCCCACCCGGCGAGCCGTTGTTGCCGCGCCCGCTGGCGAGCGTCACCCCGGCCGGAATATAAACCGTCGAGCTCTGCGGCGACATGTCGAGCATCGAGTTGTCGTCGATGTAAATGATGTTGCCCGATTTGGCCGTCGAGAGCGCGCTCTTGAGCTCGGCCGCCGTAGAGACCACCTTCGTCGCCTGCGAGCGCTGGATGATCCGGCTGTAGCCCGCGCCGCCGCCCATCGGGTTGCCCGTCGGCTGGTTCTCGCAGCCCCACGTGTCCGACTCGGTCTTGAAAGTGTAGTCGCCGCTTGTCGTCCACTCGTTGGAGGCGTTCGCCGTGCGGATCCGGTAATGATACGTCGTGTTCACGGCCAGCCCGTTGAGCTGGATCTGATGCGTCGTGACGAACGCCGGGGTCGATTCCGTCTTGCCGTAGCTCGTCGTCGCGCCGTAATCCACGTATGAATTGGCGGCCATGTTGGTCGTCCAGTTAACGCACGCATACGTCCCGCTGACCGGCGAGACGAAAACGCCCGAAATGGTCGGCGCCGCCGCCCCGGCCGCATCGACGAGCAGGCACGCAACGGCCGCGATGGAGATCAACAATCTCATGAACCGACTCCGTGTGAAATTTTCCTGGGGCGTGAAAGACCGCTCAATCCGTCCTTCGGCAACAGACCCGCATCCAATCCGCTTATATATCGAAACTCAACGATTCTCATCCATTTTACGCTTCACTCGGAGCCGATCCGGGCCGCGCCGCCGCTGGATTGGACGCGGACGGGCTTCGTGATGCGGATCGTTTCAGGGTTGGAACCGGCGAGGATGTTGAGCGTTCCGCCGGAGCGCAACCAGCTCAAGCCGTCAAGCATCGTGTCGAACGGCTGGGTGTAGGTCCCGTAATGGGCGCTCGCATAGCCGTGGCCGACCCAGATGACGTCGGCGCCGCCGGCGGGGTAACAGACCCGGCTGATCGTGGACGAGGCGAGATTGCCCGTGGCCGCGCCGGCCGGGATCGTGACGGTGGTCTCCTGGCCCTGCGCGGCGGCCGTGATCGTGAGCGTGTAAAACGCGCCCGAGCCGCTGAACCCGGTCACGGAGCCGTTGGTCACGCTCACGTCGGACGAGGCGAAATCGGTGACCGACTGGGCGAACGAGACCGGGACCGTGAACGTCATCGAGGGGTTCGGGTTGGGCGCGTTGCAGGTGATGTCGGTCCACATCGATCCGGCGTACGTGACCGTTGTCGGGTAATAATACATCGACAGCCGGATGGCTGTGGCGCCGGCGCCCTGCGCGTCGCTCGCGATGATCTGGCAGCCGTATTTGGTCGTGCTCGCGGGGAGCCTCTTGAGCAGTTGATAATGGCGTCCGACGGTGAACCCGTTGGTGTTCATCGGTGACATCGTGAACGGGCTGCCGGGGACTTCAACCCCGCTCGCGTTGGTGATTTTGACCTTCGGGTAGCCGTCCGCCGGCGGATCGTTGTCGATGTCCAGATAAATGCAGCGATAATCGAAATAGGTGCTGGTCGTGCCGCTGTAGGGGTAAATGATGTTCTCGACATAGTTCGAGCTGTTGTCGGTGTAGTAGAGGACCGGCGGGTTGTTTCCCTCGGTGACGGCCGGGCCGGCGACGGCAGCCGTCGCCGCGCCCGTCGCGGCGTTGTTGGCGCCGTCGCGCGCCTCAAAGTAATACGTGTAACTCGAGCCGCGCGGCACGCGTGCGCTGCACTGATAGACGCGCCCGGTCGCAAACGGCGTCGTGTTGTCGATGGGGAACATCGTCACCGGGCTGAGGTATTGGAACTCTGCGCCGTTGAGCAGCAGGTGAAGCTTCGGGTAACCCGCCATCGGCGCGTCGCCGTCGGCATCGCTGTATTTGACGCGGAAGACGAACTCGGTCGTCGCCGAGCCGGTTTGCGGGTTGAGGCCGTCGCTCGTGTAATTCGCCTCGCCCGTCCACGTCAGCGTCGGGGCGTGGCCGGTCGTCCCTGCCGCCGGCGCGCCGAACTGGTTGTCGGTCACGTACATGTTCCCGGTGGCGTTGATCTGGCGGACGACATACGTGCTGTAGTCGCGCCAGAATGAGTTGTTGTTCACCCAGCAGCCGATCTCCGGGATCCCGCGAATGCAGACGGCCGTCTGGTCGAGGTTGCGCACCGTGTTGTGGTGGATCTGGATGATGGTCCCGGCGATGTCGGTGCCATCCCCGCGATCGGCGCCCCCGTGCATGTCGAGCGTATGGTTGATCGCATGCTCCAGGATCAGGTTGTAGCGGGCCTCGTAGCTGCTGCCGGGGTCGCCGGAACTGGCGACGGCATGGCGGTAGTAATCAAAGATGTTGCCCTCGATGAGCGCCGACGCGCCGCTCGGGCAAACCGGGTACCCAACGCCGTCGCGCGTGTTGTGGTGGAAGTAATTGTGATGGACGTAAAGCCCGCCCGTGGCCCCCGACCTGGTTTCGATCGCGTCGTAGTTCCAGCCCCACATCTCGCAGTTGTCGATCTCGGTCCAGTATTTGAATACATAGATGCCATGCGCCAGCGGCGCCGTGCGGCCGGTCCAGTTGTGCGGGCCGGCCAGCCGCACGCCCGTGATCCGCGACCCCGAGCCGTTCATGTTGAACAGCGCGACTGACGACGACGACGTGAAGCTCGTCGTGTAGATCAGGCCGCCCACCGACCCGTTGCGACCGCGTCCGCTTGCGATCGTCACCCCGGCGGGAATCGACAGGCTCGTGTAGCCGGTCAGGTCGATCGCCGCATTGTCATCGACGTAAATGATCGTGCCGGAGACCGCCGACGAGAGCGCGCTCCTGAACGCGGCCGACGTGCTGACGACCACCGTCGCCTGGGCGGGCGTGATAATCCGGCTGTAACCGGCGCCGCCGCCCAGCGGTTCGCCCGTTGCATTCGTTTCACAACCATACGTTTTCGCGCCGGTCGTGAACGTGTAGTCGCCGCTGACCGAGGACTCGCTCGAGCTGTTCGTGCTGCGCACCCGGTAGTGATACGTCGTTGACGGCGTCAAACCAAACAGTGTCACCCGGTGGCCGGTGTAGCTGTTGGCGTCGCTCGCCGTCGAGCCATAGCTTGTCATGAGCCCATACTCGACAACCGAGTTGGCATTCTGGTTTGTGGTCCAGTTGATCTGGGCCCAGACGTCGCCGACCGGGGCCGCCCCGGTCCCCGAAATCACCGGCGCCGCGCCCCTCGCGGTTTGGGCAAGGCCCGCAACCAACAACATGATCATCAGAAGGTTCTTCATGACGCGCTCCGTCCGGGACGATCTGCTTGTGAAAAAAAGAATCTGGCTCAATACAACCAGCCCATAAAATATGACAAAGTCTTAAGTTTGCATACAAAATATGGCCATATTTTAAGCGGAAAAACGAGTTTCGCATATGCAAAGAACCGGCGGTTGCCCGCCGGCCCCGAACACATGTTTCCTATTCTTTCCTCAATCGAACGGTGTCAGCGATGTCCGCTCGGCCTTGGCCCCGCGGGCGCTCACCGTCACCGTCGCCGGCCGCACGTTCACCGCCTCGGCCCCCTGCGAATCCTTCGCAACCAGCACGCACTCGTATTTGCCCTCGGGCAGCTTCGTCAGCAGCTGATACTGCCGCCCGTTGGCGTCCTGCGCCTGCGTAATCGGTTTCATCGGGAACGGGCTGCCTGGGATGTCCGCGCCGTTGGTGGTGATCCTGACCTTCGGCGCGCCCCCCTCGGGCGCGTCGTTGTCGATGTCGAGGTACGTCACGCGGAAGTCATATTCCGTATCCACCGTGCCGCTGCTCGGATAGACCCAGTTCTCCACGTATTTCGGGTGGCCCATGACCGGATAAAGGACCGGGACGGCGTTGCCGCCGCTGATCGCCGGCCCCTTGGCGTCCTGCGTCGCCTCACCCGTGGCCGGGTTGCCGGCCATGTCCATCGCCTCGAACGAATACGTGTAGTCGTTGCCGCGCGGCAGCGCCAGCTCGCACATATACGTCCGGCCCTCGGAGAATTTCTTCCCGTCGAGCGGCATCATCGTCAGCGGCGTGTAGTACAGGAACGCCTCGCCCTTGCGCTTCAAAACCAGCCGCGGGTAGCCCGTCAGCGGCGCGTCGTTGTCCTTGTCGGTGTATTTCACGCGGAACCGGTACGTGTCGCCCGCCGCGCCTTTTTCGGGAACAACCCCGCCGTCCTTGAATTCCTTCCCCCCGGCCCAACTCAGCGTCGGCGCGTTGCCGGCCGGCTTCTCCGCCTTGGGGCCGAAGTGATTGTTCTCGATGAAGAAATTCCCCGTCGCGTTGATCTGCCGGATGTTCCAGTCGTCGTTGGCGCGATAGAACCAGTTGTTGTTGACCCAGCACCCCAGCGCCGGTTTGCCGCGCACGCACACCGCGCCCTCGTTGAGAATCCGCGTTGTGTTGTGATGCACGCGCATCTCGACGCCGGCGATGTCGCCCTGGCCGAGGAAGTTGCGGTTCACGTCGGCCGCCGGAACCGACGCCTTGTAGGCGCGGACCTCGTCCATGGCGCCCTTGAAGAACGACGTCGCGCCCTCCGAGTCGCGCCCGAACACCAGCCGCCGCGCCGGCGACTGCTTGACCCCCCGGCACATGAACGACGCCGATTCCTTGCCGTCGATGTATATCCTCGCGAACGAGCCGTTGTACGTCAGCGCCACGTGCGTCCACTTGCCGGCCGGGATCTCGCCGGTTTTTTTGGAGATCTTCGCGCCGGTCGCGTCATACACCGTCGCCTCGAGCGCCGGCCCCACCAGCCGCAGGCTGTAGCCGTCGCCCGTCGGCGTCTCCGGCGCCTTGCTGTAGATCGCCTGCGTCCCCTCGACGCCCTCCGGCCTGATCCAACCCATGATCGAAAATGCCTTGTCGCCGAGGTTGTTCTTGTAGCCTCCGCCGCAGTCGATCCAGCTCTTGCCGTTGAACTCGATCGCCGTGTTGGACTGCCCCTTCACCCAGCACGCCTCGCTGAAGCCGAACATCTTCGGGTCGTTGCGGCCGTACGTCGAGGAGTCCTTCGTCGTCGCGCCCTTGCCCTCGTCGAACCGCCAGATCCCGACGTTCGTCCGCACTTCCGAATCCACCGCCCCGTGCATGTCGAACGCGTGGCTGATCGAGTGTTCCATCACGAGGTTATACCGCGCCTCATAGCTGCTCGGGGCCCACGCGCTGCTCGCCACCGAATGCCGGTGGAAGTCCATCAGGTTGCCCTCGACGAGCGCCACGCCCTCGCTCGGGCACACCGCGTAGCCGCACCCCAGCCGCGTGTTGTGGTGGAAGTAATTGTGGTGCACGTAGAGCCCCGCGACTTTCGCCTTGGCGAGCGTCTCGATCGCCGAGTAGTTCCACCCCCAGAACTCGCAGTTGTCGATCTCCGTCCAGTAATGCCCGACGTAAATCAGGTGATACATCGGCAGCACGCGGCCCATCGCGTTGCTCGGGCCGCCGAACCGCACGCCGGTGATCCGGATCCCCGGCCCGCCGGTCGCGAACACGTTACGGTTGTCGAGGCCCTTGAATTCGGTGAACCGGATCAGTCCGCCGACCGAGCCGTTCTGGCCGCGCCCGCTGGCCAGCGTCATGCCGCCCGGGATCACGATCTTCAGCCGCCCGGAGATGTCGATCACCGAGTTGTCGTCCACATACACGACGTCGCCCGGCTTGGCGCTCGCAAGCGCCTTGAAGAATTCATCCGCGTTCTTGACGACCGCCGTCGCCTGTTCGCGCTTGATCATTTTGCTGTAGCCCAGCCCGCCGCCCATCGGCTCGCCGGTGACGTTGACCTCGGCGCCCCACGTCTCGGCCGTCGTGGTGAACGTGAAATCCTTGCTCGTCGATGCCTCGCCCGCCGCGTTCCTGCTCACGACGCGATAGTGATACGTGGTCAACGGCTTGAGCCCGAACAGCGTCAGCCGATGCCCCGTGTAGCTGTTTTTGTCTTCCTTGTTGCCGCCGTATTCCTTCGTCAAACCGTATTCGACGACCGAGTCCGCGTTCTGGTCCGTCGTCCACTGGATCTGCGCCCAGTTGTCGCCGACCGGAGCCGCGCCGACCTTGGAAATCTCCGGCGCGGCCCAGACCGGCGCAGCCAGGCAACACGCCAACATCACAACCGACAAAAGGAACTTCATCTTTATCCTCCGAAGGTGATTGGATTGCAGGATATGTGAAACGATGCACAGGCGCAGGCAACAATCAAAACGTTACCCAATCATGTTGATGAGGCAATTGCAAGCAAAACGCCGTCAATCACAGGGGCGAAAATGAAATTCCAACCGAAGAATTCATCGGCAGAGACATTTGGGGAAGGCTAGTTTCGTGTCTCCGAATTGGAGTGGATTAAGTTTTTGAACCACGAAGTGGTTCGATCTCTAAGCCGGGGGTTGGTTTGGCGAACTTGCGAGCCGAACCAACCCCCGGTTGGATCGGATAAAATCCCGGAACCGATTTATCGGTTCGATCATCATACCGGCCACTTGACGTGTGACATAACACGAGGCGTTCAGGCTCGGGCTACAACTTGGAATGCCGCGGCCGGCGACCGCGGTCTGCCGGGGATGATGTGTACGTTTTCGGTCGCCCGGCCGTTCCCATTGGTTCATCGCAAATCCTGAAATCCGCCTCGAAATCCGCCCAGGCAGCGCTTTTCGGATTTTCTTAAAGAATATTAATGTAGCTGTATTCATTGGAGATACACGTGAATTGCCGAGGGATTCTCGCTTTCGGTCCCCGCCAATCCGCGACCGGCATGCCACTTGCACATGTCATTTGCCAGTTCGAGCTGATAAGGAGCCCAACGATGAAAACTAACTTCTTCCTCCACAAGGCACTGATTACGATGGCTTGCGCCGGCGGCCTGATTCTCGCCGTCGGCTGTTCGTCATATCGCCATCATGGTCCGGAATCGTGCGGGAAGGGCGATCGCATTGAGCGCCCCCGCCCGGAGGCGGATCATGCCCCGATTCGCATGAGGGAACGCGCCGGCCGGCCCGAGATGGGCAAGGCCCGCATGGAAGCCCGCCGCGAAGGCCAGGGTATGGCCATGCGCGGCCAGGGACCCGGCGCTGCGATGCGCGGTGGCCAGGGCGGCCCCGGCATGGCCATGCGCGGCGGCAGGGAACCCGGGCTTGCGGCCCAGATGCTTCTGACCCCGCGCGCCAAGCAGGAGCTCGGCCTCAGCGATGATCAGGTCAAGCAGATCCGCGCGATCACCGAGCGCAACAAGGAGCAGCGCCGCGCCATCGCCGAGCGCCAGCGCGCCGGCCAGCAAAAGATGCGCGAGCTGATGGAAGCCGAGCGCCCCGACAAGCAGGCGATCATGAGCCAGATTGAGAAGACCGGCAACACGATGACCGAAATGCGCAAGTTGCAGGCCGGCGAGATGCTTGACGTTCGCGGCGTGCTTACCCCCGAGCAGATCAAGAAGGCCCGTGAGCTGCGCCGCGGCCCCGAGGCCCCCGAGTCCATGGACGGCCGCGGTATGGGCCGGGGCCGTGGTCCGATGGACCGCCCGCAAGGCGGTATAGGCCGCCCCCAGGACGGTGAAGGACGCCCCGGCCCGGCGCCGCAGACGTTCTGATGATGTAAGTTCCCGATATACGCCGCCCTGTTCATCCGAACTCCTCCAGTGCGGCGGTCAGAAAGCCGATCCGCCCCCCCCCAACCCCAAGGCCGGATCGGTTTTTTATCGTGAATCGTAATCGTAATCGAACCAATCATCGAATCGCCAAACTTGGAACCATCTCGATTGGCGCATTGCCGGAAAACTTTTGTCGATCACTTCAGCGCGCTTCTCGGACCCGGCTT
This sequence comes from bacterium, assembly GCA_021372575.1. GTDB lineage: Bacteria > Sumerlaeota > Sumerlaeia > MVZB01 > MVZB01 > JAJFUE01. The sequence continues at coordinate 345 of JAJFUE010000119.1, read as the reverse complement.
CAGCCATCGAATTGCCGGACCTTTTTCGTACTACTATCCGTCAGAATCTTGTTTTCCTGACAAGATTTTTGAACAGGAGGCAACGGAGGCAACAGAAACTTCAGCCAAAAGAAATTTCTCCGTTTTCTCCGTTTCCTCCTGTTCAATTCTTCTGTTCAGAAATATTCTCTGCCTCTCTGCCTAACTCTGCATCTCTGCGACAATTTTTTTTCGTGTCTTTTCGTGCTCTTCTTTCGTGTGTTTCGTGTATGCATTTTTTTGGTTGCGGCCCGACCGCGTCAACCCTTTCGTGACCTGAATTTTGTTCCGAATCCTCCCTTTCGCGCCTTTTGCCGTTTTGCGTTT
>JAJFUE010000113.1 GCA_021372575.1 bacterium | reverse complement strand
CGACCAGAAATTCATCCGCGTCAACGACTATTCGATCGGGATCCGGGCGTCACTCGATTCCGGGATGGTGCCGCTGGCGGTGAAGATCAACGACTGGGGGCTGGAGGATTACCCGAGCTACTTGCCGCTGATGTCGAGCCGGCTCGAGACGGCGGTGGCGGCCGGGCGGCAGGCCTCCCCCGAGGCGCTCAAGACGACGCTGGAGCTGATGGAATTCCAGGGGCGCGTGAGCCAGCCGATCTTCAGCCCGCAGAGCGCGCTGGCGGCGGCGGAAATCCTCGCCGCGAACGGCCGCGTCCAGGAGGCGCGCATGATGGCGGGGGCCGTCCTGCAAAGCGACCCGAAAAACGAGGGGGCAAAGAAGATTTTGGAGCGGTTGAAGAAGCGGGGGGGAATAATGGGCGTAATGGGACGCGGTTCGATTACGATTACGATTACGAGCACGAGCACGAGCACGATTAGGGCACGAGCACGAAATAAAAAAGCGCGGGATGGAAAATATCGGGAAGTAAATGGCAATGGCTTGGCATGAAGGCTTGGATGGGGTGCCTGAATATGCTAGGATATGTCACAGTGGGGGCGCGCGGAGTGGCCGCGCGGAAACTTTGCCCTTGAAGCGTTACGCCGCGTTTGCTTAAATCGTAACAGGTACCCTTGGCTGAGTGGTTCAGGTGGGCAAGTGCGAGCGGCCCACTTTTTTTGTTGAACGGCCAGCCGCTGTGAATTCATGCGGTGCGACGGGAGAACTGAGTGATGGATCCAAACAGCCTTAAAGCTTTCATTCGGCTGATCAGCAAGGAAAAGGATCTGCCGCCTGAAATCCTCAAAGAGGCGATCGAGCACGCCATTCTGGCCGCGTCGCGCAAGCAGCTGTCGCGCTACCGCGACGCCGTTGCCAACCTGGACATGGACACCGGCCAGCTGACGGTTACGGTCACCAAGACCGTCATCGATGAAGTGCCGATGACCGACCACGACAGCGTCAGCGTGAAGGAAGCGCGCAAGCTGCTCAAGGACCGCAAGATCAAGGCCGGCGACGAGGTGCGCATCCCGATCGACCCGAGCGAGTTCGGCCGCATCGCGGCGCAGTCGGCCCGGCAGATGGTCATGCAGCGACTGCGCGACGCCGAGCGGACGAAAGTTTTTACGGAATACAAGGACAAGGAAGGCCTGCTGGTGACGGGGCTCGTGCAGCGCTTCGAGCGGCGCGACGTGATCATGAACATCGGCCGCGCCGAGGGCGTGCTGCCCCCGAGCGAGCAGCCCGCCGGCGCGCACTACCGGTTCAACGACCGTCTGAAAGTCCTCATCGAGCGCGTCGATAACACGACCAAGGGCCCGCTGATTATTTTGACCCGCAAGTCGCCGCAGCTCGTGATCGAGCTGTTCCGGCAGGAAGTGCCCGAGATCGCCGACGGCACGGTGCAGATCGTGGGCGTGGCGCGCGAGGCGGGCGTCAGGACGAAGATCGCGGTCCGTTCGGTCAACAGCGACGTCGATCCGGTCGGCGCGTGCGTCGGCATGAAGGGCTCGCGCGTGCAGATGGTCGTCCGCGAGCTGGAAAACGAGAAGATCGACATCGTGCCGTGGTCGAGCGAGACCTCGACGTTTATTCGGAATGCGCTGAACCCGGCCAAGATCGTCGGCATCCAGCTCGACGAGGCGCACCACCGCGCCGAGGTCACGGTCGCCCAAGGCAACCTGGCGATCGCGATCGGCCGCAAGGGGCAGAACACGAAATTGGCGGCGCGGCTGACCGGATATAGACTGGATATCAAGAGCGAGAACGAAGAAGAGCTGGCGTATGAAGAAATTCAGCGCCGTTACCTGGAGGACTTCCTCGAGCAGATCGAAGGGCTCAGCGACCTGTATCGCGAGGCGCTCCTGCGGTCGGGCTTCAACAGCGTCGAGAAGATCGCCAAGGCCGAGGCTGCCAAGCTGATGCCGTTCACGGGCGACAACGAGGCGCTGGTGGAGAACCTGATCCATGGCGCCAGCGAGTACGTCGATGCCCTGCGCGAGATGGAAACCGAACGCAAGCGGCTGCTGACGGAAACCGAAGGCGGCGAAGCCGCCGAGGGTGAAGCCGGCGCCGAGGGCGAAGCAATCGAAGGCGAAGAAGCGGCCGAAGGTGAAGAAGCGGCTGAAGGTGAAGCGACAACCGAAGAGGCGCCTGAGGCCACGAAGGCCCCGCAGGAGGACGAGCCGCAGGGCTGATGCCCGCCGTCAAGGATTCAGCGGACTTGACTTAGACAGGCTCATAGAGTTTACTTGGAATTTAGCGTCCACTGCGGCCAACGCCGTGGACAGGAGCTGAGTGCATGCGGATTTACGATTTGGCCAAAGCCATCGGCCAGGCTTTTTCAGTCGAGGTCAAGAGCAAGGAGCTGGCGGACGAATTCAAGTCCATGCCGGAGTTTGCTCCGATCCACGACCAGATAAAAAGCCACTCTTCCTCTGTTGGCGACGAATACGCCGCCAAAATGTTTGAAATCTATCGCCAGCGGCTGGGAAAAAGCCGCACTGAAACGCCCGCATTGGGCAAGGAGTCCGTTTCCTCTTCCGTGGTTAAGACAGAAGTGAAGCCTCAACCGAAGCCGGTCGCTCCGACCGCGACCGTGCCGCCGCGCCAAGCTCCTCCCGTTGCGCCCCGTCCGTCCGCAGCTCCCGTTGCTCCGCGC
>JAJFUE010000112.1 GCA_021372575.1 bacterium | reverse complement strand
GAACGCCACGAAGCTGCCGAAGCCCTTGGAGGCCTGCACCTTGGTGATGGCCGCGGTCAGGGTGGTCTTGCCGTGGTCGATGTGGCCGATCGTCCCTACGTTGACGTGCGGCTTGGTCCGCTTGAAGGTTTCCTTCGCCATGTTAAGCGCCTTTCCTCGAATGTTCCCGCCACCGTGGGGCGGTTGGATCGTCCTCAATCCTGTCTATACGATCAACACGACCGTGAAGTTTGATATTTTGTCAGAACCAAACCCCGAACGCAAGACGAAGTGATATCAAGTCCTTGGTCCCAAAAGTCCATGGGCCAGGACCAGCACTAAGCACTAAGCACTAAGCACTAAGGACTAAGGACTTTGCTAGACTCCGGGCCGATTACCCATTACAACTATTCCATGAGCGAACGGCTGATCGTCTATCCGTTACTGATGCAGCCCTGGGTTTCCGCCCGGCCGTGGGGCGGTCGCAGGCTGGAAACCCGGCTCGGCAAAACATTGCCGGACCACGGTGGCCCGTGGGGCGAGGTGTGGGAAGTCTCCGACCATCCCGACGGCCACTCGCGAATCGCCAACGGCCCTTACGCCGGCATGGAATTCGGCGAGCTGTTGCGGCGCTTTCCGGAATTGGTCGGACTCACCGAGCCGCCGCTTCGATTTCCTTTAATCGTCAAGTATATCGACGCCTCCGAGGACCTCTCGGTGCAGGTTCATCCCGATGACGCCCGCGCGCCGCGCGGCGAGACCGGCAAGTGCGAGTGCTGGTTCATCATGGATTGCCCCGAGGGCGCCGAGATCGTTCTCGGCATGAACAACGGGACCGACGCCGGCCGGCTCGCCGAGGCCGCCCGCGCCGGAACGATCGATTCGTGCATCCGCCGCGTGCCCATTCACCCCGGCGATTTTGTGCAGATCCCGCCCGGCACGGTCCACGCCATCCTGGGCGGCACGCTCCTGTGCGAAGTGCAGCAATGCTCGAACACGACCTATCGGCTGTGGGACTGGAACCGCCAGCCGGCCCGGCCGCTGCATATTGACGACGCCTGCCGCGTGTGCGATTACGGCGCCAGGCCGCCGATGCCCGTTTCGGTCGGGACGCTCGAGGCCGCCCGCTGGCACACGCTCGTGACCAACAATTATTTCCAGGTCCAGACGATCAGTTGGCCCGCGCCATGCAGGGCGGACGTTGACGCGGCCAACGACCACGGCCTCATCCTGAACGTCGTCGAGGGGAGCGGCCGGATGATCGCCGGAGATTTCAGCGCACCGCTCAAGCTCGGCCAGAGCTGGTTCATGCCGGCGGGCCTGGGACGCTTCTCGATCGAGGCCGACACGCCGCTCAGGTTTCTCGCCACGCGATCCATGCAACTCAAATCATAATGGAGCTTCCGATGCAAGCTGATGAGCTGACCGTCAAGCAGTTGGGCCCGTGCGCCGTCGATTCGCCGCTGATGCGCGCCGCCGGCGGATGGAACTTCGACTTCATCGGCGACGAGCGCCGCGTCCTGATGGACATCACCACGCAGCCCAGGCCCGATTGCGAGGGGCTCAGCTTCGAGCAGGCCGGCCCGCGCCGCAAAATTTTCTTCGATCCGAAAAATGTGCGCGCGGCGATCCTTACGGCCGGCGGTTTATGCCCGGGCCTGAACGACGTGATCCGCGGGATCGTCATGGAACTGCATTACTGGTACGGAGTCGAGGTGGTCTATGGGATCCGCTACGGCTACCAGGGCCTGACGCGCGACACGCAGTGGCCGCCCCGGCCGCTCACGATGGACGAGGTCGAGGACATCCAGGCGCACGGCGGCACGATCCTGGGCAGCTCGCGCGGCCGCCGGGACTCGGGCGAGATGATCGAAACCATGCAACAGCTCGGCATCAACATGCTGTTCACCATCGGCGGCGACGGCACCTCGCGCGCGGCTCACGAGTTGGCCTGTGAAATCGAAAAACGCAGCCTGCCGATCGCCGTCGTTTCCATCCCCAAGACGATCGACAACGACATCCAGTTCGTGTACCGCAGCTTCGGCTTCGCCACCGCCGTCGAGGTCTCCAAGGGCGTCCTCACGTGCGCGCACGTGGAGGCCAAGGGCGCGCCGCACGGCGTCTCGATCGTCAAGCTCATGGGCCGCGACTCCGGCGCAATCGCCGCCCACGCGACGCTCGCCAGCGGCGACGTGAATTACTGCCTCGTGCCGGAGTTGCCGTTCCCGCTCGAGGGCGAGGACGGCCTGCTGGCCCATCTGCGCGCCCGGCTGCCACAACGCAACCACGCGGTCATCTGCGTCGCCGAGGGCGCCGGCCAGCACCTCATCGGCGACAGCGGCCGGCGCGACGCCTCCGGCAACATCAAGTACAACGACATCGGGCTGTTCCTCAGGGACGCCATTGCCGCCGACTTCAAACAACACAGCGAAGAGGTGAACATCAAGTATTTCGACCCCGGCTACACGATCCGCTCGACGGCGGCGGTCAGCGCCGACAGCATCTTCTGCTCGGACCTCGCCGATCATGCGGTGCATGCGGCCATGGCCGGCAAGACCGACGTCGTGATCGGCTACTGGCACGGCGTGTTCACCAACGTGCCGATGGCCGCGGTCGTCGGCAGGAAACGCCGCATCGACCCGCGCGGCAAACTGTGGCGCGCGGTGCTGTCGGCCACCGGCCAGCCCGGACACTGGGGGCTCAAGGCCTGAAAAAAGCCCGGGCCGGACTGGGAGTTCGTCGCCTTAGCGGCGGTGTTCGCCGACGGGCGGAATCGGACGGTAACGGTCGTATTCCGGAACGCGTTCGGGATAACGGTCATAACGCCGATTGTAATCAAGCTCGGGCCGGTTGCGCGAGTGGCCGAAAGTGCGGTCGCGGTAGTTGCGCTCGATTTTGTCGTGAATGACGTACGGTTCGCGCACGTCGCTGCGGAAGATGTAGCGGTCGCGATGTTTGTTCTGGTACCGGGCCGGCAGGTCGCGGCCGTGGCTCCAGTGGCCATCCTCGTGCCAATACCAGATGCGAATGCTGGGATCGAAGTATAGTTGCGAGTTCGGGTAGTAATAGTATTCGTGGAGCGGCCCCGGGTGCGCGTCGTCATAATAGACAACCCCTTCAGCCCCTGCGGGCGGGGTCGAGACCACGCACGATGAGGCTCCGAGCGCGAGCGCCATCAGGGCGCCCAGACCGACAGCTTGAAGCAGCAACCTTTTCATTGCTCTGGCTCCTTTGAATGAGTCCCGGCGTTCCTTGTGTTTCCGGCCCCGCGTTCCTTCAGCTTGAGGAAGCGCGTTGGCGCGAGCGCGCCGGGCCGATGCAACCACGATGACACCGGGGTTCCGGCTGATCGAACGGCTCGTGAATCAGCCCCTTTCAACCAGCCGGACGGTCGTTATTTTTGTTCACAACCAATCTACATACAATTGAATTATAACGCCGCGACCCGGAAAAGCCCGGAAAAGATTGAGGGTTAAACCGCGCCGGCGGCCATTTGAGACGGCCCGAGACGGGTGATTCCCTTAGGACATTCGGATGTTTGAGGTCGATTTCGCCCCGCCCGGCGCGAGCTCGGTCTCGCAAAACAGAATTGTCCCGGCGACCGCCGAGACCGGGATGAACAGCGCGTTCACGACGGGGATCAGCATCAGCACCCACGCCATCGCGCCCAGGCCGACCGCGCGCGCGCGGTTGCGCCGCATGAATTCCTCCCGCCGGCGGTAGTCGTAATAACGCCGGTCCATGCTGTACGACGTGAACTCGAGCGCCAGGAACCGGATCGTGATCGCCGCCGACAGCCCCACCGACAGCGCGTTCCCGATCACCGGGATGAAATTGAGCAGCAGCACCGGGATGAGCAGCGAAAGCGTGACCAGTGTCAGGCGCAGTCCGGTTTTCGTGCCGACGGCGATGCTGCGCGCGAGCGACCTGATCGAAATCGATTCATCCACCGTCGAGCCGGTCAGGATGATTTCCACTTTCTCCGAGAGGATATCATTGAACGGCAGCGCGATCAGCGCGCCGATCGGCACAAACAGGAAAATGACGAAGATCGCCAGCATGATCCAGATCGCCACGGAGATGATCCAGCCGAGCATGTCCCACCAGAATCCCGAGCCGATCATGTGCGAAATCCGGTCCCACGCGAAATACCACGCGCCCCACGCGATCAGCCCGAACAGCGCCGCGTTCAGCACGAACGGGATCAGGATCCAGATCCACAGCCGCGGCCGGCCCAGGATCAGGCTTGTGCCCCGCCACACGTCGCCCGCGCCGCGCATGAAATTTGACGTCGCGCTCATGCCGAAACAATTAACCGAATGCGGGGGAGAAATAAAGTTCCGAATGCTCGCCCCGCAATGCCGCGATTTAATCCGTTCCGCGCTCCGCATTCATCTTGAGGCCGCGCATGCGATTCGTTATGATTCCGGCCGAGCAGTAAAATTCGTGTCAAGGCGGCGCGTCATGGTGACTGACGAACGTGTGCAACTCCTTAAAGGCCTTTCCGCCCGGCAGATGGAGCTGATCCGCCACTGCCGCTGCTACCGTCAATTTGCGGCCGGCGAATATGTTTTCCGCGAGGGCGACCCCGCCTATTCGATTTTCATGGTGGTCAGCGGCTCCGTGGCCATCCTGCGCCGCACCTTGAAGACCGAGGTCGAGATCGCGCGGATCGGCGAGGGCGCGGTGTTTGGCGAGATGGGAATCCTGATCGACACCGGCCAGCGCAACGCATCGGCGCGCGCGGTCGATTCCGTGACGCTCCTCGAGATCCCGAACCCGATCGAACTCAGCAAGCAGCTCGGCGACACCCATGCCGGCATCAAGCTGGTCGAAAATCTTCTCTGCCTGCTCGCGGCGCGCCTCCGCGCGCGGAACCGGCCCGAGGCCGCGCGCGTCAAGGACGGCATCCCTTACATCGAGGGCTACGAGCCGGACTCGGCGAAGGGCCTTGCCGAGATCGAGCCTCACCTGCCGAAGGGCTGGTTCGGGATCGCGAGGAACCGGCGCAAGCTGGCGGCGTTATCGTACCTGTGCCGGCAGGGCGACGCCTCGGACGGCTTTTACTACATTCACGAGGGCGCGCTCGAGGCGATCGACGAGTCCGCGCCGCAGCCGCGCCGGCTCGGGCATCTCGAGGCCCCCACGATCGCCGGCGAGGTCGGCTACTTCGCGGGCGAGCCGCGGGGGGCATCGTTGCGCGCGCTGACCGAAATCGAATACACGCACTTTTCGGGCGCCGATTACGAGAAACTCAAGGCTAAAAATCCAGACGATGCGCTCAAGATCATTTTCGCCGCCGCGCAACTCACGGTCCATTTGATCCTGCGGCTCAGCAACGTTTAGAGCGTTTCCAATAGTTGTCCGTTCGTGCTCGTGCTCGTGCTCGTAATCGTAATCGTAATCGAACCAATCATCGATTCGCCAAATCTGGAACCATCCCGATTGGCCCATTGCCGGAAAACCTTTGTCAATCACCTCTAGCCCGCGCTCTGCGGGAAAATGAGCGAAAACGTCGCACCCTCGCCGGGCGTCGAATCGACTTCGACGCGCCCGCCCTGTTCGGCGACGCCCTTGCGCACGTTCGCCAGCCCAAGCCCCGTGCCCCTGCGCTTGCCGTGCGTGAAGAACGGCTTGAACAGGTTGCCGCGGATTTCCTCGGGGATGCCGGGCCCGTTGTCGCGGACGTTGATGACGCGCTGATGCCCGTCGGCGAGGACTTCGACGGTCACGGCGCCGCCGGAGAGCCCCCCGCCTTCGATCGCCTCGATCGCGTTGCCGACCAGATTGAACAGGATCGGCCGCATCATCTCGGCGTCCAGGTCCCATTGCGTGTCGCTCAGCCCGCAATCCAGTTGCAGCCGGATGCCCTTCGCGGACGCGTCGCCCTGGCACGTGTCGATGACGTCGCGCGCGAGCGCGGCGATATCGACCGGCTCCATCTGCGCGGTGCGCGGCTTGGCGTAATTGAGCATCTCGAGCACAAGGCGCTTGATGTCGTCGGTGGCGCGCCGCATCACCCCCCACGGCTCGCCAAGCATGTTCCAGTTCCGTTGCTCGATGGCCCGGTCGATCAGCGTTTCCGGCATTTTCAGCCGGACAAGGATGTTCTTGGTCGAGTGGCCGATGTCCGCCAGCGCGATCGCGAAGCCGGCGAGGCGGTCGTTTTCCTCCTTGGCCTTGATCAGGCGCTGGACCTGGATCGCGATCGCGGCCTGGTTGCCGAAAATCTGGAGCAGCCGCAGGTCCGCGTCCTGAAAATCCGCCGGGCGGTTGAGCGCCTCCAGCACGCCGATCAGCCTGCCCGAATACACCATCGGCACGGCGATCAGGTTCCTCGTCACGAATCCGTGCGAGCGGTCGATGTCGCCGAACCAGCCGGCGTCGTGCTGCGGGTCGTTGCTGAGCATCGGCGCCTGGCTCTGGGCGACCTTGCCGGCGATCCCGACCCCCATCGGAATGCGCCACGTCGTCAGGGCCTGGTCGTCGTCGTTCAGCACGGACGAAAACCGCAGGTCGTTCGCGCCTTCGTCATGGACGGCGATGCTGGCCGTTTCGCAGCCCATCAGGTCGCAGCATTCCCTCAGGATCGACCGCAGCAGGTGATCGACGTCCTCGATGCGGCACATCACCTGGCCGATGCGATAGATGCAATCGATCAGTGATTGCGACGGGATTTCGGCAACGGGTTCCACCGCGCGCGGTTCATCCATGGCAGCGTGACCTTTGGACAACGTTCAAAAACGATTCGCAAAACGATTCCCCATCGACGAGGCTCGCGATCAGCCTGGCGAGCATGGCGTCGCCGGCGCCGACGATGCGACCGGGGAATTTGCGCGATGGAGCGGCTTTGCGCAGCGTGCCGTTTTCATCGATCGCAAGAGCCGTGCGCGGGCCGTCGCTGACGACGATCGATTTGGCGCCGCGGCGGCAAACCTCGCGCATCGCTTCGATCACCGGGGCTTGTCCGGCCAGCGGCCGGCCGATGGTCGCCGACAGCTCGCACCGGTTGACGCGCACGAGTTCCGGTTTCTCCGCGATCGCGTTCAGGAGCGGCCCGCCCTCGCAGTCGATTGCCACGGCCGCTTTGTGTCGATGCGCCGCGCGCACGATGCGCGCATACGTGTCGGGCGGCATCCCCGGCGCAAGCGATCCCGAGATCACGACCCATTTGCGCCCGATCGTCAGTTTCCCGATTTCGCGAACGATCTTGCCGGTTTCGCTCTTTGACACTTCCGGCCCGGGCTCGTTGATCTTGAGAATGTAGCCCCTGCCCGCCGGCCCCGCCGTGACGTTCGTGCGAACGGCGCCGCGGATCGCGATGGCGTGCACGGCGAATTTCGGTTTGCCCAGAAGCTCCTTAAAAACGATCGCGTCCGGGCCGCCGAGCGCGACCGCGGCCGCCGACCTCACGCCCAGTCGCGCCAGTTCGCGCGAAACGTTGATGCCCTTGCCGCCGGCCTGGCGCGCCGAACCCAACGCGCGCGTCACCGCGCCGCGCCGCAGCTCATCAACGTGCAATTCCAGGTCGATCGCGGGATTTAACGTTACGGTCAGGACGGGCTCGGGCGCCGCAGTCACTTCTGGCCGGCCTCGAGGTCCTGAATCCAGTTGCGAACCTCGCCGGCGCGCGGGCCGTTCAGCTCGACGTAGCGCCGGAACAGCTTGAGCGCCAGCGGATGGTTCTTCTCGATCTCGTCGGCGATGAGCCCGCGGTTCAGCAGGGCGCTCGTGTAATTGGGATTGATCGTCAGCGCCTCGTTGAGCAGCCGCGCCGCTTCGGGGTAATCCTTCCCCTGCATCGCGATGACGGCCAGGTTGTTGAACGCCTCGGTGTTCTTGGGGTCCTTTTGCAGCGCGTCGCGGAAATCCTTCCCCGCCGTGTCGTTGTCCTTCATCTTCATCGCCAGGATGCCGAGCTTCAGGTCGGGCTTCGGCGACGCCGGGAACTGCCGGCCGGCTTCCTCGTAATGGAACTGCGCCTGCGGGTAGCGCTCCAGCTTCATCATCATGTCGCCGATTTCGAGCCGCGGGTCGATCTGCTTGGGATCGATCTGCATGGCGCGCAGGTATTCGTCCGCCGCCAGGTCGCTCTGGCCGCGCCTGGCGAACGAGCGTGCGCGCTCCATGTGGTACGGATACGAGCCGATGATCAGTTCCTTGCCGCGTTCATAGACCGGCTTCTCCGCCGACGGCAGCCCCTGCGGCTGGCCGTTGCCGGTGAAGATCGCGGCCGCGACCTCGGCCTCGGTCGGCTTGCGGTTTTCGGCGGCGTTCTTGATCAGTTCCTGGCGCTTGGCCTGGGCCTGCTCGGCCGTGAGCGGCGCCGTGACGGTCTCGTCGGCCGTCAGCGTGATCGGCCGGACCGGGTTGGCGGCGGCCCAGCGGCGCGCCTCGCGAATCTCGTCGGCCGACGCCGGCTTGGGCGGCTGGAACCCGAGCGCCAGCATCGCAAAGCGCGGTTCGCGCCATTCGGGGGTAAGCTTGAGCGCCTCGTTGTAGGCCGCGGCCGCGTGTTCGCGCTGCCCCATCGCCTCGTAGATGCGGCCCATCTCGTACCACGCGCCCGACACCGGGTAGATCTTGGTGGAACGGTCGAATCGCGCCAGGGCCAGCATCGGCTGTCCGGTGGCCGCCAGTTGGCGTCCCTCGTCGATGAGCTTCATCGCGCTTTCGCGATGATCATACTCCTTGCGCTCGATGTCCTTGGTCGTCTTGCAGCCGGCAATGCCCGTCGCAAAAATGAGCAGCGCCGCCCATAGCATCGTTTTCATGCCCGTCAGTTCCCCGTGCTTTTCAGAATCAGTTTGTCGTTGTTGAACTTGAAGTTTTCGAGCTTGCTGAAAATCAACCCCGAATAGACGAAGTTCATGCTTTGCACGCCGGCATCGGTCGAGTAGATGTCGTAGCTGTCGGGCCGGCCGTGCGAGAGCAGCACCTCCTCCACGCCGGTGATCGGACCCGTGAAAACCAGCTCGTCGCGAATGAATTGGAACAGCAGGCAGTTGTCCCGGTAGAGCCATTCGACGACATGCTCGCCGGTCATCGACTTGAATTTCCTGATGAAGTTGGGCCGGCCCCACTCCGAGACGACCTGAATCTGGTCGTCGCCGGACGGCCCGAAATAAACGCCCGGCTCGTGATAGACCGTCCGCGTGAAGTGATGCAGGAAGTCGATGTCGGCGTGGCGCTCATAGCGCTTGAAGGCGATCTGTTCGCCGTCGGGTCCGATGTTGCCGGTGATCTTGCTCGTCGTGCAGCCGGTCGCGATCGAAAGGGCCAGGAGCCCGATCAGGCCGGTGACGTATAGGCGCGAGTTTCCGATTTGCATGCGCGTGTTGCCTTTTGGCGCCTGCCGCGCCAAGATGAACTGGGCCGTGGGCGCGTATGACTTGGCAACGCTCCACCGATTCACTATTTGGCATGCCCCCTTGACTGTCAAGGAGTTGTTCGATGGCGGGATTTCCGGGGCTCGAGGCGGCTTACGCCTGGCTCGACAGCCACATCAATTACGAGCGCAACCTGGGCCAGGTGCAGTACGGCGACCGCACGTTCGAGGTGGACGCGTTCGCGCGCCGGCTCGAGGACATCGGCAGCCCCCACCGCGGCCTGCGCACGGTGCACATCGCCGGCACACGCGGCAAGGGCTCGTCGGCGCTCTCGCTCGAGGCGCTCCTCGAGGCCGCCGGCCTGCGCACGGCCGTCTATACCTCGCCGCATCTCAACGAATACCGCGAGCGGATCCGGATCGGCGGCCGCCCCATCGACGGCGATCGCTTCTGCGAACTGCTCGGCCGCATCGCCGATGCGATGCCGGCCGACGCGAACGCAACCGGCCACGGCTTCAAGACGGTTTTCGAAACGCTCACGGCGTGCTTTTTCCTCGCGGCGAAAGAGGCCGGCGTCGATATTGCCATCGTCGAAACCGGCCTCGGCGGGCGGCTCGACGCGACGAACGTATTGGAGCCCGGCCCGGTCCTGCTGACGCGCATCGGCCTCGAGCACACGCGCCTGCTCGGCGGCACGCTCGAGGCGATCGCCGGCGAAAAGGCCGCGATCCTCAAGCCGGGCGGCTGGGCGGTCATGGGCTCGCAGGAGGACTCCGGCGCGGCCGAGGCGGTGTTCCGCCTCCGGGCCGAAGCCGTCGGCGCCCCGTTGGCCCCCGCCGCCGGCGTTTGCCCGATCACACGGATTTACGCGCACCCCGGCGGCCTGGACCTCGACTTTTCGTTCGAAGGCCGGCCGCTCCAGATTCGGACCCCTCTGCTGGGGCCGTTCCAGTCCGAGAACATCCAGAACGCGCTGGCGGTGCTGGCCTGCCTGCGCGCGCGGGGGGGTGCCTCGGGATTGACGCCCGGGGCCATTGCCGGCGCGCTTGGCCGGCTCGAACTGCCCGGCCGCATGCAGCGGATCGCCGGCGAGCCCGAATGGATCCTCGACGGCGGCCATTGCCCGACCGCCGCGGCCGCCATCGCCCGCGCCATGGAAGCCCATTTCGGCTCCGAACCGGCCATCGCGCTGGTCGGGATGATGGACGACAAGGATCACGACGCGTTTTTCAGGGCCCTGGCGCGGTGGCGCGGTTGGCGCGCGATCGTCTGCTATAAGCCGCCGTCGCCGAGGGCCCTGCCGGCCGAAGAATTGGCGAAAAAAGCGTTACAATTTTTCGGACAGGTCAATTCTTATGACGATCTCGACCAGGCTATTCAGAAAACCGTCCGCCTCGCCGAAAAGAGGATCAGAGTGGTTGCATGTGGAACGCTATATGGGATTGGGCCGATTCAGGCAAGGGTGAGAGGGCAACATGGCCGAGTTGAAACCGCGACCGCGCCGCAAGCTGAACCGGGCTCAGATCGCTGAGATCCTCGAGCGCAACGTTCAGCTCTACAAGGGCGAGGAATCCTTCGTCCATTACCTGATCGACCTGGCGCTCTACCTCCTCGAATATGAATACGACTGGTCGCAGTCGGGGACCGACCCGCGGCAGAACACCACCGGCAGCGGCAACACGACCGGCAACAAGACCGATCCCGAGAAAGCGGCCCCGCGCGTCGTCTCGATCCAGTCCAATTCCAGTTCGCTCAAGCCCCTGCGCCGCACCTGCCCCTACTGCGGCAGCCTCGTCGGCGACGCCCTCGAATGCCCCTCCTGCCACAACCTGACGCGGTAAACAAAGTTCTTCACGCAGTAGCCCGAGCCTGAGCGAAGGACCACGCCTTCGTGCTCGTGCTCGTCTTGCCAGCTGAAGCCTTGGCGAAGGCTGGAATCCTACCATGACGTAGCTGGAACCAAATGGCTGCTTTCAGGAACCGCGACAGCGGTTCGACGTTCAAAGCCAGGACGGAAGGAAAACGAACCGATTTATCGGTGTATGTGTTTAGCGCCGTCTTTAAAACCGTTGAAACGGTTTCCGGCCGGGTACGGGCGTTCGACCATGCGTTCAAAACGCGGGGTCATTCCCCAAATTTCTTGGCCCCGAAGGGACCGCAGCGAGTAGCCCCCGGCGAAGCGCAGCGCCGCCGGGGGGAATCGGTCGAGCTGTTTTTTTTGGCGCCCCGAAGCGGGCGCCCGTTACCTCGATCCTGCCCGCATGCTTCTCCAACCACGTCCCGCCCCCCAAAAAATTTCACTTTTCCCAAAAATTAAGTTTCCTAAGGGCCATAAGGGTCGCTAAGGGAAGTGACTTTTTCATAACTTTTCTGTTACTCTCATCCTCGCGCCGGGAAAATCCCCGGCCCACCATTTCCGCCCCCGTTCTCAAACCCATGCTCTCCACACCCTCCCATTTTCATTTCTCATTGCTCATT
>JAJFUE010000111.1 GCA_021372575.1 bacterium | reverse complement strand
GGCCGCCGAGCACGTCGCGACCTTGACCGGCATTCCGGTCGAGACGCTGCACGGCCTGATGCGCTGGGCGATCGGGGGCGTGCGTGCACCGGCGGGCGGCGGCTGGTGCGCCGCGCGTCCGCGTTGCGCGCCGTGCCCGCTGCGCGGCGCGTGCACGTGGGCGCGGGTTCACCCGGAATCGAACGAGGCCGAACCGGCGCGGCCGTGCGCCGGGCTAGACTCGATCCGGCGCCGGCTCGACCAGGCCGGCGCCGAGCACCTGACCGAGGCCGAGCTGCTGGCGGCATTGATCGGCTCGGGGGCGTCCGGCGCGAGCGCCCTCGAGATCGCCGAGGCCCTGCTGGCGCGGTTCGGCGACCTGCGCACGCTCGAGCGGGCGTCGGTGGCGGAGCTTACGCAGGTCAAGGGGGTTTCGCGCGGGCGCGCCGCCCAGATTCGTGCCGCGCTGGAACTCGGGCGCCGGTTTGCGATGGTCGCCTTGGCGCCGGGCGACCCGATCCGCTGCTCCGAGGACGTGTGGCGCGCCTACCACACCCGCTTCAAGAACCTGCCGCAGGAGCATTTCGTGATCGTGCTGCTCGACAGCAAGAACCGCATCCTGCGTGACCACATCGTCAGCAAGGGCTCGCTCACGGGCAGCATGGCGCATCCGCGCGAGGTGTTCCAGCAGGCGATCCGCCACGCCGCATCGGGGGTGATCCTCATGCACAACCACCCCAGCGGCGACCCCAATCCCAGCCGCGAGGACAAGGAAGTCACGATAAGGCTCAAGGAAGCGGGCGAAATATTAGGCATCCGCGTCCTCGACCACGTCGTCCTCGGCGCTGACGACTACTACAGTTTCAAGGACGAAGGGGAGATTTGATGAGCGTTTTTGAACCATAGATACTTGGCGTGGCATAGTCGCCACCAGAAATCCAGAAACAAAATGCAGGTCACGAAATTCACGAAAGAAGACACGAAAGGCCACGAAAAACCCCCCATTCTTATCGCAGAGACGCAGAGTTTGGCGGAGAAGCAGAGAAATCAGGAATGCACAGGAGGTAACAGAGGAAACGGAGAATTATTTCCAAAATCTCTGTTGCCTCCGTTGCCTCCTGTTCAAAAATATCCTGTTCATATCTTCTCGGGAAAACAAGATTCTGGCGGACAGTAGCACGAAATACACGTAAGGAAATAGGAAGGGTCTTATGAAAAAGCTGCGAATTCTGATCGTGATGATGCTGGCATTATGCTTTGCTGTTTCAGCATTTACCCAGAACAACAAAGAAGACGATGAGGGTATTCCAGACGATCCCAATCATGTTGATACTGTTCTCGCCGCCCGCGCGATGCTCAGGGCGGATCGTGATATGAATAAGGTGTATGGGATGCTGATGGAGATATTTAATAAATCGGGCAGTGCGAAAAAGAGAATTGAGGCGGCCCAGAAGGCTTGGATCGCGTACCGTGATCTTGAGGTCCTCGCAGAAGTTTCTGATCCCGGCCAGTACGGTGGAGGTAACCCGGAACAAACGCAAAGAAGTTTAATCAAGGCGGAATTGACCAGGGAACGCATCGCAACAATGAAAAGAATGATCGAAGATAAATACGACTGGCAAAAATGGAACGAGCCAAGCACGACTCATACGCTCAGGGTCAAAAGCATGCTGGACAGGATTGACAAAATGGAATCCATGAAACCCCGGGGTCAAAAAAGCATCGCCAAATGACTATGGCTTCAAGGACGAAGGCGAGATTTGACGATTGCAGGATGTCCATTGACCACAGTCGTAGGATTGTAATACATTCATACTATGTCGGGAGTTCGCTGAAATGCCGACCTATTATGCGAGCAAGCTGTTCAAGCGCAATTTCGAGAAACTCACGCCCGGGCAAAAATTGTTGTTTATGAAGGCTGTGGCATCGCTGGTCAAGAGTTTGGAGCAAGGCCGGTTTGACAAAATGCTCCGCGTCAAACGGTTTCAGGGCGAGGAGGGAGTTTGGGAAATGACATGGGCGCCGAATGGACGAGCTCTCTTCAGATATGGAAAAGAAATAAACCCCGGCGACCCCCATGTGATCTGGCTCAACGTTGGCGGCCATGATATTTTTGACAAGAGGTGATACGAAATGGAACTGTCGAGAATTACAACCAAAGGGCAAATCACTTTGCCTTCTTCCATTCGCAAAAGATTTGGCCTCGGCACGGGGCAACAGGTCATGTTTGAAGCCACCGAAGCGGGTATTCTGGTTAAACCGGTGAGGATTCAGGACCTCACGCGCGAATCCAAATGGAAGAAAGAACTTCGAATCGCCCTCAAGCAGGTCGAGACAGGTCAGGGGACGTTCTACGGAAGCACCGAAGAATTCATGAAGGCGCTCGAAACCGATTTCGGGAAGACCCCACGGAAAAAGTCGAGACGGATAAATAAGTAGATGGTCGATATGGTCCAAAGAAGACGGTATGCACGGTTGCTGCGGGCGCTTGCGACCGGGCGGCTGACGAATGACGAGTATGAAGCCGCCGTCGATGATGCGATTGATCTCAAGATCGACAAAGCCATTACAAAAATCCATCACATGGCCTGGTTGCTCTATAACGACACGTTTGAGCATCGGTTGAGAGGGCCCTGGGCTCTGGACAGGAAAACGCGACGCATAGTCGCCGCATGGCTTCTGTTTTTATATAGCGATCTCGAATTCGGCAAGGACACCGGGCAAGAGTTAGGAATCTGGCCGTTCCCCGACAGGGGGGAGTTGGAAGAAACGGCCAGCCGGCGGCCTCGTTTTTACTGCGGCCAAGAGTCCCTGCCCTCAGGTGTTGCCCCTTTCAGAACCGGTCGGCTGCGCGATGACGAGGTTATGGAGTCTTTCCGGCATCGGTTGGCGCCCTCGGCTATCGCGGCTTTGACTGTATGCTTTTTCATATGGCGGGAAAATAAATATGCCCCCGATTGCATTTTGCCCTTGATCGCCTTTGCATTGGCAATAACGGTTCTTTCGTCCGCGAGCTTCTTATACAAGCCGCTGGATTCGATCAAGATTACCATTTGGCAATTTGTGATCGGGCTCGGTTTGATAGTTTCAGCCGCTGTTTATCTTGCACTTTATGTGTTTTGAGGAATGTGATTAATCGTCGTAACCGAATTACTTCGCCAGCTCGTCGGCCATCTTTTGCAACGCCCTTAAATCCAGTTTCCCTGTTCCGAGCAGGGGGATCGATTCGACCTGGTAGAAGTGCTCGCGGCGGGGCGTCCACAGGTTCGGCAGGCCGCTGTTGGCCAGTTTCTCGGCGATGTAGTCGGGCGTGAGGCGCGGGACGTTGTGCAGCACGATCAGGTGCTCGCCCTTCTTCTCGTCGTTCACGGCCGTGACGACCAGTTGTTCGTCGGCCGTGAGCCCGAGCGCCTTGCGCAGCTTGTCCTCGACGCCCACGTGCGGGACCATCTCGCCGCCGATCTTGCTGAACCGGCTCAGGCGCCCGGTGATGAACACGAACCCGTCCTCGTCGATGTAGGCCATGTCGCCGGTGTTATACCAGCCCCCTTGTAGGACCTTGGCGCTTTTCTCGGGCAGGTTGAGGTAGCCCGCCATGACGTTGCCGCCCTTGACCCACAGCAGGCCCGGCTCGCCAGGGCCGGTCACGCGGCCCGTCTCGGGATCGACCGTCTTGACGGCGATGCCGGGCAGCGGGTGGCCGATCGAGCCGCGCTTGTGGCCGATCTGGAACAGCCCCGGCGAGCGATGATCGGGCACGTTGACCGCGACGGCCGGTGAGCATTCGGTGGTGCCGTAGCCCTGCAGCGGGAAAATGCCGAACTGGGCCTCGAACTCCTCGGCGACGCTGTCGGGGAGGCGCTCGGCGCCGGTCACGACCGCGCTCAGGCCTCCAAAGTCCGAGGGCGGGATGCGCCGGCTGTAAAGCTGCAGGAACGTCGGCGTGGTGATGATGAGCGTGGCGCGTTCCTTGAAGGCCAGTTCGCCGACGGTCTTGGCGTCGAGCGGATTGTGGTGGAACACGCAGCCGAACGGCAGCACGCCCGCGCCCCACAGCGACACCGTGTAGCCGAACGAATGGAAGAACGGCAGCGTGCCGAGCAGGCGGTCGTCGGGATAGAGCTGGAACGCCTGGCTGAAGCTCATGATGTTGGAGATGATGTTGAAGTGCGTGAGCGGGACGCCCTTGGGGACGCCGGTCGTTCCGCTCGAGAAAATGATTGTCGCCAGGTCGTCGATCTTCGGCCGCATGACGGCCTTGCAATACCACTCGAGGAGCGGCCGCGGCAGGATCGCGCCGGCGAAATAGGCGATCAGCATCGCCGGCTTGCCGATCGCGGCGCGGATGTCCTCGATGTAGATCGGCTCGGCGGGCGGCTTGAGCCCCGTCTTTTCGAGGAACTTGCGCGCCGTGACGACCGTCCTGATCCCGCTTTCGCGCGCGCAGTGCTCGAGCGACTCCTGGCCGATCGTGTAGTTGAGTTTGATCGCCGCGCGGCCGGTGAGCGTGGCGGCGAAGTTCGTCAGCGCGCCGGCCACCGACGGCGGCAGCAGCACGCCGACGCGCGCCTGGCCCTTCCACGGCCCGGCCAGCCTGCGCGCGAACGCGATCGCGCCGGCCAGCACCATGCCCCACTTGATCGGCGGCGTCATCGGGTCGAGCATCGCGAACCGTTTCCAGTTGCGCCGCACGGACTGGATGAACAGCCGGTCGAGCGGCCGGCGGTCGGCCTTGGAGGCGATCGCCGCGTCCGCCCCGAGCTCCTGGATTTTCTGGCGGATCGTGAACGGCGTGGAATCGGGGGGCAACTGCTCGCCGAACACGATCCGGATCGGATAGGGCGTCTGGCTCGGCAGCTTCCAGAAGAATTTGTTCCCCTTGAAGCTGAAGATCGAACCCCACACGCCGTCCAGATAGACCGGCACGACCGGCACGGGCGCGTCGTGCAGGATCTTCTCGTAGCCGCGGTGGAACGGGTTCATCTGGCCGGTGCGCGTGAGCTGGCCCTCGGGGAAAATGCAAACCACGTCGCCGGCTTTGAGCGCCTCGGCCGCGGCCTTGAGCGAGTGGATCAGCTCGCGCGGCTTCTGGTCGGGCGAGATCGGGATCGAGCGCGTGGACTTGAGGAAGAAGCCGATGAGCGGCGTACGGAAGAACTCGGACAGCGCGATGAAGCGCACCGGCCGCGGGCACGCCGTTCCCAGCAGCAACGCGTCGATGAAGGAGACGTGATTGCTCATGAGCAGCACGCCGCCGGTCTTGGGCAGGTTCTCGAGCCCGATCGGCCGGATGCGGTAGAACGTCTGCGTGAGCATGAACGCGATGAAGCGCAGCAGCGAGTCGGGCAGCAGCTTGAGCAGCACGACCGTGGCGACAAGGCTGAACACGCCGGCGACCCAGAACAGCTTGTCGGCGCCGGGGTCGAAGATCGCGTTGAACGCGTAAAGGAATCCGGAGGCCAGGACCATCGCGCCGGCGTTGAACACGTTGTTGGCGGCGATCATCACGCCGCGCTCCTCGATCTTCGTGTGATGCTGCAGCATGGCGTTGAGCGGCAGCGAGAAGAACCCCGCGCTCACGCCGACCATGCACACGCAGAAGTATTGGAACATGCGCTGGTCGGGGGTCGCCAGCGCCATCGGGAACGCGAAGACCGACATCCCGATGCCGCCCAGCGGAACCAGGCCGAGCTCGACCTTGCCGTGCGACAGGTAGCCCGCGACGAATGCGCCCACGCCGATTCCGAGCGACAGCACGACGTAGAGCCAGCCGGCGTCGGTGCGCTCGAGGCCAAGGCAGAACTCGCCCCATACGTTGATGTGCGTCAGCACCAGCACGCCGATGAACCAGAAGTAGCACAGGCCGAGGTTTACGAGGAACAATGTGCGGTTGGCGACGATGATCCGGCAGTTTTTGGCAAATTCGGGAATGAAGTTGATCCGGAACGGGCGGGTCGGATTGGCCGGCGGCGTGCGGTCGATGCCGAACCCGGCGATCAGGCCAAGCGTCGCCAGCCCGATCAGTCCGAACCCGATATAATGGAACTCCGGCGGCTGGATGTGGTTGAGCATCCACGGCACGACACCCGTGCCGGCGATGATCGCGACGAACGTCGTCAACTCAATCACGCCATTGGCCCACGACAGTCGCTTGGGCGTGACGAGCTCCGGGATGATCCCGTATTTGGTCGGGCTGAAGAAGTTGAACTGGTTCGAAAGCAGGAACAGCACCGCGAGCGACGGGATCAGCATCTTGGCCGGGTCGCCGGAGATGAAAACGAGCGTCGCGAGCGACATCGTGATGATCTCGGCGGACTTGGTGACGAGCGTCACCGTGCGCTTGCTGAACTTGTCGGCCAGGAACCCCGCCCACGTCGAAACCAGCAGGCCCGGCAGCACGAACACGCCCATGACGATGCCGTTCCATTTGCTCTGGGCGCCGGGCTTGCTCTGAAACAGCAGCGCGACCATGCCGATGATGATGAGCTGCTTGAGGACGTTGTCGCTGAACGCGCCCTGGAACTGCAGCACCACGAGATGCCAAAAGCCCCGTTCGGAACGTCGGGAAGGATCGGTCACGGTGTCGGTCAACCTCCGGTCGGGGTGAAAAAGTCTCAGCCCATCTTGGCGGCATGGACTTGACGTAGCAAGCAAATTAAAGGATACCTCAAATATCGTTGATTGTAAACAGTTGTTATATATACTATATATCAATGGAGATGAACGGATCGGGCATGGACGGGATTTTTGAAAATCTGGAGGCGCAACGATGAAGACGGTTACTGCATTTGTGATTGCCTGCCTATGCCTGGTCGCGGCGTGCGGTCGCCAGCCCGATCTATCGAAGGTGATCTGGCCCCCGTTTCCGAGCCGGGTCAACGTGGCCGAATTAACGGCCGCCGAGAAAAGCAGGATCGAAGCCGCGCACCGGCTTGCGAACCAGGCTATCCCCAGAATTCAGCCTTTGCTGCCGACAGTGAAATACCGGCTGTTCAAGGGCATGTGGGTCGGAACGCTCCCCGGTTGGGACGACATCGACAACGTCACAGTCTGGATCGGCCAGACTCACCTGAAAATCTTCTTCTTGACCATGCACTACAAGGACGGGCGAAGCGTGTCGATTCAATACGATCCGATTCAGATCATGGAATACACGAAACAGAACACGCTTTCCCTATGGGTGCGGTTGGATCAAAGTGGCAACCTCCTGCTGCATGACGCCAGATGACGACGGCGTCACTGGGCGGAGCCGCGGCTTTGCAGCGAATCGCCGAAGACCAAGATCGACCCGCCGACGATCGCGACCGGCTTGATTTTGCGCCAGCGGGCGTAAGTGTCGGGTTTGAGGCCGGCGACGCGGTTGTGCGCGCCGGCGAGGTCGGTTGCGCTGATCGCGACGTAGCCATCGGAGCGCTGCGGATCGGCGCCGATCGCGTGCTCCGGATCGAGCCTGACCGATCCCATCGGCGAGGGGAGACCGCGGTAGCGAATGCCGTAGTCTTCGGGCCGGGCCTGACCGAAATAGGCAAGCCAGATCGGGCGGTCGGGGCTGTTGCGCTCCTGCCAGCGGTGCAGCGCGATGAGGCCCTGGCCCCAGTCCAGGTCCGAATCGACGAGCGCCATCGGCGAGCGGGCGAAAGCATTGAGATACGAAAGCTGCCACGGCGTTGCGCGCGTGGCGATGAAGCCCGAGCAACCGAGCGCGACGACAATGAGCGCCGCAACGATGCGACCCGAAAAGCCCGGTTTCTCCGTGAGCACGGTCATCGCGCCGGCCAGGACCGACAGCAGCACGAACGCCGGCATGAGGTGGCGCACGCCGAGGTAGATGTTGCGGGTGGTCAGAAGCACGATGAATCCGACGGTGACGGCGAGCAGCAGCGCGAATTCGAACAGGCGTCCGCGCCGCTTTGCGGCACATGCCGACAAAGGTAGCGCAAGTACGAGCATGATCAGAATCGGGATCGGCGTCTTGAGCAGGCTTGCGATGAGGAACATCGACAGGCCGGGCGCCCTTAATCCGCTCCCGAGCCACACCGGCGCGGCGATCCAGTCCTGGACGTGCATCGCGGTGTAGATCGAGATCGCGAGCGAATGGCCGAGCGGGAGGCGAATAGCGTGGCCGTGCAACTGAAGCGGGATGTATTCGGGCGCGCCCCAGCCGAAAAGCCCCGCTGCAACGATCAAGGCGGCGGCATCGATCACGGCTGTTGCAATGATCGTGCGCAGCAGTTTTGTTTTGATTGGCAGTTGCGGGGTGAAACGCGCGTATCCGGCGAACGCGAAGATCGGGACCATTCCGAGCAGGACCATGTTGCCGACCTTGCAGAACATGGCCAGCCCGATCGCGACTCCGGCAAGGATCAGCCGAGACCAAAGCCGCAGGCCTTGAGTGTAGGGCACGGAGTTTTCGCCGCCGGCGAAATACAGCCGCCACAGCGACCAGACGCCGAGCAGCGTTCCGAGCGCCATGTAGAGGTCGGTGCTGACGATGCTCGAATGCGCGATGAAGAGCGGCTGGAACATGAGGAGCAGCATGGCGAGCCAGCCGCCGCGCCGCCCCCATATCCGTCGCGCCCAGAAGAACACCCACGCCAGCATCGCCGCGCCGATGAGGTGATTCACCCACCGCGCCGCGCGCAACGCATGCAGCGACGTGAACATGTCGCCGCGGAAATCGGGGCTCTGGCCGGCGAGGATCGCGACGGCGGCCGGCAGCATGTCCATCGGCGGGTGCAGCGCGTCCTGCTTCGTCCACCAGATGCGCTCCGGGTCAGTGTATTTCTGCCGCGTGAGAAGGTTCGCGCCGGAGCGGATGTGCGTCGGCTCATCGACGCACGGCGAAAGCTGCCGCGAGCAAACCGCGCACAGCACGACGAACGCGGCGAGAACGACAAAGAGAACCGAATACTCAAGCGCGCGCGACGGATTGGAAGGCTCTGGCCGTGTCATGGGGCGATCCCGCTCAAAGCTGGACCATCTTGTCACCCGGCGGCGCAATCAGGCAAGGGCGATCCGGAAAATATGAACCACAGAGACACAGAGACATGGAGAATTTGACTTAAAAGAACTCTTTTTCAATTCATGCATTTCTCCGTGTCTCTGTGTCTCCGTGGTGAAAAATTCGATTCTTATAAATTCTTTCAAAACAAAATCCCCTTTCGGACACTTATGTTTGTGGATGGACAATTAGTCGCAAGGAAGAGGCATGGAACCCAACACCCACGCGCCCGATCAGCCCCAGCGGAATTCCCGCTTAAAGCTTGTTTTGAAAATAGGTTTCTGCGGTTTCGCGGCGATCTTTTTGTTTTTGTTGCTCGGGGTCGGGATCCCGATCGCGCGCGAAATAAGCCGACCGATCGCCGTGCCGAAGTTTGAGAAGATGGCCGACAAACTGCTTGTTCCGGCCGATCCACGGGGCGCCGAAAAGATTCCGGCCGCGATCGCCGCCACAAAAAAAGATGGCGCCACAACCACGCAGACCTCGGGGTCGCCTTATTCAGTTTCCTCAACGACATCTTCATTGGCGCTGCGGTTCAAACCGTTCATCCCCGACACGCCCGATCTGCCGGCCAACATCCGCGCCGTGCGGGACTCGCTCAATGCGCGGTTTGATAAGCTGTTGAGCGAAGTTGAATACTATGACAAGCACAAGGCAGCCATGAGTTATCAAGAAGCCCGGCAGATGCTCGATCAGATCGACAAGGCGAGCAGCAAGACCTGGGCTGAGATCATCAAGATACACGGTGATACATTTCAGATGGAAGGGTGGACCGGCGAGGTCGTACGGCGCAGCAAAGCATTTCAAAACTGGAGTACGCTGGCCGAGGTGGAAGTGAATGCCAAGGGCGGAAAATGGATCGATGCCGCTCTCTATAGCGATCATTTGCTCGCGATGAGTCAATTCGAATGGGAAAACCAGCGGGTGCTGGCCGATCCCAATCGGCCGGTGTTTAGATCCGATTTCTACAAGCAGAACTCCGAGGACTGGGACCGGTCGATCCTATGTTACCGGCAGGCTGGCGGCTTATTTGGTTACGAACACATTGTCAAGGCAGTCTTGTATCGGCAGACAATAAAATTTTCCGACACGCTGGGCCGGGCCGCGTGGAGCATTTCCGGGAGATAAACAACACGATGACAGAGACTCCGACGAACGAGCCGTCCGCCCCGATCAAGCGTCGCGTGCGCATCACGTTGATCGTGCTCGGCGGCTCCTTTCTTTTTCTTGTCATCCTGTTCTGGGCCGTGTCGATCGGGGTCAACTCGATCGGCGCCGGCGATGCGCGGGTCAAGCAGGTCGAAATTGATTCGGTCGGGCCGATCAAGACGGTGCCCATGACCAGAGTCGTCAGGCCGAACGAAAAGGCGCCAATCGAAAATGTGAAACCGGCCGGGAAGATCCAGGTTCCCGTCTTCGGCGCATACGAAAAAGAGTATTACGACAAAGTGCAGTTGCCGGCGCCCGAAAGCGGCCCCGGCGCGCAATATATAAAACTCGTTCGCCGCTGGCGCGCAGAAAAGCTCGATGCCGATTTCAAGATGGCGTTTCCGGATCGGGTGATAAGAACCGCGACGTCGGCCGCGCCGCTTGCAGAACGCCGGCAGCGCGGCACGACTTCGCAGATCCACTTCACCACGCGCACGCTCGCATGGGACGGCGAGCCGCTCACCGACGCGCAGGCGAAGTGGGTGCGCGACCATGCGGAGTTGATCGCGCAAATCCGCCGCTTTGCCGAGTCGGACGAACCCGCGCCGCTCAATCGCGAGGAAATTGACGGCCTCACGGTGTTTGGCGACGACAGGGATTACGTCAGCCTCAACTCGATCCGCTGGAACGTGTTCGCCACGTGCCTTCGGGTGCTGATCGCGGATGGAACGCTCTGCGCGAACGAAGGCCGGATCGATGAGGCGCTGCGCGACGCGACCGACCTTTATCGCATCGCGCTGAAGGAATCGACAAGCGAGCGGTCTGGTCCGCAATCATGGTTATTTGGCCTGTGCAATCGCGCCGTCTGCCGCTGGATCGAATCATCACCCGAAATGGGCGTGCGCGCGGCGACGCTGGCGGCGTTTCTCGACGATATCCACCGGTCCCGGCTTTCCGCGCCGGTCCGCAAATCGAATTTTGAATTCATCATCAATGATTATTACCCATCGAGGCGCAACCGCATGGCGTGGAAATACGCGCATTCCGAGCGTTACCGGTCGTGGAAGTCGAGCGCGTATGGATACGATCTCGATACGGCCAATTTCTACGAGTATTGGTGGGTTCCGAATCCGCGCGGCGATTTTCAGGTCCCGCGTGTTCACCGCATGCTGGCGACGGCGATCAAGGCAATGAACAGGCGGGCGGCCGCGCCCGGCATCGAGGCGCGCCAGATCGATGAAGAGGAGCAAAAAAGCCGGATCATGGCCGGGTGGAACTGGGAAGTCCTGCACGAGCACATCAAGAACAACGACCCATCGCAATGGTTATTCACGCTCGAGCGCGAGTATCAGTCCGAGGCGGAATTCAACCTGATCCGCGCGGCGCTGGCGTGGATCAAGGACAAACGTTCGGGCGAAATTGCGCGCACGATGGATTTGACAAAGGATTACGAGAATCCGTGGCGCGACCCATTCATCGAGAAGGCGTTCCATGTGGAGGAGACGACAAGCGGCACGCTCATTTATTCCGTCGGCCCCGACATGGAAGACCAGCACGGCGCGAATTTGCCCGAGGCGTTCAGGGGCGTCATCGCCCCCGGCGGCGACATCGCGATCCGGATTCGTCGGTAGGTTGCCTCGGCTCGAAGCGACATGACATCTGAATGGCCGGCGATGCAGATATCATTTGCTCAAATTCGGTTCGAGACGGACGACGACGGCTTTCCACGGCCGGGCCTTGAGTTCCATCGTGCGGCCGCCAAATCGTTCGATCAATTGAACCACGTTTGCCGGCGGGTTCGTTGAGGCCACGACCAGCAGGCTCGCGCCGAGCTTGCGATAGACCTCGACCGCTTCGGGCGTGAGCAGCGACGCCCTTACCGACCACCCATTTCGGTGCGACGGGTAAAGCATGCGCGGCTCGAATTGCGTCGCGCCGTCCCAACTCGCCACCCACAACGCGTCCGGCGGCGTGGAACTCTCAACGATGCGGGCGATCTCGTTTTGCATCGCGTCGGGATGGTAATACCTCGATTCGGCATACATCCATGAGGCGATCGCGATCAGCACGCAGCCAAGCGGCGGCACGGCTCGCGCGCCGCCGCCGGCATGCGGCGCGGCCCAGCAGGCGATGCGGTCGAGCGCCAGCGCGATGAACAACGCCACCGGCGCAAGCAACGGGATCTGGTAGTAGTCGTGAACGCGGTTGAGGTTGAAGAAAATGAGAACGTAAAGGACGACGCCAGCGAAAAGCGTCCACGCCACGATCACCGCGCGGCGGCCGTATTGCCGCGCGGCCGAAGCCGACCCGATCAGGCCAAGGATGAACAGCGGCGCGCCGACGGGCGTCGCCACGTCGAACAGGAACCGCCGCCCGAGCACGCGCCACGACTGAGGATCAAAACGCAGCGCGAACGGGCCGTAATACCAGCCGTTCATATCAACCAGTTTTTTATAGCCTGGAATTTGCCACCAGTCTGGAGCCGTGGCGTTGACCGCATGCGCATGCGCGCGCCAGAGCGCGAAGCTCACGAGCGGCAGGATGATCGCCGGCAGCATCCAGCCGATCATGCGCGGCTTGAATCGGAACGCGACCACGACAACCGCCGGCAGCGCGAAGTAAAACGCGTACGGAACCTTGATGAGGAACGCAAGCGTGGCGGCGATCGCGGCGGCAATGAAGTGCAGCGGCCTGTCGCGGCCGTAGCCGGCGACAAAATGAAACGCCATCGCGTGCGCGCACGCGACCGCCGCGAAATCGACATGCACGGCGCGCGAGTAGCCGAGCGACAGCGGCAGCACGCCATAGATCGCGGCGGCGGTCAGCGCGATGCGATCATCGAAGAACTCGCGCGCCAGCAGGAACAAATACACGGCCGCGGCGAGAAAGAAGGCAAGATGAACGAGGCGCGCGAGGGTCAGGTTCTCGCCGCCGGCCGCGCGATACGCCACGGCCATGATCGCCTCGACGATGGGGAAATCGAAGATGATCGTGCCGCGGTCGCCGAGCCAGCAGACCCGCGGGTGCATGAGGTCGATCCCGTTGCGATAAAAATCCAACGCGCACTGGGCCACGTCGGCCTGGCGGAACGTGTTGGGCGTGTCGAGCGGGCCTGACAAATGCGGAGCCCGCATTACGGCAAGAGCCAAGATCAACAGGAGAATGCCCAACGTGGGATACGTCGTGTTGCGTTCGCTCATGAGGCTTTAATGGAAACCCTCTCGCCCGGAATCGACTTCGGCGCAATTTACAGGAAGGGGGATGAACCGGCAAATACGATGTTGGGATTTGATCTAGCGTCCAACGGGGCTCCTTGCATAGGCGGACCGTGCGGGTTATATTTGGCGCCACCTGAAATATGGAAGGAAATTGAATCATGCTCAAGGGTTATACGGCGCCGAGGACTCCGAAGGGGATGTCGAGCCTGGCGCCGGCGCCGCCGTGGAATTATGCCGGCAACTGCCTTGTCGTCGAATACGAGGCCGCCGAGCGGGCCGTTGCGTCCTACCTGCCGCCGGGGCTCGAATATTGGTCGCCGCGCTGCGCCGTTTACTTCATCGAGTGGCAATACGCGACTGATGGCGGCGAGGAATTTCTCGATCCGTCCCGCAGCCAGTATCACGAGACGATTTTTTTGATCGAGGCGGGTTTGGACGGCGCGCCGTGTTCG
Organism: bacterium; assembly: GCA_021372575.1. Lineage (GTDB taxonomy): Bacteria > Sumerlaeota > Sumerlaeia > MVZB01 > MVZB01 > JAJFUE01. The sequence goes on along the minus strand of JAJFUE010000111.1, from coordinate 3,979 downwards.
TATTGCCCGTACATCTGGGTCGATCAAGACACGCCGATGATCCGCGGATTCGCGCAGGGCTGGCCCAAGCAGATCGGCTCGACGTGGATCACGAAGGCGTTCGAGCTGCCGTCGAAAGCCACGCCGGTCGTCGGGCCCGGCGGGCGGTTCGGCGCGTCGCTGGCGTTCAAGGACCGCCGCCTGGCCGAGGCCGTCGTGACGCTGCGCGAGGAGACCAAGGCGCTGCCGACGCCGAATTTCGCGCGGGCCGTCAATGTGCGGCATTTCCCGGAGCTCGTCGCCGGCAAACATGATAAACCGGCCGTGCACGAGCTGGTGCAGCTCAAATCGCGCGACGTCAAGCTGTCGCCGATCTGGAAGGGCGACGCCGCGCTCACGATCTTCGATCACCCATGGCTCGAACTTGCCGACCTGCGCCCCGAGCGCATCACCGCCGGCTACCGCTTCTGCTGCGCGCTGACGGTGGATGATTTGATTTTGCTCAAGGATTTGCGGTAGGCCGATGTATTTTGGATAAAGCTGATTCGTGGACAGGTTTATTCTTTATAATGGTTCCTGTAAACAGGAGATCGGGTTTATGGCCGTTGTTTCAAAAACGATTTCGCGGGCAATCGTTCCCGCGCTTGTGGCTCTCAGCTTGATCGGCTGCGCTTCGGTCCCGCCCGGCGTCTCGCCCGTGACCGGCTTCGACACCGACCGCTATCTGGGCAAGTGGTATGAAATCGCCCGGCTCGACCACTCGTTCGAGCGCGGGCTGGAGCGTGTTTCCGCCGAATACTCGAGGCGGTCCGACGGCTCGATCGCCGTGCTTAATCGCGGCTACGACCCGGCCAAACAGCGCTGGCGCGAGGCGCGCGGCGTCGCCCGGTTCCGCGTTTCGCCCGATGTCGCGAGCCTGAAGGTCACGTTCTTCTGGCCGTTCAGCGGCGGCTACCACGTCATCGCGCTCGACCCCGATTACCAATGGGCGCTGGTTGCCGGACCTTCGCACAAGTATTTGTGGATCCTCGCCCGCGAGCCGTACCTGGACAGCGCGACATACGACCGGCTCGTCGGCGTCGCCCGCGAGGCCGGGTTCCCGGTCGAGTCCCTCATCCGGGTTGCGCAGTGAACATAAGATCCAAGGTGGTTTTCAGCGCTCGGAGAGCGCTTGTCGATTTCGGCGATTATTTTTGGCAAACGCTTTAATCTCTCGCGCCTTCGGCGCTTTGGTTGACGCCAAAATCAATCGGATTTTCCTTTTGCGTCATTTACCGGCAGTTCAGCCAGGCTTTGCTCCACACGCCGTTTTTCATGTCGAAACGCCATGCCTCGCCGATCGCGGGGTAGGACACGTTATAAATATAATCGTATTTCTGGTTGGACAGGTAATAGAGCGAACCGTTGAGCGACAGGAGGCGGATCGGTGGCAGATTCGCTTTAAACCACGGCGCGGGGCCGCTTTCTTTCGTCCATGTGGCGCCATTGGGCGACGACCAGAGCTCTCCCGTGCCGCTCAATACCCAGAGCCGGCTGCGGTTCACCGTCGCGGCCGCCGCGCCGGTCCATGGGGTGGGATTCACGGTGATCGGCCAATTCACCGCGTCGGTCGAGGAGCTGATGACTGTGGCGCCGAACGAGTACATGCGGCCGTTGAAGCTGACCATGAGCGTGCTCAACAGCAGGCTGTGAGCCCGCTCGAGTTTCGGCGTCCAGGTTTTCCCGCTGTCCGTGGAGACCCAAATCAAAGTCTGGATGGGGCCGACAAGGCCGAGGACCTGATGAACGAACCACAGTTGATTCTGATGCGGGATGACGAAACCCATTTCCGGTAATTCCGAGACAGCAGTCCAGGTCGTGGCGTCGGTCGAGTTTTGCAAACCGGTGCCGCGATTGATTTGCCAGAGTTTGCCATTGAACGAAAACGGGTAGTCGTGGGTCAGCGGATCATAGCTATCGGCGTCGCGGGCCTGAACGGTCCAGTGGCCTGCGTCGGTGGTGGAAAAGGCGGTCGGCGGCAAGATGGCGTCACCGATCTCATGCGTAAACAGCCAGATTTTGGAGTTGTGCACGCACACCGTGTTGGTGACGCCGAGCGGGGTTTTGAAATCCCACAGCACGTATGTCCACGAGACTCCGTCGCTGGTTTTCCATGTTCTCGTGGTTTTGGGCATACCATATTGGCTTGGGCCGGGGAAGGCCCAGAATGTGCTGCCCGCCATGCAGGAGGCGCAATTGTAACGGTTGGACCATGATCCCGAGGGATTGAGCCATGCCCCCGAGGCTTCCTTGTTCCAGGCGGCGCCGTCGGTGCTCGAATAAACGTCGTTGTAAGTTGTATAGTAGGGCTCGGGGGAGCTTCCCTGGCTCGTCTCGAACTTGTAGAACGCCCCGCCGACGATCCACATTTTGCCGTTCAGGACCGTCACCGAGTGCCCGCGCCGGCCCGCCCATGTGCAACTCGAGGCAATCTGCGTCCAATCCGTGCCATTGTCCGAGCGCCAGACGTCGTTTTTATTGGATCCTCCGATGAGCCACAGATGGCCGTTGTAGGAGACCACCTGATGGCCGGAGCGCGCCGGCCATGCGGCCGAGGCCGTGGCCCTCGTCCAATCCGTTCCGTTGCTCGAATACCAGATGTCATTGACGCTGGTGTCGTCGAGCGAGACGTTCTGGTGGGGGGCCTGGCTGCCGCCGAAAATCCACAACTTCCCGCCAAAGACGATCGCCGCGTGATCCAGCCGGGGCGTCCACGGGGCGCTTTCAACAACCCGCGTCCAGCTGGTGCCATTGGTTGATGACCAGACGTCGTTTTTGAGCTGAAAATCCGCAAAGCTGTTCGATCCCGCGCCGCCGATGAGCCACAGCTTGTTGTTGAACACCAGCAGGCAATGGCCGAATCGGCTTCCGAATGGGGGGTTGGCGACGGCTTTCTCCCAGGTCGTGCCGTTCGGACTGCGCCGGATCATTGGTTGATAGGCTGGAGTCACCTCACCGCCGATAATCCAGAACGAATCATTGAAGTAAACCGCGGCCGCATGTTGCAGGTAGTAAGGGTACCAGTCGGCGGCGGGCTGGGCGACCTGCTGCCATGAAGGATACGCGGCCGATGCGGTGGATGCCGAAAACGTCATCGCGCTGATCAGAACAACCAGGAAGCGGATACGGTTCATGGGCGTTCTCCGAAATAGATTGTACAGCATCATTTTTGTGTATATCCAAACAGCCAAAACCTCCACGTAAAACGAATCAGGTTTGATGGGGAAGACGCGCACCCTTATACCTTAATGGACGAAATGAACCTTGCGGAACCCTGATATTGGTCGCCTCCCGTAAAGCGAAACCGGAGGAACACCGTCGAACACTGGTCTCTCGCCATGTCGTCTTGATCTTCCAAATTGGAATACCATCTTGTAAATGCCGGTTTTATGCGGCCGCAAGGGTGGCGGTTTGGGGTGTCGCTTCGGGCCGAAGCGACCTACTGACATTTTTTTTCATTTTCCCTCTTGACTTAAAAAGCGGGGCGTTTAGAATATGGCCCTCTGTGTGACCTGTTCCTCTTCCTGCGGGATTGAGGCTCGGTCCGAAAGGACGGCAGGTTAAGGCGGGCGCTCCGGGATCCCTCTCTGGAGCCTGTATGGCCGAAAGGTCGAATCCCGCTGATGGGTTGGCGAAGCGAGGGCAACTTCGATACCGTCGAGTTGCGCCGGGCTTGCCCCAAGGGAGTCCGGCCGGCAAAACGGCCCTCTCTCCCGCGCGCCAAACCCCCACGACAAACGAAAATCAAGCGTACCGGGTCCCGGCAACAACGTCGGGCCGGCGAATTCACTGCAATTCGTCACGAGGAGTGACCGGAACAATGGCGAAGGAAACCTTCAAGCGGACCAAGCCGCACGTCAACGTAGGGACGATCGGCCACATCGACCACGGCAAGACCACCCTGACCGCGGCCATCACCAAGGTGCAGGCCTCCAAGGGCTTCGGCAGCTTCGTGGCGTTC
>JAJFUE010000109.1 GCA_021372575.1 bacterium | reverse complement strand
CCCAGTGGACCTTCTCGTAGCGGATCAGGCTGCTGAAACTGGTCATTGTGGGGCGGTCGCCGAGCCACTTGAGCGCCAGCTTGTTGCGCTCGGCCGGATTGGCCAGTTCCCCGGGGGTCTGGTAATAGGTGATTTTCTGGCCCATGCGCGGGCAATCCAGCACGCCCGTCTCGGGGTATTTCGCATTGGGATAAACTGTGCCGCAGCGTTTGCAGACAAGTTGGTCGGGTTTTTCCAGGTTCCATTGGAAGAGATCGCTCTCGCCGGTTACCGATTTCTTGCCGACGCAGGCCGGACAGTTCTGGCCGTAGAAGGTGCCGGGGGTCAGCTCCGGGATCAGCTTGTTGAAAAAGGCGCGGTCCTGGCCCATCGCATAAGAGACGTTTCGCTTCCAGCCCGCGACGATCGATTTGGCCCATGGATAACGCTCGATGTTATTGCGGGCATTTTCGATGTCGCGCGGCTTGTAGAGCGTGCGCGGCTCGGCCCACGCAATCGCCGCGCTCATGAACATGGTCGCGAGGCCCAGCCACGCAAGCCGGCGCCAATCCTGTCGTCTGGTGGTTCCGAAACGAATCGTCATGTTGCCGATCTCCATTGTGATTTGCCCTTTAAAGCCGGCGTGTTATAGGCAACTCCCTCGACGACGACACGGCCGGCCTTGCCATACGAGCGGCGATTGCCGCGGGATGCGAGCCAATCGGACCGTGAGTTGAGATTGTTTCCGAGAATCACGACTTCGCAAGTAAATAAAACTTAAATAAATAAAGTGCGCGTCCGCCAATGCCGCCAGCCCGAAACCACAAATCCCGTCAGGGTTGATAGAAGGGGGACCCTGTATCGGTTTGCGGGCACCCCTCCGGGGTGCATTATTTTCGCCGCTGCCAACCCCCAGCGGCGCTACGCTTCGCTGGGGGCTACTCGCGAACGCACCTCTGGTGCGCCCAGCCAAATTCGATTTCGAACAGCTCGCACGAGGCTGGAGACAGGGGGAAACCGTTAGAAACGGTTCCACCACAGCCGCTCGACACCTGCGACCAGATTCGTCCGCCCGAAAATTTCGGTCCTTTTTCTCTGAAATTTGGGAAATGCGTCATTTAGGCCCATTTTTGGGCTGTTTTGACCCGTTGACGGTCTAAAAATTTTCGCCGGTCCAAACAGCGCTTGGATACTATTAGTAGTATTGCCGCGCAAACAGTTCTTCCATATATATGGTCAACCAACTTAAAACCGCGGCGACTGAAAAATAGGAAATTCACCTATCGAAAAACGGTGACATTTATTCTTGCATTCTACGGAAATGTGACCCTATAGTGACGCATCTTGTGTCCATCTGAACAAGTTGGGCACGGGATAATTCTCCTTCGCCGCCGCCCGCTGCGGTTACACAGATAAGCTGATCGGGTTCAAAGGCGGTGTTTTCGGAGTTTCTTAGGGAGGTATTATGAATTGCAAAAGGGACATCACCTGCTGGTTGACTGCCGAAATGTAGCTCGGGAGACGTGTCTGGACGACCAACGCATCCTCGAGGCCATGGCCCGTGGAGCACGCCGGGCCGGCGCCACTGTCATCTCCCAAATCCGCTACAAATTCGGTCAAGATTCGCCTCCGGGCTTTACGGCCATCTGCATGCTGGACGAGAGCCACATCTCGGCCCATACCTATGCAGACCATGGCCTGATCGCCATGGACGTCTTTACCTGTGGTCACACCGATCCCAAGAATGTACTCAAGTACATCATGGAGGAAGTGGACCTGGGCGACGTCACGATCACCGAGATGCCCCGGTTTGTTCTCGAGCCGGAACTGGCCGAGCAGACCGCATAATCGGCATCCGAGATTAGTCCGGGGCCATAGCGTTTCAAGCTCAACCCCGAAAGGCAAGTCGTCATGACGGCTCCTCGTCATCTGCACGATGGGCGCGAAGATGGATTGTTGCCCCTCGAAAGCCTCGACCTGAGTGCGGTCGGCAGCTTTGCCGATCTGCTGCGCGCCATGGGCAGGACCGCGTTCGCCGGTCGCCAGCTCGGCGAGGCTCTCGAGATTCTTCTGACCATGTTCCGCGACCCGGACTGCACCGTGATCCTCACCATCAGCGGCGCGATGACCGTCGCCAAGCAGGGCCGCATGGTGTGTGACCTGCTCGACCGCGGCCTCGTGCAGGCGGTCGTCGCCACCGGGGCGCTCATGGCCCACGGCCTTACCGAATCGATCGGCCTGACCCACTACATGGTCACCCCCGACCAGAACGACGAGGAGCTTTTCGAAAAGGGTTACAACCGCATCTACGACACCCTGGAAATGGAATCCAACCTGAGCGAGGTCGAGCACTTCGTCAGCTCCGTGCTCGACGGCACGCAGCCCGAAGGCGGCGTGTGGAGCTCGGCGCGCTTCTGCAAGGCCGTCGGCGGCAAGCTCGACGAGGCTGCCAAGGGCCCGGGCGTTTTAAGAAGCGCCTATCAGGCCGGCGTGCCGGTGTTCGTGCCCGCGTTCACCGACAGCGAACTTGGTTTGGACTTCTCCACGTGGGCGATGGACAAGGCCCGCAAGGCCGCCGGCAAGAGCGACCGCAAGCCGAACCCCGAGGAACTGTTCCAAGCCGTCCCGAGCTACAACCCGTTTTTGGATCTTCAGGAATACGCCCGCCTGATCGGCAAGGCCAAGCGCCTCGGCATTCTTACGATCGGCGGCGGCGTGCCGCGCAACTGGGCCCAGCAGGTCGGCCCGTATTACGACATCACGGCCGACCGGCTCGAGCTCGACCTGCCCGCGCCGCGTTTCCAGTATGCGGTGCGCATCTGCCCGGAGCCGGTTCACTGGGGCGGCCTGAGCGGCTGCACGTATTCGGAAGGCGTCAGCTGGGGCAAGTTCGTCCCGCCGAGCGAAGGCGGCCGTCACGCCGAAGTCATGGCCGACGCCACCGCCGTCTGGCCGCTCCTGATGAAAGCGGTCTTCGAGGAGCTCGACCGGGCTTAATCGTGCTCGTGCTCGTGCTCGTAATCGTAATCGTAATCGACACCCATGCAACTCCCCCGCTTCCTCGACATCCCTGAATCCACCGCGGCCGAAGCCGATGTCCTCGTTCTTCCGCTTCCCTACGAGGGCACGGTGACTTACGGCAAGGGAACGGCTGCTGCCCCCCAGGCGATCTGGCAGGCGTCCACCCAGCTCGAGCTCTACGACGAGGAGCTCGACGCCGACCTCGACCAGCTCAAGTTCCACTCGGCCGAAGCGGTCGTTCCGGCCGCTGGCGAGCCGGTCGTCGCCTATCTCGAGCGGGTCTATCGCGCCGCGTCCGAGCTGCACAACAACCGCGGCCTCGTTATCGGCGTCGGCGGCGAGCACAGCCTGACCCCGCCGCTGGTTCGCGCGGCGATCGCCCGGCGCAAAATCGACCCTTCCGCATTGACGGTCGTGCAGATCGACGCCCACGCCGACCTGCGCCAGGAATACGAAAACACCCCGCACTCACACGCCTGCGCGATGCGCCGCGTGCTCGACCTCGGCGCGCGCGCGCTGGCGATCGGGATCCGTTCGGCCGACCGCGCCGAGGCCG
>JAJFUE010000095.1 GCA_021372575.1 bacterium | reverse complement strand
GATCTTGAACCGCTCCGGGTGGTCCGGGTGAAGTTTATAGACGATGGCTCGTGGCATGGCGGATTGCGGGGCGACAGGGTTGTCGCCCCGCGAAAACTCCCGTCGATTTATTTATTGAATTTTAAATCGAAACGGCGCTTGGGAGCTTGTTTTTGTTCGGCTGCGGGGGTCTGGGCCGGCGCCGGCCGGGTCAGCTCGGGTTTTTTGGCGACGCCCGACTTGATCTCGTTAGCCAGCGAAAGCGCCTGGTTGGCCTCTTCGCGCAGGATCGGCCCGGGGGCCGCGGCGACGGCCGCCTGCAATTCGGCGATGGCGGAATCGAGTGCCGCCTCAAATCCCTGGCCGCCCTGCTGCGCGACTTGCAGGTTCGCGATCCCAAGATAATAGTTCGTGTAGGCATCGCCGGGAGAGAGCTTGACACGCGCAAGGAGGCCGGCGCGCGCCGCGGCCGCCTGGCCCGAGGCAAGGTTCAGCCGGTCCTGCATCAGCGGAAGGTCCGCGGCGAACTGGTTGCCCTGACGCATGGCATCGAGCGCCAGCCGGGCCTGGTCGAGCTGACCGGCGGCAATCGCGGTCTCGAACACGAGCCGGTTCTTCATCGGCTTGCCCGGCTCCGGATCCAGATAATCATGGGCGACATCGAGCGCGTCGCCCACGTCGCCCAGCCCGATATCGGTCAGGATCAGCGCGCGGCGCACGCGCAGGTTGACCTTATACGTGCCGGCCATTTCCTCGAGCAGGCGCTTGGTCGGCTCAAGCCGCGCCTGCGTCGCCGACAGCAACTCGTTCCACAGCAGTTCCTCTTCCCAGCGGGGTGACTGCTCATACGTCGCCAGCGACGCCATCAGGAGCGCGAACGAGCCCGCGTCGAGCTGCGCCGTGACGTAGTAAGGGAGCATGCGGTCGGACGCGGCCTTGCCCGCCGCGTTGCCGGTGGCATCGGTCGATTTGCCCGACTGAAGGGCTTCGAGGGCCGCTTCGCGGGCGGCCTGCTGCGACTGGGCCATGTTCCGGTTGGCGACGTCGGCGGCGGCGTTCAGCTCATCGAGTTCCTTTTGCAGTTTTGCGTTATAGGCGGCGTTGCGCTTCGCCTTCCAGGCGCTCGGGTGCTTCAACTTCCACGCGTGGGCCGTCGGGAACCAGCCCCACTCGCCGTCGTAATAGGCGTGGCCGTTCTTGTTGCGGCGTCCCAGCCAGCCGTGCCAGTCGTGAGGGTCGCGCATCAAGGCCTGTGTCGGGACGACTTCATAGACGGCGTAATCGAGGATGCTGATGAATGGCACGAATGCCAGTCCGCCCATGAAGCCGTCGATGAGGTCGCGCGGCAGGCCGAGCGTGACGTAAAACGGCATTTTCCATAATGTCCACGACATCGGCGGCGGATCGACCTGGCGGAACGGTTTGCCGGGAACCTCGGTCATCAGGTTGCGGCGGCCCATCGGCAGGGTGTATGAGGTTGCCAGCGCGGCGCGTTCCGGAATGATCGGACGCAGCTCGCGCGCGCCGGCGATCACCTCGCGGGTTTGGTCGAGCGTCGGCCTGAACTCGGCGGCGGAAGCAAGCATGGCCGGGAATATCAGCCAGGCGAGCAGCAGGTAGAGCGGTGTCTTCATGAATTCCCCCTCACTAGATCGTCCTCGGATTGTGCAACATTTTTTACTCAATTGCCACGTGTTCGAATTGGGGGCCGTCGGCCGAGGCGGTGATGATGCCGACCGAGGGCTGCCGGCCCATGCGCGGGTGGCCCGCCGAACCGGGGTTGAACAGCCACACGCCGCCGACCCGGCTGAGGTGCGGGATGTGGCTGTGGCCGAAAATCACGATGTCGGGCTTGAACTCGGCGAAGCGCCCCGCAAGCCGCCCGTGGTCGTATGACGGCGCGGTCGCGAGATGGCCGTGCGTCATCGCGATCCTGCCGGCCGGCGTTTCGATCTGGCGCACCAGCGGGCGCAGGTTGTCGAGCGGCGGACCGTCCATGTTGCCCGAAACGGCCAACGTCGGCGCGAGCGCCTCGAGCTCGGTGAGCAGGTCGTCGCGGCCGACGTCGCCGGCGTGAAGGATCAGTTGAACGCCTTCGAAAATCTTGAAAACCTGCGCCGGGAGCCGGCCGTGCGTGTCCGAAAGAACGCCGATGCGGTATGCGGACGGGGCGTTCATTCGTTGTTGTCCTTCGGCAGGGAGGGCTTGGCCTTTCCCTCGGTGGCGCCGCGCGCCTTGATCTGGTCGGCGAGCTGGCGCAGGCGCGCCGCGGCGGTCGGGCCGTTTTTTTCCATTTCGGCGCGTGCCCTCGCCAGCGAATCGTTCATCTCGGCGAACCACTTCGACGAGCGGTCGGTCGTGTAGTCCTTCATCAGGTCGAGGTCGCGACGGAGGCTGTCGATCGAGAACTTGGCCGACTTGTCGCCCTGGGAGACGCGCTGCTCGATTTCCTCGACGCGCTCGCGCACGCGATCCCACTTCAGGTCCGAGCCGTTTTTCTCGGCCATCCTGTCAATGGCCGGCTTCACGTCGAGCCACAGGTCGCGGAAGTTGTTGATCAACCGGCCGTTGTCCCAGCACGTGAACAGCAGGAACACCGAAATGAGCAGCGACAACGACGCGAAGAACATCGCGGTCCACGCGACGGCTCGAGTGGTCGATGGCTGATCGGGCGGCGGTGGCGGTTGTGCGGGGCGTCTCATCCGTGATAAATTGGCTGAGTTTGCGTCTTTTTTCAACCGGCAAAAACACGGGGCGCGAAAGACACGAATTCAACCGAGAATGAACCAGGCCGATTCCAGAACCGACAACCTTCCCGTCGCGGGCTCGCCGAAGAATTCGGACGTGCGCCGCATGTTCGGCGAGATCACGCCCGCCTACGATTTCCTGAACCGATTTTTCTCAGGGACGTTCGACCGGCGCTGGCGCAGCCTGGCGGCGAGGGCCGCCACCGAAGGGCTGAATCCATGCGCGCGGATTCTGGATTTGGCCACCGGGACGGGCGACCTGGCGATGGACCTTGCCAAGGCCGCGCCCGCGGCGCGCGTCCATGGGGCCGATTTCACGCGGCCGATGCTGGCGCACGCGGCGGAAAAGTTCGGCCGCGGCCGGTTCGAGTGGATCGAGGCCGACGCGATGGCGCTGCCGTTCGAGAACGACTTTTTCGACGCGCTCACGATCGCGTTCGGCCTGCGCAACATGGACGACCGGCCGGGGGCGCTCGCCGAGATGGCACGCGTCGTCCGGCCCGGCGGGCGTGTGGCGATCCTTGAATTCGGCCGGCCGCGCAACCGCATCTGGCGCGCGCTCTTCGAGCTTTATCTGTTCCAGATCATGCCGCGCGTCGGCAGGCTGGTTTCGGGTTCGATGGCCTACCTTTACCTTGCGCAATCGATCCGTAACTTCTGGAGTGCGGACGAGCTGAGCGCGAAAATGCGCGCGGCCGGCCTCGGGTCGGTCACCGCCACGCCGCTCATGGGCGGCATCGTCTATCTGCACGTCGGGGTCAAGGAGCCGGCATCATGAGCAAGCCCCTGATCGGGATCAATTGCGATCACTTCACCGATTCGACCGGCCAGATCGACGGCCTGCGACCCGATTACTGGCGCGCGATCGAGCACGCCGGCGGCGCGCCGGTCCTGATCCCGCCCATCGGACCCGAAACGGTGGATCCGGTCCTTGATCGGCTCGATGCGGTTCTTTTAACCGGTGGTGATGACATTCGCCCTGAACGGCTCGGCATGGCTTCGTCGCCGTTGATCCATCCGATGACCGCCGACCGCGACCGCTCCGACTTCGCGCTGATCGAGGCGATTCAGAAACGGCGCATGCCGGCGCTCGGCATCTGCCTCGGCTGCCAGGAGCTCAACGTCGCGCACGGCGGAACGCTGTGGCTCGATCTGGACGCCGAATACGACAACCACGACTTGAAACACAGGGATCCGAATAACCGGCCGGGCGCGTTTCACACGGTCGAGGCCGAAGACGGCAGCGTTTTATCTCATATCTGGGGGACGCGCGAAGGCAGGGTCAACAGCCGGCATCACCAGGCAATCCGCGAAGTCGGATCGGGGCTTCGCGTATTGGCCCGTTCGGGCGACGGCATCGTCGAGGCGATCCAACTCGTGGACCACCCATTTTTCATCGCCGTCCAGTGGCACCCGGAAAACCTCGCCGGCGACCCGCTCGCCGAGAAACTGTTTGAAGCCCTCGTGAAACATGCCCTAAAATAAGGGCAGCACGCACCCGGAGGTCGGGCCACCTGATGTCACGCCTGAAGATTTACATTTACGACGATCCCATCCTGCGCCAGGTCGCCAGGCCTGTCGAGAAGATCACCGATAAAATCCGCCGGCTCGCGGCCGACATGATCGAGACCATGTATGACGCGCGCGGGGTGGGCCTTGCCGCGAACCAGGTCGGCGAACTCGTGCGCGTCGTGACGGTCGATACGGCGTGGTCCGAAAAGCGCAACAGCAAGCCCGCGGCGCGCAATCCGCTGGTGCTGATCAACCCGGAGATTCTCGAAGAAAGCGCCGAGGACGAAAGCGCCAGCGAGGGCTGCCTGAGCCTGCCTGAAATCGAGGGCGACGTGTGGCGCTCGCTCAAGATCCGGTTCCGCTATCAGGACCTCGACGGCAACGCGCACGAGGAGGAAGCGACCGGCCTTAAGGCGCGCTGCATCCAGCACGAAACCGATCACTTGAACGGGATTTTGTTCATCGACCGCATGGCGCCCGAGAGCCGGATCGAGCTGGCCGGACAGCTTTCACGGCTGCGCGAAAAGTTCAAGGCAACGGTGGGGTAGGTCGGCTCTTCGAGCCGACTCTTCATGGTTCGCGCTCGTGCTCGTAACCAAAAACCGCCGGCCCCTAAAGGCCGGCGGTTTTGTTGAATTTCATGGTGCCGGAGGGGGGAATCGAACCCCCACGAGACTCACGCCCCGACGGATTTTGAGTCCGTTGCGTCTGCCAGTTCCGCCACTCCGGCACAAAAGACAGGCGGCATTATCTGCAAATCGCGTCATCGAGTCAACGGGGTTCGTGAAGAAGCTTGCGCAACCGGCGCGACCGGCCTCGTCGCAGCTTTCCGAACCGTGAACACCAATTCGGCCGGACCGTCCGCCTTCACCTCGACTTCGTTCGTCGATTCGTAATCGCCCGGCATGAGCCTGTATCGCCCCGGCCAAATCCTGACCGGCGTTTCGTTCTGCGTGAGGAACGATCCGGGTTTCGGAGCCGGCTCCGGATCGAACCCATCGAACTCCTGCCGCAGCCAGCATCCCCTCAATTGCCCGTAAGCGACCGGGCCTCCATGGGCGTCCCGCGCGACGATCCTGCAGTCGCGGTGAGTTCCGAATGGCACCGCCTGCACGGCATCGTTCTTCACGACCGCCTCCCGGACCGGCTTTCCATTGGCCTGGACCGCGATCTTGTATTGGGAGCCGATCACCGGTGGCATGCCGTCGGATGTCGGGAACATCATTTTAAATGCGCCGTCCGAACCAGTTACGCACCAACATGCGTAAGCGCCGCCGATCTTCACCGGTCGCTTCGCGGTTGTCGATTGGAACTGGTAACGCTGGACCGTGCCATCCGGCAGCCGCACCTGTTCGAGCCTGATTTCAGCCCCGGCCACCGGCTTCCCGGAATCGTCAACGCCCCGCCCCGAGACCCCGCCTGATGCGCCCGCGGGATCGACCGGCATCAAAATTTTCTCGATGAACGCGCGTATCGCCCAGTGGCCCAGTTTGGCGTCGTCCAGCTCGTATTGCATCACTCTCAGCGTGCGGCCGAAACCGCCGATTGGCCCGCCGCCCATCCTTGTCGGGATCATGCCGCCGGCGTCGGTGCGCCCGATCGCCACGCAGATTTTCGGGTTTGCATCCGGCGTTCGGGGATCGACGATGACGACGCAGTTTGCGATCACTTCGGCGCCGGCGATCGGTCGCCCGTAAGCGTCCAGAATCTGGCATTGCGACATCGACGCCGGCCTGCCGCTTAATTTCAGGGCCATCGCCGCGTCCGATGCGCCGCCGGCCGGAGGAGTCATCGTCCAGATTCCCCATTGCGAGCCAACCCACTTTTTGATGACAGGATCCGTCTGATCCTCGGCGAGAATGAAAAGAAACGAACCGTCTTCGGCCTGGTTCCGTTCGATTTCAATCCCGGTTGCGCGAACCGGGACTTCGATTTTGTTGAATGGACGACCGGCTTCACCCTGCGCCGCATAGACGCGAACAATGAACGTATGGCCCTTCAATTCATCCACGGCGTCGGCCATTGGCCGAATCGATTGCGCCGGCGCCGGCATCGGCGTCGGCTCAGGCGCCTTGGCGATGAGATCCTTTGGCTGGCGGCGCAATATGATCTGCCAGGCCGTCGCCCTGTCGAAGTCGCTGGACGTCAGGAGAACCGACCCGTAATGGTGCGTCGTCACCACGCGGTTCGCCTGCACCCACGCCGGAATTCTTCCCTTCAACTTGACGGCATGCCCCTTGTTGTCGCGCAGGTTGCCTCCTTCCGCATCGACGCCGATGGTGTATTCGCCGATTGTCATGACGGGGGCATTCGCCTCGAAGGGGTTGCTGATTGTTTCCCGGCCAATCGCGACGGTGCGGCGCGCCGGGCAAACGATGAGCGGAAACTGGCCGGCGCGCCCGGGCAAATTCCGCGATACGATGAAGGAAATCTCGCCGGGTTTCGATTCATCGGTTTTCCTGATGAACCCCGGCTTGAAAGCCAGCCCGGTGTCGGTTGGATTACCAGACTGCAGCCGCGCCTCATGGAAGATGTCGAGCTTGTATTTGCCGCCGGTCAGGCATTCGAAATTCGCGACCCACGTGCGATCGGAATAACCGATCATGAAGAGCTTGTTCAAGCCTGTTCCGGCGATCCACAGCATGCCCGGCGGCAGGTCCGATTCGAATTTGATCTTCTCGACCCGGCCGTCGGCCGGATCGATTGCGCATAACCCGTTTCGGTCGTTGACCCACAGGCGCTTGCCGTCAAAAACGACATCGACCCGTCCGCGATCAAGGTTTTGGATTTTCATCAGCAACTCGACTTTGTCCATCTGTCGGATCGCCATCAGGCGGTCGTGCGACCAGAGGACGTCGATGCCGTTGCAATCGATCCATCCGAGAATTGTGTCAGTGCGCGGCGGCTCGGGCGCGCGCGTGTTGCCAACGTAACCGCTCGGCCGTCCCACGCCGTTGATCAGCGGATCCTTGCAAATCGCCAGCGGAACAAACTCGATGTCCGGATCGGCCACCGCAGCCGGCGGCGCCGAGGCTTTCGGCGCCTCTTCCTGCGAGATCCACATGTTCGGCCCGATGCGCACCATCCTGGGCGGGTTTTTCTCCCGTTCGCGCCGGCGCGCCTCATCTTTGGCAACCTGATCCCTGGCGTAAGCCAGTTGGCTGGCGACGGTCTCTTTGAGTATGTCCTTTTTCACCGGCGCCATTCCCGCATCCTTCTCAATATTGTTGGCGAGTTGCGCCAGCGGCTCGATCTGATCTTTATCGGATTTCGCCGTAATGCGCCCGTATTCCGCGACGCAGTTGCCTTCCGGACCGAGCCCTGCGACCCTGTTGAGAAAATCGGCGTAATCCCGCCCGTAATGGTAACAACATGCGATGTTGATCGCGTTCTTGATGTCGCCCTCGCGCAGAAACAGTTTCACGATCCGCAGTTGAATGTCGCGATCCTCGGGTTCGGGCCGGCGGTTGTTGAGCTGATATTCCCTGAACGGATCGAACCTCGAGCCGTAATACATCGGATCGTCCGCGATCGCCGGCTGATAGCGGATGAAATTCAGCGCATTGCGGAAATCCTTGTCGTTGAGGCCCTCGACCCATGCAAGCAGGATCCGCAACAGTTCGCGCCGCGCATTGATTTTGTATTCGCCTGCTTCGCTCATATATGGGACGAAAAAATCCGCGGCGAAGATGTTGAATTTCCATTCGAACAGCGCCTCGTTGTTCGACGCCTGCCCGTACGGCTGCCCGAATCCGTAGCGGCGCGTCCCGTACTGGGGAACGGAAATGGCCGAGAGGTTGATCGTGCGCAGGTACGCGGCGAAATGGTCGAGCCCGCGCATGTAAAGGCCATACGCCCCGATCAACGCGTTCCCGAGCCCGCCTTGGTTCTGGTAATCCTTGTATTCCGTGCTCGTCTGGCTGTTGACGATCTTGTCGGCGGCTTTTTTCAGTTCCGCGGTGCTCTGGTTCTTCATTCGCCCAAGTTGCTGAAGCTGCATCGCCATCATCATGTCCCGGTTCGGGTTGACAACGATTTTGGTTTGCTTGCTGAGGGTCCTGACCGCCCCGGCTCCGATTGCCGCGAGTTTGCGGTCGATTTCGGGGCGGTCCGGTTGAAGGAGCATGGCCGCCTCGAGGAGCGCGAACGCGTTTTCCCATTCGCCGATCTGCTCGAAGTTGGCCGCGCGTTTCTCGAGTTCGGCGCACTCGCGCCGGGCATCGAACGGGGCCGCCTGCGCCTGCGTCGCCTTCGCGAAGAACTGGTTAAGCGTCGATTGCAGGAACTCCTGCGCGGACTTGGCGTCGAGCCCGTCGCCCTTGCACGCGTCGAGTTTCCGGCCCGACTGCATGAGTTCCATTTCGATCGTCGTCCGCAGCGCCGCGCCTTCGCCGTCATTGCGGTATTTGCCGTTGATAAAAAACGACAGTAGCGGGCGCACCGTTTTGTCGGCGTTCGTCAGCCGGGCCTCGTTGGCCAACGCGCGCGCCTCGTCGATCTCGACAACCTGCGCGCACGGCTGCGCGGCGAGCCGGCTCGCCAGCACTTCCGCGAAACTGCGCTGCATGTGATCGTAGCGGTGCACGAGGTCCTGACTCTCGAACGGCGGCACGGCGAAAATCCAGCGGATCCGCTGTTTCAATTTGCCGGCCGCCTGCCCGACCTCGTTCGCCAGCGCGCGCGCTTCCTGTTCGGCCCGGGCGGGATCCCACGGGTGAATATCGCGCACGAGCCGCAGGCCATGGTCGCTCTCGCTGATGACGCACTCGACCACCGGCTGCCGCCGGCCGCCGATGTCGCGCGCGCCGGAACGCAGCTGCACGATCAGGCGCGCCTTCAGCAGGTGGCCCAGCCGGCGCCGGCTGTCGATGTCGCCGGCACCCATCGCCAGCTGCAATTTCTGCTCGCCCAGGATTTTATCGACTTCCGCGCGCTCGACCAGCGCCAGGTCCGCATTGCGCGTCAGCTCGACCAGCATCAAATCGGCGAGGGGCGATTGCGCCACCGACGGATCCGGGACGATCGCGCATGTGACCGGCTCGGCCGCGAGAACGCCGCCGGCCAGCATCGCGACCACTGCGAACGCGGCCAAAAATCGAATGGACATGAGACGGCTCCTTGAATGTTCGCGCACTGACGTTGACAGAAAATATGAAACCTCAAAACGCGGCAGGCAATCTTTTTTATTCGATCGCGGTAAATGCTAACAGAATTGAAATCGATTGATTGCCCATTTTGGTTGCGATACCCTTCAGCGTGTCTGGCAACAGGTGGAAATTCATATGACCGCGCGTCACTGGACATTCGCCGTGTTCGCTTTCGTGTTGGCGCTCAACGCGGCCGCCGATCCGAAAATCGATTTCGCCGAACAGAATCGGCACATCCTCGGCGACGCCCAACTGACGCGCACGCTGGTCGTGACGAACCTCACCACGATCACCACGACATATGGAATCGAATGGTATTGGGTCGCGCGTTCGGGCGGTACGGACGCGATGATCGACAAGGGCCACATCCGGTTGGGCCCCGTCAAGCCGGGCGAATCGGGCTCGCATCCATTCCGGCTCCAAGTCCCGCCGGTGAAGCGCCCGACCGAATTGTTTTTCGTCATGCAGGGCGGACCGGATATCCATGCCCACTTCTTCAGGCACAAAGCCTATCCCGCAATCTCGGGCCTGACATGGAAATTCCTCGACGGCAAATCGGTCGGCGTTCACGGCGCCCATGCGCGATTCAAGGATTTCCTGACTTCATACGGCGCGACCGTCAGGTCAATTGACAACCCGGCCGACGCGGCCGATTTCAAGGGCGATCTGCTCGTCATCAGCCCCGCGGCGGATGAATCGGCGGATTGGATTCGGTTCCTGTCGCGCTGGAGAAATAATGCGCCGGCCGACGGCCCGCGCATGCCGCTCATCATGTTCCCCGCGGCCGACCCGACCACCTCGGTCACGAAGGCCCGCGTCACCGCGCTCGGTCACGAGTTGTTTCAGGACCTGAACGATTACGATCTTTCGGATTGGCTGCCCCAGGGCGTCGTGGCTTCGAACAGGCTGCCCCTGCCGCCGGGAGCTTTTCGGCGGCTGGCCGCCACGACGGATCACGGAACCACGAACTCGTTGCTGATCGAGCTGGTGAATCCGGCCGGTTCGCGGGGTTATCTCTGCGCATTCCCGGTCGATCAAAGATTCCATGCCGAGCCGGCGGCCGAAATCCTGCTGAACAACATGCTGCGCCTCGCGCTCGAAACGAAATCGCCGCCGCGCACCGGCGTGGTTTCTCTTATCGACCCGGGCGCCGAATCAAAGCCGCTCATCGACCAGGCGATTTTCGGCGGGGAAATGCCGGCACGCCAACCCGACCGGATGACGAGCGCATCGGTCATGATCATCGACGCGGAGCATCCGTTCCCGCCAAAGGTCCTGCCGATCGTCAAGAATTTCGTCGCCGGGGGCGGCCATGCCATCGTCATGAACATGGCGCAATCGAGCGATTTGAGGGATTGGGCGATCGGGCAGGATCTGGACACGTTCGATTCGGCCGACCTGGCGACGACCGTGACCATGGTCGATACGACCGACCGCCTGCTGCGCGGAACGACGGTTTATGATTGGCAGACCCTGTTCCCACAGCGGTCGGATCTGCATCTGCCGTCGCTGACGCTTTTCGACACCGAATCGCTGATCGAGCCCGGCCTTGTTGTCGTCCGCAAAATCGGCACAGGCCGCCTGATCCTGATCCAACTCGATCCGGCGAAAATGACGGTCGAACAACTACGCTTGATTTTCGGCCAGATTCTCGCGAATCTCGGCGTTCGGGTCGCAACCCACGAAACCGACCATGAATCATAGGAGGAGCACGCAATGGCCCGCCAATTCGTTTTATTGCTCGCGATGATGATCGCACAGTTGAGCTACGCGGCGGTGACGACGCCCGCGCCGACGGCCGCGCCGAAAGTTTCCGCCGAGGGCATGACCGTGGCGGTGTTCGACTTCAACGGCCGCGACTCGAGCGCGGCGGAAAGCGGCCGCCTCGCCGCCGAAATGGTTCGTGTCAAGCTCGGCGAAAGCGGCCTGCGCGTCGTCTCGCGCGAGGAAATGGACAAGATCCTCGACGAGCACAAACTCAAGATCGCGGGGATCACGGACGATGCGGCGCCGAGAACCGGCTTGCTGCTGGGGGCGCAGATCGTCGTCACGGGCCGCGTGTTCGATTCGAACGGAATGCTGATCATCACCGCCAAGACGATCGGCACCGAGACCGGCCGCGTGCATCCGCTTGCCGTTCGCGGTGAACGCGCACAGACCGACCAACTCGGGCAGGAACTCGGCACGAAGATCGGCAAGATCATCGACGAGCGCGCCGACACGTTCGTCGCGAACGTGAGGCTTTCGGGCGAGCAGATGAGCAAGCTCAAAAAGGAGCTTGCCGGCGGCGCGATGCCGCGCGTCTTCGTCTCGATTCGCGAACAGGTCGTCGGCGCGCCCGTTCCCGATCCCGCCGCGCAAACCGAGTTCGGTTTTATCCTGCGCAAGGTCGGCGCCGAACTGGTCAAGGGCGGCGGCGTCATGACGGCATGGATTCGCAACTACTCGGCCGAAGGCGGGCATGCCGCGCCTCCTCCGGGAACCGACGCCGATATCGCGATCATCGGCGAAGGGGTCAGCCAGGCCGCGACGCGCACCGGGGAACTGATCTCGAGCCGCGCGCGCGTCGAGGTCGAGGCGATCGACATGAAAACCGGCAAGGCGCTGGCGGTGGATCGCGAGACCTATTCGGCGGTCGATGTCAGCGAGGCGATCGCGGCCAAGTCGGCGCTTCAGGAAACGGCCGCGCGCCTGGCTTACCGGATGCTCCCCGAGGCGATCGGCGAATGGCGCAAGGCCCACCCGGCCGAAAAGGCACCGGCGGCGGGCGCCGCCACAACGACCGGCACCCTGAACGCCGGAAAAAATTCCAATAACAAATAATTCCAATGGAAAATGATTCGGCCGTCCCTCCGGGACTTGCGGCTTATGATGATTTTTGCCCGCCACTATCGTGGCGGGCAAAAGCGATTGTCCCTGCGGGACTTTCTCAACAACCTGTTAGGGCTCAGGACTCCGGACTATAGAGAAATCTTCTGCAATGCTCGCAGCGGGCCGGTTCGCCCCCGGTTTTTGCGGCCTGACGCGTTTGCAGGACCAAATGCCAGTTGCACCCGCTGCACTGCTCGCCCTCGATGGGCATGCAGGCCGTGCCGGGGAACCGGTCCTGAAGGATTTCGTAATCGTCGCGAAACGGGTCGGGCAACTGTTCGAAAAGGCGCTCGCGATCGACGGCGAGCTTTTCGATGAACGCTTTTTTCTCGCGCGTAAGCTCCTCGATTCGTTTCGACTGCGCCTCTTGTTCGGCGCGCTGGGTCTGCATCGCGGCCTTCATTTTTTCGAGCTCGCGCTGGCAGGTGTCCTCGATCTCGAGCTTCTCGAGGCCGACCGTGTCCCACTCGTCGATGCGGCCCTGCAGTTGCTCGATCTCGTGCGACATGGCCTGGTATTCCTTGTTCGTCTTGACCTGCGCCTGCTGGTCGATGTATTTGCTGATCTGCTGGCGCAGCGACGCCACTTCCTTTTCGGCGTGCCGGCGCTCCTGCCGCGCCTTCTCGAGCTGATCCTGAAATTCCTTGAGCTGGGCGCTCAACCGGTCCTGTGCCTGCTTGAGCTGCTCGAGCGTGCGCGGGTATTTCGCGAGCTGATTGCGCGCCTCGACGATCGCGCGGTCAACCTCGGTCAAGTCCTTGAGCTGCCTGAGAATTTCCAGCATTTTTGCCGCCGCCAATTGGAATAGGTAACAACCCCGTCAATCTGAAGCGAGCCGGCCCAAGCGTCAATAGAAATCGTGGATTGTGGAACGTGCACCGTGGTCGAATCATTTCATTCCACCGTGCAAGGTCACGATTCACGACTCGTGGTTTCCGTTTCCGAAGAGCGCATCGACAAACTGGCGCGGATCGAAGTCGCGCAGGTCGTGCGCGCCCTCGCCGATCCCGATCTTGAAGATCGGCAGCTTGTAGAGGTCCTTGCACGCGATGAGGATCCCGCCCTTGGCCGTGCCGTCGAGCTTGGTCATGATGAGGCCGCTGAGCTGGCAGACCTCATTGAAGATCTTGACCTGGTTGATCGCGTTCTGGCCGGTCGTCGCGTCGAGGACGAGCACGGTTTCCTGCGGCGCGTCGGGGTAATGCTTTTTGACCACGCGCACGATCTTGGCGAGCTGCTCCATGAGGCCGACCTTGGTGTGCAGGCGGCCGGCCGTGTCGATGAGGACGAGGTCCGGCGTCGGCCCGCGATGCGCCTCTTCCAGCGCCTCGAACACGACCGCCGCGGGGTCGGCGCCTTCCTTCTGCGCGACGATCGCGGAGCCGGTGCGCTTGGCCCAGATCGCGAGCTGCTGGCTGGCGGCGGCGCGGAACGTATCGGCCGCGACGAGCATGACGTCGCGCCCCTTCGCCGACTCCTCGCGCGCGATCTTGCCGATCGTGGTCGTCTTGCCGGTCCCGTTCACGCCGACGAACAGCACGATCGTCGGCTTCACGCTCGACACGTCCATCGGCCGGTTTTCGGTGCCGAGAATTTCCGCAATCGCGTTCTTGAACAGCCGCACCACCTCGTCGGACGACTGCAGGTTGTTGCGGCGCGCGGCGAGGCGCATTTCGTTCACGATCTTCTGCGTGGTCGCGACGCCGACGTCGCTCTGGAGCAGGATCTCCTCGATCTGCTCGAGCAGTTCCTCATCGACCTTCGGGTGCAGGTTGATCGCGTCGCGCACGGCCATCACGAGCGTGTCGGTCGTCTTGCTGAGCCGCGCCTTGAGACGCGCAAAGAAACCCTGCGGGACTTCGGCCTCCGGCTGCGTGGATGGCTCGGCCGGCGCGACCTCCTCGACATCGATCATCTGGTCTTCCGAATCGAACGGCTCCGCCACGGTTTCCGCATCTTCGTCGATTTCCAGCTGCGGCATGTTCGGCGGAATCGGCTCGTTGTTGGGGAACCCGGCCAGCGGAGCCTCTTCCTTTTCGATGAACTGCGGCGACAGCACCGGATCGACCGCGTCGCCGGTCACGTCCGTCAGCGTCGGGTCGAGCGGCTCGAATTCGGCGTTGGGCTTTTCGCCGGGCTGAGCAATCGGCTCAGCTTCGGCCTCGGTATTCCCGGGCTCCTCGCCCATGATCTTGCGAAACCACTTCAACATCGATCGGTCCTTTATGGATAATTACACAGTGCCATTTTAACAAACCCGCCCGCCGATGCTACAACAACGGGCGCGGCGCCGACGCTTGCCGGCCATTCATGTCTTTTTATTCCATCATTCATCACTCATCATTCATCATTCCAAACACCTGATCTTGCACTTGTGGATTTATTCTGTCAATCTGCTGGAAAAGGGGACGCGTGTGGCCTGGCTGCTGATTTACATGCTCGTCTTCGTGGCGGCGCTCGGTTTTTCGACCGTCATGTGCGCGGTTGCGCGCGCGCTCGGCGTGCGGTTCGGCCTGCTCGACAGGCCGTCCGGGCGCAAGGCCCACGCCAGGCCCGTGGCCCTGACCGGCGGCTGGGGATTCGTCCCTGCGTTCGTGATCCTCGTGATCTTTGGCCTGCTTGCGGCAGGTCCGATCGCCGGCATGCTTCCGGCATCGCTCGACCAGTTGGCGCATTACATGCGCAACATCGCCGGCGTTCGCGGCGAAGCGCTGGCGGTCCTGTCCGGCGTCGCGCTGATGTTCGTCACCGGCCTCATTGACGACCTGCATCCGCTCGGCCCCAGGCGCAAGCTCCTCGTTCAGATCGTCGCAACATTTCCGCTCCTTGCGGCCGGCATCTGCATCCATGGCTTCCTGCCGACGCCGATCGGCTGGATCCTGACCGCGATGTGGATCGTGCTTTTGACGAACTCGTTCAACCTGCTCGACAACATGGACGGCCTGTCGGCGTCGGTGGCGCTCGTGATCTGCGTCGTGCTGGCGCTGGCCGCGGCGGCCGGCGGCGAACGCTGGCTGCCGGCGCTGTTCCTCGCGTTCGGCGGCTGCCTCGGCGGGTTCCTGCTTTTCAATTTCCATCCGGCGTCGATGTTCATGGGCGACTCCGGCAGCCTGAGCATCGGTTACCTCATGGGCGTGTTCTCGATCATGATCACGTATTACGTGCCGGGCGACAAGTCCGCGCTGCCCGTGCTGATGCCGCTGGCGATCATGGGCGTGCCGCTGTTCGACACGCTGTCGGTGATCTACATCCGGCGGCGCCTCGGCAAGCCGATCATGGTCGGCGATCGCAATCATTTCTCGCACCGGCTGCTGGCGATCGGGTTCGGCGTGCGCCAGACCGCGATCGCGATCGCGCTGCTGACCGGCGCGACCGGGCTGCTGGCGCTGCCGCTCCGGCTTCTCGAAATCAAGTGGGCCCTGCTCCATCTGTTCGGCCTCGTGCTTCTGTTCACGGTGATCGTGATGCTTGAAGTCGCCGGCCGCAGGGCAAGGGAATCGCGCAATGGAACTGATTGAAAGCCTGGGCGACATCGAGCCGGCATGCGGGCCGCGGGGGGTCAGCCTCACGGTCGGCATGTTCGACGGCGTGCACCGCGGCCACCAGATGCTGATCGAAAACGTGCTCGATCGCGCGGCAAAATACAAAGTCCCCTCGATGGTGCTCACGTTCCGCAATCACCCGCTGAGCCTTCTCGCGCCGGCGTTCGCGCCGCAACTGCTGAGCTCGCCGGAAGAAAAAGCCGCGCTCCTTCAGGGCCTCGGCGTCGATCTGTGCGCGATGATCCCATTCGACCACGAGTTCGCGGCGATCACCGCGCGCGAGTTCATCGACGACGTGCTCCTGCGCCGCTGCCGCACGCGCACCATCGTTTGCGGCGATGACTTCCGCTTCGGCGCCAACGGCGAAGGCGACGCCGACCTGCTGCGCCGCAACGCCGACGCAGGCGACTTCGAGCTTCACGTATGCGCATCATTATCGGACGACGGCGCGCCGATCCGTTCCTCGCGCATCCGGCAGACTCTCGCCGACGGCCACCTCGAACCGGTCAACAAGATGCTCGGCCATCCGTTCATGCTCAGCGGACGTGTCGTGCCGGGCGATCAGCGCGGCCACAAGCTCGGGTTCCCGACCGCCAACCTGGCGGTCCCGTCATGGCGGCTCATCCCCGGCCAGGGCATTTACGCCGTGCGCGCGCACGTCGGCGACCGGCAGTGGGGGGCGATGCTCAACATCGGAACGCGCCCGACGTTCGGCGGCAAGACGGTTTCAATCGAGGCTTATTTGTTCGATTTCGAAGGCGACCTTTACGGCCTCGACATGAGCCTGTCGTTCGTGGCGCGCGTGCGCGACGAGCGCAGGTTCGACTCGGCCGAGGCCCTGGTCGCCCAGATGCAGCACGACGAAAAAATATGCCGAGCAATGCTCAGCGATTAATAAGGGAGTAGAATCATGGGCAAACATTTCTTCGATTTGACCGGCCGCGTGGCGATCGTCACCGGCAGCAGCCGCGGAATCGGCTCTTACATGGCGAAGTCGCTGGCCCAGGCCGGCGCCGACCTCGTCGTCACCAGCCGCGATATCGACAGCCTCAAGCCGATTTGCGAGGAAATCAAGGCGCTCGGCCGGCAGGCGATGCCGCTCGAGCTCAACGTGCTGGACCTGGACAGCATCGAGCGCGGCGTGGGCGCCGTCATGGAACGCTTCGGCCGCATCGACATCCTGCTCAACAACGCCGGCTGCAACCGCCGCAAGCGCGCGATCGACATGACGCTCGACGATTGGGAGACGGTCGTCGGCACCGACCTGCGCGGCCAGTTCTTCATGACCACGGCGTGCGCGCGGCAGGCGATGATCCCGCAAAAATACGGCCGCGTGATCCTGCTCGGCTCGGTGACCAGTTATTTCGGATACGGCCTGATCGCGCCGTATTGCGCCGCGCGCGGCGGCGTAAAGATGCTGGCCGCCAGCCTCGCCGACGAGTGGGGCACGCTCGGCATCACGGTCAACTGCCTTGCGCCGGGCTGGTTCCACACGCACCAGACCGATCGCCTGTTCCAGAACGAGGCGTGGCGCGAGTATCTGATCGACCGTACGCCGCTCAAGCGCGCCGGCGGCCCGGACGATCCCGGCCCGCTGGCGGTGTTCCTCGCCAGCGAGGAAAGCCGTTTCGTGACCGGCCAGACGATCGCCGTCGATGGCGGCTTCACGACCGGCGCGGTGAAACTTTCGATCGATTAGGCATGGCGAGGCCCCAGATGAACCTCATTTTCCAGGCAGCCAAAGAGGTTGCCGATTTCATGGCGGAACGCGGCTGGAAATTCTGCCTGATCGGCGGCCTTGCGGTGGAACACTGGGGCGAACCGCGCGCCACGCTCGATGCGGATTTCACGGTCCTTTCCGGATTTGACAATGAAGAGGATTTTATCAAGCCAATCCTCGAACGTTTTGAATCGCGCATTCCGAACGGCGAGGAGTTCGCGCTTACCCGACGCGTTCTCCTCGTCCGTACACAAAATGGAACGGGTGTTGACATCTCGCTCGGAGCAACGCCATTTGAGTCGGACATGATCGAGCATGCGCCGATACTGGAATTAGCGCCGGGGATTCAGATTCCCTGCTGCACCGCCGAGGATTTGCTTGTCATGAAATTGGTGGCCGGCCGCCCCAAAGACATGAATGACGCCAACACCATTGTGGCTCGGCAGCAATCGCTTGATGTAAAATATATAAGAATGCGGATCGATGAAATGTGCAAACTGAGCGGTTCACGAGAAATCATGGATCGCGCCCAAACCATTTTCAAAGGCATGCTGTGAGGCTTGCAACCCGCGAAGAGCAAGAAAAACTCCTGAAACTGATGAATGAAACGCATCAGATTCTGGATGAAATGCGCCTTAAGGCACTTCGCGGCAAGCCTTACGACTGGCGAGAAGTCGATTCTCTGTTGCAGCTTGCCGAAGGTTACGACGGTCCGCCGCGGCTCACGAGCGGGCTCGTCGAAATGCAGCGCATTTTCATGAAAGCCCACCCCAAGCTCCGCGACGAAGCCTCGAAATAATCAAAATCCTGACACGTCCCGGCCTTTCCGAGGCGGTTCCCCGGTCGTTCACCTCTCGACATATCCGCCCGTCTGCCGCATGATAGTAGCGGAGGGGACAGCATGGAGATTATCAAAGATCCCGCGGCATTTCAGAAGCAGTCGCAGGCGTGGCGCGCCGAGGGCCTTCGCGTGGCGCTTGTGCCCACCATGGGCGCGCTGCATGCCGGGCATTTCAAGTTGATCGAATGCGCGCGGCAGATGGCCGACCGCGTCAGCGTCAGCATTTTCCTGAACCCGATCCAGTTCGGTCCCAATGAGGACCTTGCGAAATATCCGAAGACGTTCGAGGCCGATGCCGCCGGATGCCGCGAGCGCGGCGTCGATGCGATCTTCGCGCCCGTCCCGGGCGACGTGTATCCGCCCGGATTCCAGACGACCGTCCACGTCGATGGCCTGACCAGCCCGCTCTGCGGCCGCAGCCGGCCCGGCCATTTCGACGGCGTCACAACCGTCGTCTTGAAGCTGCTGTTGCTTGGCCAGCCCAGCGTCGCGCTGTTCGGCTGGAAGGACGCACAGCAACTGCTGGTGATCCGGCGCATGGCGCGCGACCTCAACGTGCCGGTCGAGATCATGGGCATCGAGATCGTGCGCGAGGCCGACGGCCTCGCGATGAGCTCGCGCAACGTGTATCTGAAGCCCGAGGAACGACGCGAAGCGCCGCGCATTCACAAGGGGCTCGAGGCGGCGCGCAAGGCGTTCCAGGCCGGCGAACGCGATACCGACAAGCTGCTCGCCGCCGCGCGCAAACCGATCGAGGAATGCCCGCTCATGCGGATCGATTACCTCGAGGCGCGCTCGCTCGAGACGCTCGAGGAACTCAAGGAGGCGAAGGCCGGCGATACGCTCATCGCCGCGGCGGTGTTCCTCGGATCGACAAGGTTGATAGACAACATTCGGTTATAAGAAATGCGGGTCACGAAAGGCACGAAATGTATCCACGAGATGACACGAAAATGTTTTCGACAATCGAGCGCTAAATACATTTTCGTGTCTTTCGTGAGTGTTTTCGTGTATTTCGTGACTTGAATGAAATAAAAGAAGGCCAATGACTTTATGAATAAATATCTGATCACCGGCGGCGCGGGATTCATCGGGTCGCATCTGGCCGAGGCGCTGCTTGCGCGCGGCGACGAGGCCCATGTCATCGACGACCTCTCGACCGGCGCCATCGCCAACCTCGACGGCGTGCGCGACAATCCGCGCTTCCATTATACGATCGACTCGATCATGAACCGCGGCGTGCTCGCCGAGCTGATCGACCGCGTCGATGGCGTGTTTCACCTCGCGGCGGCCGTCGGCGTGCGGCTCATCTTCGAGAACCCCGTCGAGACGATCGAAACCAACATCCGCGGCACCGAGAACGTCCTCGAGCTCGCCGCGCGCAAGCAGAAGAAGGTCCTCATCGCATCCACGAGCGAAGTCTATGGCAAGGGCGTGCGCGTCCCGTTCGGCGAAGGCGACGACCTGCTCCTCGGACCGACCACCTGCCCGCGCTGGGCCTATGCGTGCTCCAAGGCGATCGACGAGTTCCTTGCGATCGCATACTGGCGCGAGCGCAAGATGCCGACGGTCGTGTGCCGTTTCTTCAACACGGTCGGGCCGCGCCAGACCGGGCGCTACGGGATGGTCATCCCGCGCCTTGTCGGCCAGGCGCTCAAGGGCGAACCGCTCACGGTCTATGGCGACGGCAGCCAGAGCCGTTGCTTTATTCACGTGCGTGACACGGTCCGCGCCGCGATCGCCCTCATGGAATCCGACGCTGCCAACGGCGAGGTCTTCAACATCGGCAATCCGCAGGAAATCACAATCGCCGACCTCGCGCGCCGCATCATCGAGTTGACCGGCAGCAAATCGCAGATCAAGTTCGTCTCGTTCGAGGACGCCTACGGCCCCGATTTCGAGGACATGGCCCGCCGCATCCCGGATACGGGCAAGCTCAATAGCACGATTCAGTGGGGCGAACTCATTCCGCTCGATGAGATTCTGATGACTGTCATCGAGTCGATGAAATGATATGGAACTCATGAGACTCATGAGACTCATGGGCCCCATGGGCCCCTGACCATTGCAGGTGTATATCATGGACACTAAAACCGCGCGCCTTTGGACCGAGCATTGGCAGGGCGAGGTCGATGCGGCGTATTTGTATCGCGCTTTGGCCGAAATCGAAACGGCGCCGGAGCGGCGGAGGATCTTCCTTGGCCTGGCAAACATCGAAGACCGGCACGCCGGGCGCTGGGTTGAAATCGCGAATGAAAAAGGGCTCGAACTGCCGCTCCCCTCGCCTTCATTGCGCGCCAGAATGCAGGCGCGGCTGGCGCGCACGGTCGGGGTCAAGACTATCCTCCCAATGCTGGTGCGCGAGGAAACCCGCGAGGTCAAAAGCTACATGAACCTGCACCGCGGCGCGGGCCAGGAGGGGCCGGTCTCGTCGGCGGCGCTGGACCTTGCGCGCGAGTCCGCCGAGCACACCGAGGCTCTGCGCGGATTGGCCTCGGGCGGCGCGCCGGCCGAAGGTCCGGAACCTTGGCACAACACCGAGTCCGGCGACCTGTTGCGCAACGTGGTTTATGGATTCAACGACGGCCTCACGGCCAACTTCGGCCTCGTCGCGGGGATGGTCGGCGGCGCGGCCGGCGGCACGCTCGGCCACTCCGTGATCCTTCTGGCGGGCCTCGCCGGCATGGCTGCCGACGCGCTGTCGATGGGCTCGTCGGGCTATCTTGCCTCAAAAAGCCAGCAGGAAGTCTTCGATCACGAGATCGACATGGAGCGCCAGGAAATCGAGCTGATGCCCGACCTCGAGCGCGAGGAACTGGCGCTGATCTACGAGGCAAAGGGCATGCCGAAGGAACAGGCGCGCGGGCTCGCGGAAAAAATCATGGCCGACCCCGAGCAGGCCCTCGCCGAGCAGGTGCGCGAGGAACTGAAGATCGGCGACACGGGCGGCTCGCCGCTTCGCGACGGCACCGTGACCGGGCTCGCGACGGCGTTCGGGGCTTTCATTCCCGTTGCGCCATTTTTGTTTCTGCAGGACCGGCCGGCCATGATCCTGTCGTTCACGATCGCGATGGCGATGCACTTCGCGGTCGGCGCGGCCCGCAGCTTCTTCACCGGGCGGGGAATATTTAGAAGCGGCGTGGATATGTTCCTGGTCGGCTTCGGCGTCGCCGTGGTGAGCTACTTCTTCGGCGACGTGCTCGTCGGCTGGCTGGTGGGGAAATGATGCAGTAGCCCGAGCGTAAGCGAGGGACACGCATTCGCCAAGGTTGTGCCTCGCTTACGCTCGGG
>JAJFUE010000076.1 GCA_021372575.1 bacterium | reverse complement strand
CACCGGGGGTTCCCGTTGGTCACCCCCGGCTACAGCCTGCCGGCCCTTCGGGCCTGGGTTGTTTCGAAATCATTTGGAACCAACTTGAATTTGGAATTTTCGTAGTAGTCATTCATGACGCCTGCGGCATCACCCTGAAAGAATGAAAATGACTGAGTATACGAGCCCAGGAACCAGCCTGAGCGTATTGAATTTTCATGGGAGCAAGCACGACGACTTCCCGCGTTTTTTCGTAGGACGCTAGTCGCGGCGGATGAGGCCGAAGGGGGTTTGCTCGTCGGTCTGGCCGAGTGGGTTGTCGCGCAGGATGTCCTCGATCAGCTTGACGTCGTCGATGCCGTCGGAGCCGAGGACCCATGAGCCGCCGATGTCGTTGACATCGACGACGGCGGCGGGCAAGCCGGTGGCCGCGTGGATTTTCTTCGCGATCTCGTCGGGGTTCTTGGGGCCGAGGATCACGCAGTCGGGCTGCATGGGGCTGGTGCCGTGGGCGTCGATGGTGGCGGCCTGCATGCCGGCGATGCGGTAGAAATCGCCGCGGCGGCCGAGCGCGCGCGTGAGACCGCCGAGGATCGCGGCGAAGAGGATGCGGGCGTGGCCGCACTCGTTGATCGCGCACTGCATCGTTTCGGGCGAGCGCAGGCCGACGCCGTAGGAGACCTTGCGCACGCGCGGCCACAGGAGCTTGGCGAGCCAGCCGATCTTGATCGAGGCGGCGACGATGGCGCGGCCCTGCGTGACGGCGCAGACCTTCTCGCTCACGAACAGGACGTCGCCGGGCTTGCGCAGTTCCTTGCTGTAGCGGTCGCAGACCTCGACGATGTTGTCCTGTTCCGTGATGCGATGGGTTTTAACCGGCACGCGCCGCCAGACGATGTTGCGGACGGTGATGAGTGGTTTGTGCTCGCTGGCCATGCTCTCACTTCTTCCAGTCTGAACGTGAGCGCCCTGCGAAAATTTCGCGACGTCGCCGGGCGTCATCGATGCATACGTTAGCAGAACAAAAACGAAAATGATACAAGCGTTCAAGGGGAGTTGAACATGCTCGCGTATGCCAGCGCGGGAAACCGTTGAAACGGTTTTTCGAACAAAGGGCCGAGTAAACCCGATCTCGAAAATAATTTCCGAAATTACGCGTTGCCGGCGTGAGGCGAATCGATGGCTGAAGCCGCTTGGCGAGAAGCCGGCTAAAGCCGGCTATAAAAAAACAGTATCCAATGCAACCACCGGCTGAAGCCGGTGGCAACCCATTCAGCCCGCTGAAGCGGGCATTGATGATATATTCGGGAAAAAATTTTGGAGAACGAGTCTAAACCCCGCGATGAATCGCGGGGTTACGAGGATTGCTATTAATGGTTCAGCGATAATACTTCGCTGGGTGACCTTTTCAGGGTGAATGCAGAGCTGGCCGCGAGAGATGGACTCCGATCACCTGTAATACGATCCGGGGTAGAGGAGGTTGATCAGGGTCAGAAAGATGGGGCGGAAGATGTAGCCGAAGCCGTTCCAGGCGGCGATCATGCCGATCAGCATGACGGCGGGTTGGCGCATGAGGATCATCCACGCCTGGGTCGCGTTTTCGCTCAGGATGAGCGGGAGCGCCGCGCTTCCGTCCATCGGCGGCAGCGGCAGCAGGTTGAACACGAACAGGACGAGGTTGAGCGAAAACATGACGCTCAAAAGCAGCGCAATGCCCTGCCACGGGCCTTGCGCGCCGATTGCGTTGGTAAAGTCGATGCTCATCGGCGCGTAGAACACGCCGGCGTTGAGGCCGATCCGGATCAGGATGAACGAAATGATGACGAGAAGCAGGTTGGACGCCGGCCCGGCAAGCGCCATCCACGCGGCGCGCTTGGGGTAGCGCCACGCCCACTCGGGGTCGTAGGGCGCGCTGGCCCAGCCGATCATCCACGTCTTGTTGATCATGAACGTGAGCAGCGGGATCCAGATCATGCCCCACGGCTCGCGCTTCATGTGCGGACGCGGGTCGAGCGTGACCTGGCCGCCGTGATAGGCGGTCGGGTCGCCGAGCTTCCACGCGACGAGCGCGTGCGCGGCTTCGTGCAGCGTCGTCGAGAACACGAAGACCAGATACCAGGCGGCGAGGTGGAAGACGTTGAAGGTCATGACCGGGCGAAATATCCGATCGGGCAGAAATCCGAAATCCCGGACAAATCATAGGGAAAAGCGAGGGAAAATAGAAGCAGTGAATTGGGGGCAACAAAGTCTTGGGCGGTAGGTCGCTTCGGCTGTATGTGTTTAGCGGTATTTGCCTAAACCGATGAGTGTTGGGAAAAACGATATGATCGCGAGTCCCTCGCTCACGCTCGGGCTACTGCATCCATGCCGCGTTCGGCGAAAGCGGCATAGAAAAGAGAGGCGCGCTAAACACTTACCTTCGGCTCGAAGCGACCTACTGACGGTTCCATTGCTTGCCCGGTGAGATGAGGTTGATCGAGAACAGGTCCATGAAATCGATACGCTGCCAGCCGAGGTGCGCCCAGAAATCGCGGCCGGAGGCGTTGTTGGAATAGACGAGGATGTGCGTGCGTTCGATGCCGTCGGCCTTGAGCGCGGCAAGCGAACGGTTGACGAGCTCGCGGGCGATGCCGCGGTTGCGGAATTCGGGGGCGACGGCAAGGTGGAACATGTAGCCGCGGCGGCCGTCGTGGCCGGCCATGAGCGTGCCGATGATGCGGCCGCCGAGGCGCGCGACGAAGCTCATGTTTGGGTTGCGCGCGAGGTAGCGCTCGACGCCCGCGCGCTCGTCGGCGAGGCTCACGCCGACGCCGGGAGTGGCCTGCCACAGGGCGTAGGCCTCGGGGTGGTCGGCGAGGGACATGGGGTGGTAAGTGATGGGGTCGTGTTGCATTTGAATTGGTTGGGATGATCGAACCGATTAATCGGTTCTGAATGAATGCGATCTTACCGTGGGTAGGTTCGTCGAACAAGTTCTCCGAACCAACCCACGGCTTAGAGATCGAACCGCTTCGCGGTTCTGAACAACAAATCCGAATCGGAATCGATCAAAGAAATAGTAATCCCTCGCTCACGCTCGGGCTACTGCATCAACTCGCTCATGGCCGGCGAGGGCGCCGGCCCCACATTGGCCTGCAGTGGTCGATGTGGTAAATCTCGCTGACGTTTGGGCTACTGCATAAAGCTACTCGAACAGCGATGTCGCTTCGAGCCGAAGCGGCCTACTGACCGCGGCCTACTGACTTGCGCGGTCGAGGAAGACCATGACCGCTTTCTGGGCGTGGAGGCGGTTTTCGGCCTCGTCGAAGATGATCGAGTTCGGGCCGTCGATGACGTCGGCGGCGATCTCGGAGCCGCGGTGGGCCGGCAGGTCGTGCATGATGAAGGCGCCCTTGGGGGCGTGCGCCACCAGCTCCGCGTTGACCATGTAGCCGGCGAAGATTTTTTCGCGCTCGGCGGCCTCGTGCTCCTGGCCCATGCTGGCCCAGACGTCGGTGTAGATCGCCTGCGCATTCCTGACGGCGGCGCGCGGGTCGCGCTCGTAGGTGTAACTGCCGCCGCCGGCCGAGGCGGCCTGGAGCGTCGCCTCGACGGCCGACTTGGCGGGCTCGAAACCGGCGGGCGTGCTGACGGTGATGTTCATGCCGAGCATCACGCCGATGTGCATGAGCGAATGGCAGATGTTGTTGCCGTCGCCGATGTAGGTCAGGTTGTAGCCGCGCAGGTCGCCGGCGTGCTCGGTGAGCTTCAGGTAATCGGCGAGCGCCTGGCAGGGGTGCTCATAATCGGAGAGCGCGTTGATGACGGGCAGCTTGCAGTGGCGCGCGAGCTCATCGACGGTCTTTTGCGAGAACGTGCGCGCCATGATCATGTCGAACCAGCGCTCGAGGCAATGGGCGACGTCCGCGACCGACTCGCGCTTGCCGAGGCCGATTTCGTTGGGCGGCAGATAGACGGCGTGGCCGCCAAGCTGGACCATGCCGAGCTCGAACGTGCAGCGCGTGCGCAGCGAAGGTTTCTCGAAGACCATCGCCAGCGACTTGCCCTTGAGCAGGGGTTCGTTTCCGCCGGCCTTGAGGTCGCGCTTGAGCGTGCGCGCGATCGACAGGATTTCAGCGGCATCATCGGCGCTCAGATCGGCGCTGGTGCGGAGATCGCGTTTGGTGGCGGGAATTGTGGTCATGGCGAACACCTCTGAAGTTAAAGCGCGAAATCAAAAAGGAAATCCGAAATTCGAAATACGAAGGAAATCCGAAATTCGAAATCCTAAATCCAAATCCAAAGTCGGGGTGGTTACATTCAGCGTTCGGTTTATCGATTACGATTACGATTACGAGCACGAGCACGAGCACGAGCACGAAAAATCGGGGCTCACTTCATACATCTATTGAACCGACGCCACGGCGCGGACGAGGATATCGACCGCCTCATCGATCTCCTCGCGCGTGATGTTGAGCGCCGGCAGGACGCGCAGCGTGTTCGGTGCGGGGGCGTTCGTCAGGAGGCCGAGCTGCTCGGCGGCCAGGACGACGCTTGCCGCCGGGACCGTCAGATCGACGCCGATCATGAGGCCCATGCCGCGGATCTCCTTGAGCTTGCCGGTCGGCCCGAGCTCCTTCTGCAGCGCGGCGCGGAGGTACTCGCCCGACTGCGCGGCCTTGGCCGGCCAGTCGCCCTCAATCAGTTCGGTGAGGTAGGCGAGCGAGGCGGCGCAGGTCAGGGCGTTGCCGCCCATCGTGGAGCCATGCGCGCCGGGGCCGAACGCGGTCGAGATCTTCTCGGTGCAGAGCATGGCGCCCATCGCGAGGCCGCCGCCGATGCTTTTGGCGAGCGTCAGCACGTCGGGCGTGATGCCGTAATGCTCGTAGGCGAACAGCTTGCCCGTGCGGCCGAGGCCGGTCTGGACTTCGTCGATGATCATGATGATGCCGCGCTCGTTGCAGAGCTCGCGGATGCCGCGCACGTATTCCTGGGTGGCCGGATAGACGACGGGCTCGCCCTGGATGAGCTCGAACATAATCGCGCCGGTGGCCGGGGTGATGGCGTCTTTCAGCGCGCCGAGGTCATTGTACGGCACGTGCTTGAAGCCCTCGAGCAGCGGCTCGAAGTGCATCTTGGTCTTTTCCTGGCCGGTGGCGGTGAGGGTGGCCATCGTGCGGCCGTGGAAGGAGCCGAGCGTGCAGATGATTTCGTGACGGCTGGGGCCGTGCGTTTCCTTGTTGTAGCGGCGCGCGATCTTGATCGCGGCCTCGTTGGCCTCGGCGCCGGAGTTGCCGAGGAACAGCCGGTCGGCGAAGCTGTGTTCGATGAGCAGCTTGCCGAGCTGGATTTGCACGGGGACGTAGTAAAGGTTGGTCGTGTGGACGAGCGTGGCGGCCTGCTGCTGGATCGCCGCCGTGATCTTTGGGTGGCAGTGGCCCAGGTTGTTGACGCTGATGCCCGTCATGAAGTCGAGGTAGCGCCGGCCTTCGGCGTCCCAGACGTGCGAGCCTTCGCCGCGCACGAGCGCCAGGCGGCGCTTGCCAAAGTTGGGCGTGAAGTACTTATCGTATTCTTCGCGCCACTGGCTGTTGCTGAGCCGGGGCAGGCCGGCCGGGTAAGCTTCGGAAAGGGAATGGGACTGGGTCATTTTCGTTGGTACCTCTTGCGCCATCGCGCCGTTGAAAAAAATAGTTATTATACCGGCGGGAACGCCGGCGTCAAGGGCAACGCGGGGAATATTTTCAATAGTGAAGGACTTTCGCGATGATTCCCTTGCGGTAGATGATGCCCTTGAGCGTGCCGTCCTCGACGACATAGACGCGTCGTCGCTGCTTGGTCATCATGATGTGCGTGACCTGCACGATCGGCATGTTCGGCTCGACGGCGATCACGTCGCGGCGGCAGAGGTCGCGCACGCGCAGGACGTTTTCCTGGCGGAAGTAGTTCTCGAACGGCTCGAAGTTCTCGAGCATCATCGGATTGGTGAGCAGGTCCATGTAGCGCGGCATGCCGAGCGTGAGGAGCTCCTTGCTGGTGAGCTCGCCGACGAGGCGGCCCTGGTCGTCGACGACGGCGACGCCTTCGTCGGGGACCTCGACGAGCGTGTCGACGGCCTTGTTGAGGATCGCGTCCTGGTTGATCGTCGCCGGCAGCGGCGTCATGATGTCCGCCGCGACGAGCGTTTTCTTGACGTCGATGCCGCTGTCCTCGATGAAGCGGATGAGGCGCGAGGGGGACTTGACCTGGAGCAGCGCCGTGCGCGTTTCCTTGCTTTTCAGCAGCCGGGCGACCGCCGACAGCGTCTGCAGCATCATCGTGTTTTTGCTTTGCGGGGTCAGGACCATGAACATCGCCGAGACATCCGGCTGGCCCTCGGCGATGTGCGGGAACGGCTTCTCGGGGACGAGCAGGCCGACGAGGAAGCTGTCGAGCTCTTCGAGGCGCACGTGCGGGATGCAGATGCCGTCGATGATGAAGGTCGGGTAGTGTTCCTCGCGCTGCAGGAGATTTTGCTGGATTTGCGGGATCTGGTCGCGGTCGATCATGCCGCTGAAGACGCCAAGGAGGCGCTCGATGGCCTCGGGCATCGAGCCGACCTCCTCGCCCAGGAGCATCTGGTTCTCGTTGAAGAGACTGTAGAGTTTCACTGCGCGCAACCTCCGGAAATTCCAGTATTATCCGGCGCGCCGCCCGCCGCAAGCGTTAATAGAATGTATCTGCTAATACACTAGCACTATTTTCTTGACCGGAGCCGAAAGTGCTGCTAGGTTAGCACTTGTTGGCCAATCAAGTCGTTTTCACTTCGGCGGGCGAGGTTGCAAAAATGGGCAGGAACGCACCACTGGACCTGGGGCGGCGTGAGCGCCAGATCATGGAAGTCGTCTATGCCAGGGGGGAGGCGAGCGTGACGGATGTGCTCGAGGCGCTGGCCGATCCGCCGAGTTACTCGGCCGTGCGCGCGATGCTGAACCTGCTCGAGGAAAAGGGGCACCTGCGGCGCAAGGCGGCCGGGCGCAAGTTCCTTTACCTGCCGACCGTGCCGCGCGAAAGGGCGCGGCGCTCGGCGATTCGGAGTTTGCTTTCGACGTTCTTCGGCGGCTCGGCGAGCGAGGCCGTGGCGTCGATCCTCGACCAGGAAAAGCTTTCGCCCGACGACCTCGACCGGCTATCGAAAATGATCGATTCCGCGAAGAAGGAGGGTCGCTGAGATGGAAGCTCTTTCGCTCGTAGTCCCGCCTTCAGGCGGAATCTGGTCCAGCGCGCTAGTCGTCCTGATCGACAGCGGGCTCAAGGGCCTTGTCCTTTTATCGCTCGCGGCGTTGATCGTCTGCGCGATGCGGCGTTCGTCGGCGTCCGCGCGGCATCTGGTGTGGGCGCTGGCCCTCGGCGGGCTGCTTGTTATGCCGCTGCTCTCGATCGTCATGCCCAAATGGCAGTTGCCAATCCTCCCGCGCGGGCCGGAACCGGTTGTGCAGGTCGCGCCGGCTCGGCCGGTCATGGCGGCACAAACAGAGGCGACCGCGACCTCGCCGGAACAAATTGTGAGCCAACCGGCCGCGGTGGTCGCCAAGGTCCCAGTGGGTTCGCCGGTTTCCGTTTCCAACAGCATGTCGCCGGCGTTCTGGATCGTGGCGGTTTGGATTCTTGCCGCATTTTTGGCCGTTGCGCCACTGTTGGGGGGAATGATTGCGCTGGCGCGGCTGATTCGCGCGGGTTGGCGGTTGGATCATGGCTGGCTCATGCTCGTGAACACGCTTGCCGACTCGATCGGTCTCGACCGCCATGTCGATGTTCTTTTTGTTGGGCCTGATGCCATGCCGATGGCGACGGGGTTCGTGAGCGCGACGGTGTTGCTGCCCGAGTCGGCAACAGGCTGGACGGACGAGAAGAAACGCGCGGTGATTCTGCATGAGCTGGCGCACGTGAAACGCCGCGACTGCCTGACACACGCGCTGGCGCGCGTTGCCGTCTCGGTTCATTGGTTCAATCCACTGGCGTGGATGGCGCTACGCTGGCTGCGCATCGAGCGCGAGCGCGCCTGCGACGACCTCGTGCTCACCGCCGGTGAACGCCCTTCGACGTATGCCGATCATTTGCTGGAGATCGCGCGCACGATGCAGGCCGGCCGGCTCGCCTCCGCCGCGGCGATCACGATGGCCAAGAAAAGCCAGCTCGAAGGCCGGCTGCTGTCGATACTTGATGGGACGAAAAATCGAACTTCGATCAAGCGTCATGTATGCGTGGCAGGGATTTTTATTTCGCTGGGGCTGGCCGGGGTTCTCGGATGCGTCAAACTGAGCGCGCGCGGAGCCGCTACAAATCGTGCCAATGAACCGGAATTGAAAGCTCCCCTACTCGTTGCCCACGAATTTTATCCGGCGGGAACTGATCCGGTCATCACGATCAATATTCCGGCCAACGACAAATACACGTTCGATATACGCGAATATTCAGAGCATCCGCTGTTTGCGAAAGTGAATGGCCGCGAATACCGGGCGCGTCTTTGCCCGTCGCCATTCAGCAAGGATGGGACCTGGATGTTCTATTTCCATCTGAAAGATGACACAGAAGATGGGCCCCGACTTACGCCCGGTCACTACCGAGTTTCGATGATCTATCGCGATATCAGGTTGCACCCGGTCGGTGGCGGCCAGCCACGCGAAATCAAGGCTCTCGAATCGAACACGATTGAATTCGACGTCGTCGATCGACTGCCGGACAAGTATTTCGAAGCCGCATACGAAGACGGTTGGGACAAAATTCTTCGCGATCATCTGAAGTATGCATTCAACGACAAGCGGACAATGTACGATCCCAATTACGATGCGCTTCTTTTGGAGGTGACGGTTCTACCCGGATTGCCTTTTGCGCTGGCCTTCGATGTCTTTGCACAGCGCGAAGGCGATTCCGCGCTGTATCCGGCGGGGACGCTTAATTTCGGTGGCGGCAAGGGAGGATACGACGCGTATTTCGGCACGAAGGCGCTCACGTGGCAGAATGCGCCCGAAAAACGGTGGCGTCTGATCTTCAAGCCGAGCCAGAAGGTCGCGATCGCGCATCCGCCTATTCGCAAATTCTATGGACGAGAGGTTGTGGGTGATTGGGTGAGATTTGAGCCGACCTCTGAATACAAAAGCAAGTTGATGAAGGCCGAAGCGCAGGAACCGCGCTATAACGTTCGCTTTCTCGAGACCAAATCGCGGGTGAATGCGCCGATTTCGGTCGATAACGCGGAGTTTGGCTGGCGGGTTGACACCACGGCAACTCTGCAGACGATTGTTCGTGGAATCATGATGCCGACCGATGATTCCTGGCCGCAAAACTGGGGATTCGGGCCGAACCAGGCTGGGGACGAATCGCCTGTCGAATTCTGGATCCGCACGCGCCGCGACGGTGACAACCTGATCATGACAACGATCCTGAAAGACAAAGGTGGTCAAGTCAGAACCGAAAATAAACATTCCATCCCGCCCGGCGCCAAAATGGAAGTCTCATTGCGCACGGCTCCAATCACGATCGATAACCGCCATTTCGTTTCGCTGTGGGAGAACAGGTTCGTGCGCGACGGCAAAACCCTCCAGACGATCATCTTCGCCGCCGCCGCCGCGCCGATGGGTGACAAGGAATTTGCCAATTCATTGGATTTCCACGGCCGTGCCGGCAAGGATTTCCCGCTGGTTCGGCTGAAAGTCGAAGACGATCGCAAGTGAAGGTCTTTTGATCAAAATAAATTTATTGTTGGATCAGGCAAACTAAAGTTTGAACTCCTGGCTGAAATTCCAACCTCGCGTGAGCGCCGATGGAATTTATGTCAGGAGTTCAAAATTCATTTTGCTCTGAAATCAACACCCCATTTCCTCAAATGACCCGGCCTGCTTACATCCCGCCGACCGCAGCGATGTCCATGGCGTCGGCGCGGCGTTGATGCAGCGTCGTCACGAGATCGTTGGCGCCGGCGCTGGCCGAGGCTGCCGTCAGCGCGTCGATGTGGCGCAGGTAATCCTCGGTCGAGGCGGTTTTCTGAAGGTCGTCGAGGCGGTCCAGGTCGTCGGATGAGGGCGCGCGGTTGCCGCCGACGAGATCCAACGCGAGCAGCATCGATTCGCGCCACGAGCGAAGGTCCGCGCCGATTTCGTCCGGGAGCGTTTCGACCGTTGAGCGGCATAAATCCCACTTGCGGTTGAGCAGCGCGATCCACGCCCGGGCGAGGCGCGCCGAGTCGCGGCGCTCGGGATCGCCCGTTTTTTCCGACACGCCTTCGGCCTCGGCCAACGAGGCGAGCGCTTCATCGAACAGGCCTTGGGCCCCGAACGCGAGGCCGAGGTTCTCGAGCGCGATGGCCTCGGAGTTGCGATGGCCGATCATGCGTGCGGACTGAAGCGAGCGCGCCGAGCGATGGCGGGCCTCCTCGAAATCGCGCCGCAGCAGAGCGAGGTTCGCAAGGTTCGCCTCGATCGCCGAGATGCCGTGCAGATAGCCGATCGACTCGGCGGTTTCGAGCGCGCGCGCGTAATGGCGCTCGGCGAGGCCGTGGCGGCCCTGTTTTTCCGCGATGATGCCGAGGTTGGACTCGGTGGCGACCTCGCCGAACGGCTGGCCGATGCGCCGCCAGATGTCGAGCGCGCGGCCGAACGAGGCCTCGGATTCCTGCAGGCGCCCCTGCATCCAGAACACGAGGCCCATGTTGTTCCACGCGTCGGCGACGGAGCCGGATTCCTCCTGCATGAGCTCGGCGATGGCGCGGAATTCCTCGATGGCGCCATCCACTTTGCCGGTTCGCAGCTTGATCATGCCGCGCAGGTTGTGCG
This sequence comes from bacterium, assembly GCA_021372575.1. Lineage (GTDB taxonomy): Bacteria > Sumerlaeota > Sumerlaeia > MVZB01 > MVZB01 > JAJFUE01. The sequence goes on along the minus strand of JAJFUE010000076.1, from coordinate 50,984 downwards.
TGACGTTGTGGAGCGGGCTGCCGGGGTTGGCATCCCCGATGAGGTCGAGCAGGCCGCTGGCCTTGTCCATCTCGCCGCGTTCCACGGCGTTGCCGGCGAGCTCGAAATGGGCGCGCGCGAGCCACTGTTCGTTCCCGATCACGCGTGCGATCTCGAGGAATTTCTGGAAGTGAATGTCGGATTCGCTGTATTGGCCGAGCATCCGGCCGGCCTGGCCGGCAAGCTGCTCGATAATGCCGCGCTGCTGGACGTCGAGAAGCATTTGCGGCGAAAGCGGCCCGCTTGGGATCGGCTGGCCGTCGGCGAACGATTCGAGCGCCTGGAGCACCAGCTCGTAGGCTTCCTGCGGCGCGCCGCGGCCGATCGATTGCCGGCTTGCGCGGCGCAAAAAACAGCGCGCGCGCTGCATGTCGCCGGCGCGCATCCAGTGCACGGCCAGCTCGAAGGCGAATTGGTCGGCGCGCTCGGGGAAAAATTCCTCGATGAGCTCGGCGACGCGCCGGTGCAGCCGCACCTGCTGGTCGGCCGTCATCATATGGTAGGCGACGTCGCGCAGCAGCGTGGGCGTGAAGAAATATTCGATGTCGTTTGGGAGTGGCTGGTCCTCGAGCATCTGCATGCCCTTGAGCGCGAACAGCTCGGCGAGGAGCGCCGGGTAGATCGACTCGAAGACCTGGATGAGCCGCTGGGAAAATCGCCGGCCCAGCGCGGCGCCGCATTGCAGGATTGCCCGCCGCTGCGCCTGAAGGTTGTCGATGCGCGCCTGCATGACCTCGATCACGACCGGCGGGATGTGCGGGGTGGGGCCGCCGGGATGATCGTGCGCGAGCGCCTCGGCGAGCGGCAATTGCTGCTGTTCCTCGATGCAGCGCGCCAGCTCGATGAGGTAGAGCGGAATGCCCTCGGTCTCGCTCAGGAGCCGCCGCCGGACCAGCGGATGAAGCCGGTCCAGGTCGAGAATCTGGTTGAGCAACTCGCGCAACTCGGGATCGGGCAGCGCGCGCAGCGTCATCTTTTCCAGCGGGCCTTCCTCGAGCAGCAGGGCGACGTTGAAATCGTCGGGCAGGTTGGATTCGGGCTGCGGCCGTGCGGTCACGATCAGCATCAGCCCCGCGGGGCGTTCCTCGAAGAGCCGCTCGAAAACTTCCCACGACACCCGGTCGATCCACTGGGCGTCGTCAATGAACAGCACGAGCGGCTTCGCGTGCGCCGCGGCCTTAATCAGCGCGGCCAGGCTGGCCACGATCTGCCGGCGAAGTTGCGGCCCGGGCAGCGCGCGCAACGCGCCGGCATGCGGCTCGACGCCAAGCACGTAGCCGATGCTCGGCAACACGGCGGGGTCGAGTTCCGAACAGAGCGCGGCGACGGCGGCCAGCCTTGCCGCGGGATCGGAAGACGGCTCACCGGGCCGCGTGAGCGCGGCGATCAGGTCCAGCATGGTCTGCAAAAGCGCGTAGCGGTAGTGCGGTTCGCAATCGACCGAGACCGTTGCGATGCGCGCCGGATCGACGCGGCTGAATGCCTCGCGGACCAGGCGCGTCTTGCCGACGCCGGCTTCGCCGCTGAGGCTGATCATGCGGCAGCCGCCGCGGCTGGTTTCGTCGATCGCGGCCAGGAGGCGGTTGAGCTCCTCGACGCGGCCGACGAAGCGCAGGTCCTGCCGGCGCCGGACGGCGTCCTGCAAACGGTGACCCGTGACGGACCACGGCTGCACTTCGCGGTGGAAATTTTTCGGCACGAACGGCGGGCGCGCCTCCATGTTGAAGATGCCGCGCACCTGATCGGCGAGCGTGTCGGAGACGAGGATTTCCCACGTCTCGGCGGCGGCCTGCAGCCGCGCCGCCAGGTTCACCGTTGAGCCGACAAGATCGGGCCGGCGCTGACCGTGAATCGTGTCGAGGCGCACGTTGACCGTGCCGCAGTCCGCACCGGCGCGGACGGCAAGCGGATAGCCCTCGAAGTTGCCCTTGGCTCGCACCTCGTCGCGAATTTCCAGGACCGCGCGCAGGCCGGACTCGGCGTCGCGCTCGAACGCCCACGGTGCGCCGAACGCCGCAAACACGGCGTCGCCCACGAGCTGGATGACGAATCCGCCGTGGCGTTCCACGTGGCGCGTGCAGAGGCCATAGAACCACTGGAGCAGCGAGTCGAGCTGTTTTTCGCTGAGTTTCTGGGCGAGCGCCGTGTAGCCGCGCAAATCGACGAAGAAGACCATCGCCTGGCGGCGGCTGGTTTCGGCCTCGGCGGCAAGGCGCTCAAGCCGTTTCGTCCACGAGCGCGGCAGGTAAATCTGGTGGCGTTCGAACTGTGCGCGGAAGGCTTCGATGAGCTCCTCGGTTTCGGTCGGCTCGGGAGCCGGCTCGGCAGGCTGCGGCTTCGGGATCTGGGCCGCGGCGGCGCGCGCATTCTGCAGAATCTCGTCTGTCAATAATGCCCCGCACTCGGCGCACGAGCCCGCCACGGCGGACTTGAGCGGTTCTCCGCATACAGGACAGACTACCTGGCTCATGGTTCAAACCCTTCTCTCGTATCGCCTTGGTTGCGGGTGAAATTTTATAACAAATTCATCAGAATCGTCCATGGTTTCATCGATACAGCACCCAGTTCCGCGTGGCGGTGCGGCGGCGGATTGTTGTGCCGTTGGGTGTCGCGCCGTCCTGATCCTCTGAGCCCGAGTTGAGGCCGGCCGCGCGGCCGATGTGGGCGATGCCGCCGTAGGACTCGAGCCGCGACCGCTTCGTGATGCGGAATGAGCCGGGCGTCGAGCCGGCATAGACGCGCACCGTGCCTCCGGTATTCGCGGCGGCGACGCCCTCGGGCAGCGTGTTGAACGGGAACGATTGCGTTCCGAATTCGGCTCCGCTGTAATTGAACTTCACCCAGACGAGGCCCGCATCGACCGCCTCGATGCGGCCCGTGATCGTGAAGTTGTACGGGTTCTCGTCGGCATCGCTGGTTGTGAACGAGACCGCGGCGCTGAACGCGCCGGCCGTCGATGTCGGCAGCGAAACCGTGAACGAGTCCGAGCCGCCCGCCGGAATCGTCGCCGCGAGGCCCTCGGTGATCGTGAACGGCGCGCCGACCGACAGGTTCGACGTCGAGAGCGTCGCGTAGCCGTAGTTATAGACAGTGAACGTTTTCGTCACCGCAGCGCCGCCTTGCATCGCCGCGCCGACGTTGACCGGGCCGCCGCCGTCGGGGATTTGCGTGGAGCCGTCCTTCACGTCCACCTCGGCGATCGTGTTGGAGAGCGGGCCGCTCCACACCTCGCTGTTGCCGCTTGTATCGACGCGATAGACGAGCCAGTAATACTGCGTTCCGGCCGTGAGCGTCGAGTCGAGATACGTCGTTTTCGGCCCGCCGGAGTTGGGGATGAGCGAGGCGTTGATCTGGCGGTAGCTGCCGGGCGCGCCAGTCGTCGAGCGCAGCACGTTGAAGCCGGCCGTGGGCGTGATGGTCATTGCGCACAGGCCGCCGAGCGTCGCCCCCGCGCTGTCCCACTGAATCGATACCTGCGTCGAGCCCAGGATCGTCGCGATGCCGTTGTTGGCGATCGTCCCGCCGCTCGTATCGACCGTGAACTTGTGCGTTGTGTCGTCGGGGATGTCGAAGCCGTCGGCGGACCGAGCGCCCGATACGCGGATGGTGTGCGTGCCGTCGCCGGTATTGACATCGACCGCAAAGCTGCCCCGCCAAGTGGTTGAATCGACCCACCCCGGATCGGCAACGACGACATTCTTGGTGTAAGGCGCGCCAAGATCAAACGTGACCGTCGGCTGGATGGATGTGTTCATGTGTTCGCTGAACGTGAGCGTGAACGTGACTCGGCCAGCATTGACCGTATTAGCCGTGTTTGGCGAAACTGAAAGCAGGAAGGCCGGTGTGCTGGCATCGGCGCCAATGTTGCCCTGCGGCTCCCCTAATAAATAGTTCGAGTAATTCGCTGCTGTGAGGTTTGTATCATCGAAGAAATCGTAAATGCGGGTGATGTAACCGGGATAAGGATCTGCGCTCATCTCGGCTGTTGTTGCGACGCCCCACCAATTCCCGCCAACATTAACCTGAGTAATTAATGAACTGCCGCGAGACTCGTAGTAATCGTATTTCGAACCGGTGGCAGCAGTATCGTTGCCTTCCAGTATCGAGCCGCAAATTGCCCCCGTTGCAATGGAGCCATGGCTTGCATTCTCCCGGATAATCGAATCGGTAATTGTTGTCCATGGGCTGGAGGATGTTCCCCGAATCCCTGCGCCTTGGTTGAATTTTACCGTTGTTCGCATGACGCTCCCCGCACCATCGATTCCGTCGCCCTGATTGTTGATGGCCCAGCTACCATTTACTGATGAAGAATTTTTGATCCCGTCACCACTATTGCCAATGACTGCGCTGGTTGCGACATTTCCTCCAAGCACACCATCGCCTGTGTTACCGGCGATATATGCCCGCGTCGCCGTCCCAGAAAGCGACAGGCCTGCTCCATTGTTGGCAAGGTAGGTATCTGTGATATTGTTCGCCACGGCCCCAGCGCCGCCATTATCAGTTGCCGTCGCGTTGGTGATGATGCCGCCGCTCTGCAGGCCAATCCCACTGTTGTTTGCAGCGGTCGAGGAGGTAATATCTCCATTGCAGATGATACCGAAAACATTAAATCGTGAATTACATTCATTAACTGAATTGGCGGATCGGATTCCTGCCTCACCGTTATTTGATGAGGTCGACTTCGAAACTTGTCCCGTGGCACTGATCCCGGCGCCATCGTTATCCACCGCCGTGCTACTGTTAACTTGTCCGCTTGCATCAATTCCGACATCGCCATTTTCTTTAGCTATGCACTGTGTTGCATCGCCTGCCACATGAATTCCTTTGCCAGCATTATTTGTGGCTGAACATCCAGTAGCCGATCCGCCAACTAATCCGCTCCCGTCGTTTCCCGCGGCCATGCAACTGATCAATGCTTTACTGCCAGCCTGAATCCCATCGCCACCGCCATTCCCGGTCACCGTGCAACGAATGATCGGATTGGTACCATTGATTGAAGACAGGCTGCAGCCACCGGTCCGGTCGAAGACGCAATCGCTGAAGGATGTAATAGCGCATTCGTCAAGAACAGGGGCAAACTGGAATATGCAATGGGAAAACACGGCATGGGTTGTGGTATCGCGAATCCATGATGGTTTGTAGGCGGAATCCCTACCCAGCGAATCGTTAAATTTTATAATCGAGACGCTGTCATAATCTCTGCTTGTTGTTAGAATTTCATTAACGCCATCATTGTTTGCGTCCCCAGCGTTTAAACAATCCGGACACGGCCCGGTTGGAATGCTTATTGCTAAATTATAGGATGTGCCGTTTCCGCGCAAAAATGAGACATCGTTAGTTGTCAGGTTAGATGCCAGGATGTCGGTAATGCCGTCCTGATCAATGTCGGTAATCGCGACGGAATTCGGTCCGCCGCCCGCGGCTAGATGAAGCCCGGAATCAAATTCAGTGCCATTCCATCGTAATAATGTCAGGTCGTTAGTATTGCGATTCGCTGTGACGATGTCATTATCACCATCATGATCTACATCAGCAACAGCCACGGAAACTGGTTGAGAGCCTTCACCCGTAGCAAATCTTACATCCGGATCAAAACCGCTTCCGTTCCAACGAATCAATGACACGTCGTTTGAATATCGGTTTGATACAACAATATCGTTGTCGCCGTCATTGTCGGCATCGGCAACGACAACAGAAAATGGCCCTGAGCCTGCCACAAGTCGTACATGCGCATCAAAGCCTGTACCGTTCCATCGAATGATCGACACATCGTTCGAACCATGGTTCGCCGTTACGATATCATTATCGCCATCGTTGTCGGCGTCTCCCAAGAACACACACTCTGTCTGGTCTCCGGCCGCAATGCGGGTTTCCGGATCATATCCGGTACCATTCCATCGTATCAATGATACCTGGTTTATAAAGGCGGTCGAGACGACGATATCATTGTCGCCGTCATCGTCTGCATCGCCAACGGCAACGCAGGACGGCCAGCCCACGCATGGTAGCTGAATTTCGGTATCAAACGACGTCTCATTCCAGCGGAATACCGAAATCGTGTTTGACCATACATTCGCAGAAAGAATGTCGTTGTCACCGTCGCTATCGGCGTCGGCGACAACGACCCAATATGGACGATCGCCCACAGAAATGCTGACATAAGGATCAAAGCCACCGCTTGGTTTCATCGTGATCGAGGTTAGCGTTATTGGATTCTGGGCGGTTCCATTTGCATCGATCGATCCCCGAACTTCCAACCCGCCGGATAAACCAAATTTGATCATTGTTCCGGGTTGGATTGTGAGCTTCGCACTGTTAAAGATAATTGTATTTTGATTGACAATATAGGTCGTATCGCTGGTCCAGATGGAGTCCTCCATGATAATTGTCGGCGGAGTATGGGTATTTGTGACCGGCAAGCTGAATGAGATATCCTGGGCGAAGACAGTTCCATTTGTACAGACCACCGATGTCGCCAGGCTGAAATATACGTCGTGGGCGAGCGCTACGGCACTGATGCCGATGTTTAAGAAATCGTTCGTCCCCGTCGTCTCCGCGTCGTAAGCGATCGAACCCCATGCCCCTGTCGTATCCGCAATCGTGACAAGCGTATCGGTCGTTGTGAGCGTGGCCGTGGTTGCGTTGCAATCTGCGCCGTCATTGGCAAGCTTGATTGCCAGACGTACCGTTTCTCCTTTATCAAGTGTGCCGTCTCCATTGTTGCTAGCTGAATAGGCCGGGCGATCGTCCACAATGATCTTCGCTACACGTAATAATGGCCTCATCGGTGTATTGAGCGCGTTATCGACTGCGAGCAATCCATGGTTCGTGTAGCTCCTTGCCGAAGGATTTGCCGTGGATTGTAGATGCTGTGCAATTGCTCCGGGTGACATACCAGGATTTTGCGACATAAGTAAGGCCGCGGCGGCGGAGACGATGGGGGTGGCGAAGCTCGTGCCGCTGGCGTAAACGCCGTCGTACTGGTTGCCGGGGGTTGCGCCGAAGACCGTCACGCCGGGGGCGGCCAGGTCGCACATCGTCACCGTCGGGCCGTTGTAATTGGAGAAATCCGCGCGGGTCGAAGCGCCATCGACGCATGCCGCCACGCCGATCACGCCGTCATAGGCGGCCGGATACATTGGCCGGTCGTTGCGGCCATCGTTGCCGACGCCAGCCACGAGCACCGCCGACTGCGACGCCGTGGCGATCGCCGAGGCCAGCAGGTCCGATCGGCCCGTCGCGGCGAAACTCATGTTGATCACCGATGCGCCCTGGGCGACCGCGTAGTCGAGCGCCTCGATCACGTCGGCATTCGAAATCGTGCCGTCAGCCGCGACGACGTCCAGCGGCAGGATCGTGACGCCATACGCCGCGCCGGCCATGCCCTTGCCGTTGTTGCCTTGCGCGCCGATGATCGAGCAGACGCGCGTGCCGTGGCCCTGGTCGTCGGTTACATCGGCGTGGTCATCGACAAAGTCCCAATGCGCGGCTGAAACGGCCGCCGCCAGGTCCTCGTGCAGGATGTCGCAGCCCGAATCGATCACCGCGACGATGATCGACGGCGATCCTGTTTGAACATTCCACGCCGCGGGCAGCCCGACGTAGCCGAAATCGTCGGACTGGTTGGCGCTGTAATATGGATCGGTCGGCGTGAGCGCCATCCGATACGTGTAGTTGGGCTCGGCGCTCACGACCAGCGGGTTCTTGCGGTATTCCTTAATGATTTCGTTCAAATCCGCGCCGCTCCCGAACTCGACGACCTCGATCGATTGCACGAGCCTGCGCGTTGCGCGATTCGGATTCCTAAGCGCCACTTCATTTTGTTTCGAGCCGATTCGGCCGGCCGAATCGAATCCGAGCCGGCGCGTTTTCTTGAGGCCGAATTTCTTTTCAAGCGCGCCGATCGAATCGGGTTTGCTTTTCTTTTGGTCTGTGGCGGACAGGATCCCGGGCCGATACCGCACGAGTATCTGTCCGTCGGCTCTGGGCGCACGGTCAGGCCCCGCGCACAGGGCTGTGATCTGAGAACAGAACGCGACAAGAAGGCAGAGCAGCAGCGGTCGGCACATAATGCGCACTTCCTCGTCATTTATTTACATCTAAATCAATTCGGGAATGATGATATTCGGCAACAGGTTTGTCCATGAGGAATTTAACCGCCACATGGCGAGCCGCGGATGATTCGCTCATTTGTTCACTCATCGCCCGATCGTGGCCGTTCCGCCGTGCGATTCGACGCGCGTCGGCTTGGTGATCCGGATCGCGCCGGCGGCCGAGCCGCTGAAAATCCGCACCGTCCCGCCCGAGTTCACCGCCCACACGCCTTCGACGAGCGTGTTGAACGGATTCGCCTGCGTCCCGTATTCGGCGCCGGTCTGGCTGAAATTCACCCAGATCAGGCCGGGGTCAACGAGCAGCGACTGCGGCTCGGAGAGGTTCCCCTCATTGTCGCGTGCGTAATAAATCACGGTGTTCAAGCCGCTCGGGTCGAAGTTGGTGTAAGTCGCTTCCCAGCGGCTCGTGGAACTGTTGTAAGCCAGGCCGACCTTCTCCATGCGGTCCTGGACGGGCGTGGAGCCGGGGCGGATGACGTAGGCGAAGACTTCGCTGATGCCCGCGCCGGCGTGAACGCCGCTGGCCCACAGGAGGCCCGTATTCGACGTCACGAACGCGAACCGCGCGAAGTCGCCGATCGTGGGCGGATCGCCGCCGGTCACGAACGCCGCGCCGAGATACATCGCCGAGGCAAGCGCGCCGTCGCGCCAGTCCGAAGTCCCCGAGCCGTCGTCGTCGATCTGGGCGTTCTGGGCCTCGAACGACATGGTGCGCATCGCCGAGCGCGCGCTCGCGAACGCGTCGCGCAGGTTGACGCCGTTGAACAGCTTGTTGAAGAACCACTGCGAGAACGAGAGCATGCCGCCCTCCTCGCACCACGAGGCCTCGCCCGCGCCGCACGACGCGATCACGACGCGTTGCCTGCCGGCCGGCGCGATGAGCCCGCCGAGCCACGCGCCGGACTGGTTGAAGTCGAGCACGACGGTGACCGATATCGAGCCGCCCGACTGTAGGCCGTCAAGCCAGCCCTTGAGCTCGGCCGGCGGGAGATCGTCGGCGTCGGCACCGTCGCCGTCGATGTCGAAGGCGGCCACATTGCCGCACCCGACGAGATAGATCGTGAGCTTCGCTGAGCCCGCCGCCGCGATCGCCGATTGCAGATTCGCCTTCGTCGGCGGCTGATCGACGCCCGGTCCGGTCGCGCTGCTCAAGTACGCGACGCGCTCGGGCGTGAACCAGCGCGCGAGCGCCGTCTGATACACCTCGCCCGCGAGATAGCTGCTGTTGGCCCACGGCGAGTTCGAGTCATACGCTCCGTCGCCGCAGACGATGATCATCCGCTCGTCCGAGGCGGTCTGGTTGATGTAGGTCTGCTTGGGATACGACACGCCGCCCCAGATGTCCTGCGCGTAAAGGTTGACCGTGTATGCGCCGAGCTCGGCGAGCGCGTTGGTCGTCGTCTCGTAGCGGTTGTTGCCGCTGTTCCATGCGAGTTCGAGCGTGGGAAGCCCGGTGACAGGCTGGCCCGGATCGGCCTGCGATTGCGGGATGAAATTGGGCGCGGCGATCGTTGCCCACACGCGCTCGATCGGATACGCCGAGCTGACGTCGGCGGCCCAGATCGTGGCCGATTGCGTGCCGCTCGTGAGCGTCTGGTTCGGCGAGATGGTTCCGATCTGCGGCCGGTCGGCGCCGGCGATGAATGTCGCGCCGATGGTCATGCGGTCGGCGATCGCCAGGTCTTCGTCGCGGTTGTAGATGCCGTCGCCGGTGTCGTCGAGCGCCGGCTGTTGGTAGCGGTCCATCGCGCCGGCCGCGAGCCGGAACGCCTGGCCGAGCGGCAGCCCCGAGTAAATGCTCGTGACCATGCTGTTGGTGAACGAGATGAGGCCGCCCGCGGAGAAAAACGCAGGCTGGCTGGCCCCGGCCGATGTGATGACGACGCGCGCCTTGCCGGCCGGCGCGCCTGAAACGGTTCGCAGGAACGAGCCCGACCGGCAGCAATCGACGACGAGCGTGACGGTGGTGACGCCGTGGTTGGCTTGCAGGTCGTCGAGCATGGTCTTGAGCTGGCTCGCGTAGAGCACGTCGGTTTCGTTGCAGCGCACGAAGCCGAGCGTGCCGTCGTTGAGCGCGTCGCCGTGATCGATCAGGTACACGAGCAGGTTGGGGCTGCCGGGCGCGAACGTGTTCATCGCCGATTCAAAATTGGCGAGTGACGATGGGGCCGCGATGTCGTTGCCCGCGTCGCCGTCGCCATCGACATCCTGCGCCGCGATGGGGTTGAGGTAATGAATATTGGCCTTGGAGAAGCCGCGATACAGGAGCGTGCGGTAGATCGAGTGCGCCAGGGAGTTGGTCGCCGGCCACAGCGTGTCACCGGCCTTGCGCCCCGCCATCACGACCGCCTTCCCCGACGCTGCAAGCTGGCCCGCCGAAATCACGTTCACATAAGCCCGCCCCAGCGTCCCGCTCGAATCGCGCGCCTCGATCGAATCGATCACGTGATTGGCGGCGCCTGCGGAATATTGGCCTGTCATCGTATTCAGCGTGCCCGAGCTTCGGTTGTCCACAAAATGCCATGTCACCAGTCCCGAAATCGTGCCGGTCGTTTCAAAATCAATCGACTGGCCCGAAACAAGTGTGACCGATGCCGGACGCACGAGCAGGTGCGGCGCCGTGTTCTGGTAGAAATTGAGGCCGCCCTCCACGTAACCGACGAGCAGGTCCGGATCGCCGTCGCCGTTCAGGTCGCCGAACTCCGGCGAGGGCCAGTTATAGTTTGCTTCGTTTGAAGCATACTGGTCGTCCTCAAGGGTATATGCAGGCGACGTGGCCGATCCGGTATTGCGATAGAACATGATCCGATCGACGCCCGACGTGGCCTGACCGACGCCGACGAACAGGTCCATGTCTCCGTCGCGGTCGATGTCGCAAAACGCCGGCTTGGGGAATGAACCGGTGGGGATCGTAACGCCGGTATCCTCGTAACCGGAAAAAGATGGCGATGTTGCCGTGCCGTGATTGCGGAACAGGTAGATCGGTCCGGGACTTGGCATCCCGACAAGCTTGCCGACGACAAAATCGAGGTCGCCGTCGCCGTCGTAATCGACCAGGGTTGGCGAACAGACCGCGCGGCCGTTGCCGTCTTTGCCCGGAACATCCAGATACTGTTCACTGACAAGCGAGAACGTTAATGCGCCATCATTGCGATAGAACATGATGTGGCCGTCGGCCTTGCCGATGAACAGATCCAGGTCGCCGTCGGCGTCGATGTCGCCGAAGCACGGCCGGCTCAGCACGAAATTGGAGTCCACGGCATTTGAAGTGAAATGGATGCCGGCGAATTCGTCGGTGACAAACGTGAACGCCGCGTTTTGCGGGCTGCCGTCGTTGCGATAAAACGAGATCTGGCCGGGAGAGGCATGGCCGGCGAATAGATCCAGATCTCCATCACCATCGATATCGACAAGCGCCGGGGCGCTGTCGCTGCCACGCTCCCAACCCCAACCGCCGACTTCAAGCGCGAAGCTGATACCGGGCAGGTCGAGCGTCGGCTCGGCAAAAGCCGGCGCGGATGAAGTTCCCTTGTTCTCGAAATACAAAATGCTTCCGCACATGCCGCCGACAAAGCAATCCATGTCGCCGTCGTGATCCAGATCCTCGAACGTGGGCGAAATCCAACGATCAGCCGCGAAAGCAGGCAACGGGCTGGTCTCAGAAACAAAGACCGGCGCCGTTCTTGACCCGGTGTTGCGATAAAAGTTCAGCGAGCCGCCGTATGCGCCGACAAAACAGTCCAGATCGCCGTCGCCGTCGATATCAACAAACGTCGGATGCAGATCCGCGCCCGTTGTCGGGATGGCGATCGTAGGGTCCTGGACAAAATTGGGCGCCGTCGCGGTGCCGGTGTTGCGATAGAATGCGATCCCGCCCGATTGCCCTCCGGGATAAACACCATACCCCACGAAGAGATCGAGATCCTGATCGCCGTCGATGTCGCAAAAGACCGGCTGCGAAAAATCGGTTACGCTGATGGAACCAAAATACTGGGTGCTCTGAACATAAACGGGCGCTGTCGGGCTGCCGTCGTTTCGGTAAAACTGGAGCGTGCCGGTGTATTCGCCATAAATCAGGTCGAGGTCGCCGTCGCCGTCGATATCGGCCAACGCGGGGCAATTGTGGGACCCGAACTGGGATCCGCTGAATGAGCCGATAATGCCAAGGAACTGGTCATCGGCAAGCGTGAACGAAGCGCGGTTCGGCGTGCCGTCGTTTCGATAAAATCGGATGGATCCATTGTGACGTCCAACGAACAGGTCCAGGTCGCCGTCATGATCGTAATCGACCAGAAACGGCTTGGAAATCGACATGCCGCCATTGAATGCCTGCGCAATCTGCCCGTTGATGTGGCCTTCGTCGATGCGTTCCCATGCGCCATGCGCGGAGGTAGTCGTGAACGCCGCGATCGACACTGCAAGAGAAACTTGAATCAACGCCGACAGCATCGCCCATGAACGCATTTGCATTCGTGTAGTCCGCATTGAAGCGTCCTCCCGGGATGATTTTGAAAACCGGAACGGCAACCACAGGCAGAAAGCTGTTTGTTACGGCTTAAGTCTGCAGCATTATGCCTCCGCGGCGCATGTTTGTCCATTTTGCGGAGAGTGCAGCCGGGGGTGGGCGTCGAGGCCGATCAGCGCGAGGCGCGCGGGATCGCCTTTGCAGAACGATCGGGCCGATCGCATGAGCTGGCGCATGAGCTGGACTTTGCGCGCGTGAAGATGTTTTTCCTCGTCGTCGAGCCGTTGCAGCGCGAGTTTCAGTTCGCGCCGGCGCAGCGCCATTGTGCGGCTTTTGCCGATCAGGATGACAAGCGGCTCGGGATTGAAGAGATCGGCCGGGAAAAGCTCGCGGTTGGCGAGGAGGCCGGCCATCATCGCCTCGGCCAGTGCATCAATGGCCGCGCGGTTTTTGGGCATCCGTCCCATGGAATCACCTCCGGTGGACGAGAACCCGTGCAGCGGTTTGGCGATCGATCGAGCTTTAAGGTGGGTGGGGTTTGTGTTGGCTCTTCGCGATTCGCCGCGCCGCCGCACGGGTTTTCATCGTCCGGGGAATGTTTATGCAAGTTGCGTGCCGCAACGAATCTCGCCGGTGTTTGCGCGCATTACCCCAATCGTCATCGACTCAGGCCGCACACATCAGCCGCCGCGAGGGGGAAACTTTCATTTGCTTTTTTTGCCAGCAGTGGAAATATTGACGGCATAGTTGTCCAAAAGTCTTTTTCTGGCAAAAAGGATGGCTGTGATGAACGAAGAACGGCTCGCCGCCACGTTATTCATCGAAACCCTGCGCGAACAGGCGCCGCCGTCGGGGCGCGGCCAAGCGGTCGAACGCCTGAGGCGGCTGCTTGCGCGCTGCGCCGAGCTGCTCGGCTGCGAAGGCGGCTCGGTCTGGCTCGTGCAGAACGACGGCGACGTCGCGTGCCTGCTCGCGCTCGACAACGCGCACATCCGGCTCAAGGGATTCCGGCTTGCGCCGGGCGAAGGCGTCGCGGGGTTCTGCCTCGAGACGGGCCGCCCGTTCAGCCTCGAGAACGCGCCCGACCACCAGCGCCACAGCCCGCGCGTCGATCGGCTGCTGCACAGCAAGACGCGGCAGTTGTTGACGTGCCCGTTGATCGCGCAGGGGCGGCGCATTGGCGTGATGAGCATGCTGAACCGCCGGCCGGGATTGCCGTCGTTCTGTGCCGACTCGATCCAGATCGCGCAGATGTTCGCGTGGGCGGCGGCGGACCTGATTGTTGCCGGCGGGATCTGGCCGCCTGGGCGCGCGCGCCAGGATGTTTCGCAACAGCCCGCGGCTTCGACGTGGCGGATCGACGACCTCGCGCACCCGGTCGGCGTCAGCCCGACCATGCAGGACGTGATGACGCGCATCCGCTCGAGCCGCGACCGCAACCTGCTGCTCACGGGCGAGACCGGCGTCGGCAAGGATCACCTCGCGCACTGGGCGCACAGGATCGGCAGCCACGCCGGCGGCGAATTCGTCGTCATCGATTGCCCGGCGATCCAGCCCGAGCTGTGGGAGTCGGAGTTGTTCGGACACGCGCGCGGCGCGTTCACGAGCGCGATCCGCGACAAGCCCGGCCGCATCGAGGAGGCGCACGACGGCACGTTGTTCCTGAACGAAATCGGCGAGCTGCCGATGCCGATGCAGGCCAAGCTGCTCGTATTCCTGGACACGGGCCGCTTCCAGCGCGTCGGCGAGTCGAAGGTGCGGCGCGTGCGCGCGCGGATCATCGCGGCGACCAACCGCGACCTCACGGCGGAGATCGCGGCCGGCCGGTTCCGGCGCGACCTGTATTACCGGCTGGCGGCGGTCCACATCTGCATTCCGCCGCTGCGCGAGCGCCAGGCTGACATCATTGCGCTCGCGATGATCCATCTCGAGCGTCTTGCGCGCGCGCACGGCGTCGCGGCGCCGTGGCTGAGTGACGAGACGCGCGCGCTGCTCATGCGTTGCCGCTGGAACGGCAACACGCGCGAGCTGATCACCGCGGTGGAGACGGCGTTTTTGCGCTGCATCGATGACGGCGAACAGATGCTGCGCCCGGGGCATTTCGGCGATCTCGCGCAGGAAGCCGCCGAGCCGGAACCGCCGGCCGAGGCGCCGGAAGAGCGCGAACATTTATTGGGCCGGCTGATCAATGAGCTCGAACACCGCCTGACTCCGGCGCGCGATAAAATATCGCGCACGGGAGGCGAGGAGATCCTTGCCGACCCCGCGCGGCTCAAAAAATATCTCGATCAATACCGTTTTGCGAGCTCGCCGGGCTGGAATCTCTCGGCCGCCTGGCGCGCCCTCATCGCCGAAGGCCGCCTCAAGATCAGCCAAAGGACGTTCGCGCGGCACGTCGCACGCGTTCTGGGGGAATGACGGACAAAACGCCCCGGCGGGGCGAGAGCGAGTAGCCCCCGGCGAAGCGCAACGCCGCCGGGGGTAAGGGGGCGAGAAAAAATGCGCCCCGGAGGGGCGCACGCGATCCAGATCGAAAGGATAAAATTCATTGCCATGGCCGACACATACACGAACATTTTGTATCACATTATTTTTGGACCCAAAAACCGGCAGCCGGTTATCACGGCCGAGATCCAGCCGCGCTTATACGAATACCTGGGCGGCATCATCCGTAATCATCGAGGCGTTTTATATGAAATCGGCGGGATCAATGATCATGTGCATATGCTCGTTCGGTGGAATACCGATGCAATCAAGGATCTCGTTCGGGAGATGAAATCGGATTCGACGAAATGGATACATAAAACGTTTAACGGGCATAAGGATTTTTACTGGCAATCCGGGGGCGGAATTTTCACAGTCAGCCATTCGATGGTTCCGCGTGTGATGGCATACATCCGCAACCAGGCACTGCATCATCAGAAGAAATCATTCAAAGAAGAATATATTGATTTCTTGAGGAAGAACGGCGTGGAGTTTGAGGAAAAATATTTGTTTGATTGAATTGCGATGGCAGGTGCGGGCGCCCCGGTGGGGCGCGTGATTTTCACGAACCGCTAACCCCCGGCGGCGCTTTGCTTCGCCGGGGGCTACTTGCGGGCGCCCCGGTGGGGCGCTGGAAGCACAAGATGACGCTGTGACCCTGGGCGCTGATGAAGTTCTTCTATCTTATGATTCGCTGATCTGGTAGGGTATGGCCTGAGTGCGGCCGTGTATGACGGCTGCCGGATACGCCCTTTAAGACCAATCGCGTCCATTTCTCGGCGCCTGTTTTGTGAGGATCACCGAGAGCAAGCCGCAGCTTATCTCGGGCACCACAAGACAGGAATTCTGAATGAATTACGAACAGTTTGATGAGTTTTCGCTTAGTCCGCGCATTCTTCGCGCGGTCAAGGAGGAAGGCTACACACAGCCGACGCCGGTGCAGGCGCGCGCGATCCCGGAGCTTCTGGCGGGGCGCGATCTGCTTGCAACCGCGCAGACGGGGACGGGCAAGACGGCGGCGTTTGCGCTGCCGCTGCTTCATTTGCTGGCCGAGCGGCCGGCGCCCGACAATCATTCGATCCGCGCGCTGATTCTGACGCCGACGCGCGAGCTCGCGCTGCAGATCGACGGTTGCCTGCACGCGTATGGGAAGTATTTGAAAATCGGCTCGGCCGTGATCCTCGGCGGCGTCGCGCAGGGGCCGCAGGTGCGGGCGCTGCAAAAACGGCCGGAAATCCTGGTCGCGACGCCGGGGCGGTTGCTCGATCTCATGAGCCAGGGCTACGTGCGGCTCGACAAGATTGAAATGCTCGTGCTCGACGAGGCCGACCGCATGCTCGACATGGGGTTCATCAACGACGTGCGCAAGATCCTCGAGCGCGTGCCGGCGGAGCGCCAGACGATGTTTTTCTCGGCGACGCTCTCGACGGAAATCAGCAGGCTTGCGTCGGACATGCTGCGCGACCCGGTGACGGTGGCGATCACGCCGCCGGCGTCGGTCTCGCGCAAGATCGACCAGCACGTGTTTTTCGTGGGCCAGGACAACAAGCGCGACCTGTTGACGGGGATCATCAAGCGGAAAAACATCCGGCGCGCGCTGGTGTTCACGCGCACGAAGCACCGTGCGGATCGCGTGATGAAGCAGCTCGTGCAGGAAGGCGTTGCGGCCGACGCAATCCATGGCGACAAGAGCCAGAACGCGCGGCAGCGCGCGCTGAGCGCGTTCAGCCACGGGAAGATCCGCGTGCTCGTCGCGACGGACGTGGTTGCGCGCGGGATCGACGTCGAGGGCATTTCGCACGTGATCAATTTCGAGCTGCCGAACGAACCGGAGAGCTACGTGCACCGGATCGGGCGGACGGCCCGCGCGGGCGCCGATGGCATTGCGCTTTCGTTTTGCTGTGCGGATGAGGTAGGAATGTTGCGCGGGATCGAGAAGCTGACGCGGTGCGAGATGACCGCCGAAGAGGATCACGAATTCCACTGCACCGCGACGGCCGCGCTTTACAGGAGTCCGAGGGCGCTGCCGGTTGCGATTCCGCGAAAGTCGCCGCGGCGCGGCGACAGGCCTTTCACCACGCACAACGGCCGCGCCAACCGGCGGCCGCAGCGATAAGAGGGATTGCCGTGCGCAAACACGCGAGACCAGGCGACAAGGTGTTGGATGCGGGGCTCGAGATCCTTCACGAGGACCGCGACATCATCGTCGTGAACAAGCCGGCGGGACTTCTGACGATCGCAACGGAACGGGACAGGGAGCGCACGGCGTATTTCATCCTGATGGATTACGTGCGCAAGGGCGCGGCCAAGTCGCCCAACCGCGTGTATGTCGTGCACCGAATCGACAAGGGAACATCGGGCGTGTTGATTTTCGCCAAAACCGAAGCGGCGAAAATGCAGCTGCAGGATCACTGGAGCGAAATCCGCAAGAAATACCTGACGGTCGTGCACGGCAAGCTCGAGAAGAAATCGGATTTGATTACGAGCTACCTGGCCGAGAACAGCGTGTATCACGTCTATTCGACGCCGGATTCGTCACGCGGAAAGCTGGCCAAGACCGCGTACCGCGTCATCAAGGAAACGAAGATTTACAGCGTGCTGGAGGTCGATTTGCTGACCGGGCGCAAGCACCAGATTCGCGTGCACCTGGCGGGGATCGGGCATCCGGTGGTCGGCGACCGCAAATACGGGCCGAAGGAAGACAAGAACAAAGAGCTCGCGCTGCACGCGCGGTCGATTTCGTTCAGGCATCCGTATAGCGGGAAAGAGATGACGTTTGAAGCGCCGGTGCCGGAGTATTTCAAGGAATTGGTTGGGGAGATTTCGCTGGGAGAAAAGCTTTGAGCCATTTAATGGCTGAAGCCGGGCTACGAGAAGCCGGCTGAAGCCGGCTCATTGAAATTAAGAAGCCGCTAACCACCGGCTGAAGCCGGTGGCAACCCATTCAGCCCGCTAAAAGCGGGCTTTTTAAAATGCAATCACATCAGCGCGGTTCCCAAGTTTCGGGCCACGAAAATTCAGATAAGGTCCAGTCGGGATGCTCGGCGATGACGGCGGCGGCGTAGTCTTCGCCGGGGTTGAGGGATCGCATCTGCCAGCGGGCGGGTTCGTCGGGCGCGTTGTGGACGCACAGCAGAGCCGGCGGATCGTCGTTCGGCGCGAGACTGACGTCGAAGCTGTGCAGCGGTCGCGCGAGGCCTTCGCCGAGCGCCTTGATGTAGGCTTCCTTGCGCGTCCAGCCCGCGTAAAACGCATCGAGGCGCTGGTCTTGGGGGAGCGCGGTGTAAGCCGCGATCTCGGCTTTGGAGAAGAAGCGCTCGACGAAACCGGGCTCGGGCATTTTTCGGCCGGTGTATTCGACATCGACGCCGACGCGGCGGCCGCGCGTGACGGCAATGAGGGCCAGTTCGCCGGAATGCGAAAGGCTGAATTGGACGTCGCCGCCATCGATGAGCGCGGGTTTGCCGCGATCGCCGGTTTCGAATTGGAGCGTTGCGGGATCGCGCTCAATGGTTTTGCCGAGGATCAGGCGCAGGACCCCGTGCGAGATGGTGTAACGCGCGCGCAGATGGTCGAACGCGAAGCGGTCGGCGCGGATGCGCTCGCCGTTGTCCAATAATCCACGCAAGTGTTCGACGCGGCCTTCACGCGGCAAAAGCGAAACCCGCCACACATGCAGTTCGTGAGGGGGCAGGGGAGGAAACGTGGGTGGTGTGGGCCACTCGTTCATCAAGCGCTAATCCGATCAAAACGCAGAATCAAAAATCGCCGCAGTTCATAGTAAACACAAACGGGCCGGATGTCAGCCGGCTATGCTATAATTGGACGTTCAATACAAGCAACAGGCAGACCGCATGAACCTGTGGATTCACGCTGCACAGCTGTCTTGTCACGGATCGGATTCGGTCCGCGGGGGAGGGAGATCATGTGCAGGTTTATCATACTCGGATTTCTGGCCTTGATCTTCAGCGCGGTATTGAATGCCGGCGCGCAGCCGTTCTGGCCGCCGGGAGTGCTCAATTGGGGCGGCACGACCGATTCCGGCGCCGACCAGTTCATATCCCACCTGATCGACTCCAACAACACCTATCACGCCGTGTGGGCGAGCCAGGACAATTACACCGGCGACGCGGGGACCGACGCGGATATTTATTATTCGGTCAGCGCCGGCAGCGGTTGGAGCAAGCCGATCCTGGTGAATTCCTACGGCAAATTCGACACGGGCAATGATGAGGCGCCGAAGCTGGTTCAGGGTCCCGACGGAACGCTGCACTGCATCTGGCGGGGCGCGTCGAATTATGCGGGGACGGGGACGGACGGCGACATTTTCTATTCGCAGAAAAAAGTCGGCAGCTCGTCGTGGAGCGCGACCGAGATCGTGAACAGCTATGCGACCAGCGATAACTTCATCGTCAAAGGTGAAGACTCCGGGCCGGCGCTTGTGGTGAGGAAAGACGGGAGCGTGGTGGCGGCGTGGGCCAGTGTTTATGACCTGACGATCGGTTCGGGAAAGACCGGGACCGAGGGCGACATCATGTATTCGATCCGGGTCGGCGGGGTCTGGACGACGGCGCGGCCGCTGAACAGCTATGCGACGAGCGACACCGGCGCGGACGTGGGTCCGGTGGCGGTCGGACTCGTCACCGATGGAAGCGTTGTCGCGGTATGGAGCACCGATGAGCCGAGCAAAATCCAGGGCAAAGGCGCCGATCGGGACATTGTCGTATCCATCCTGGAGCCGGGGGGGAACTGGAGCGCGCCCAGCATCGTTTGCACGAACGCAAAGACCGATGTGGGGCCGGACGCAAATCCGGCGCTTGCGACGTTCGGCCAGGAGGTTCAGATCGCCTGGTCGAGCAGCGACCCGGGGCTTGCCAAGGGAACCGATACCGATATTCTCGCGGCGACGATCGTGGTTGGAGGAGGCTTTCCGGGTGGATACCTCTACGGAGCAGCGGGGCTGGTCAACAGCGACGGCCAGACCGACAACACGACGGACGAGGATCTGTATCCCACGATTTGCTATGAGCCGGGAGGGGTTGCCCATTGCGCGTGGGTCAGCACGGGGGGCGTGACCGGAAGCGATCAGGACATCCACCATTCGACCAACGCGACCGTCCGGGGAAGCGCCTGGAGCCCGGTCGAACTGCTCAACCTGAATGGGTGGTTTGACACGGCCGGCTGCAACGATTGGTTGCCGGATATCAAGTGCACACCCAAAGACGTTATCAGTTGCGCATGGCAGAGCAACGACAGCCTGTTCGGCACGAAGGGGACCGACTGGGACATCCTGCACGCGCTGGGAAGCGGCCGGGGTGTGACGCGCCCGCAATACGTCAATTGGTTGGCCCGCACCGATGCCCACACCGATGTGGATTATTTCCCGAGTTTCGCATTTGCCCCGGATGGCGTTCTGCACGCGGTCTGGGCATCCAATAACGAATACATGGGCCCGACACATGGAATGGACCTCGATATTTTCCATGCGACGCTCGGGCCAACAGGCTGGAGCATACCGGATCTGGTCAACTCGAACGGCATTTTGGACAGCAAGAATGACACCGAGCCGGTGCTAGCAATTGACGATGCAGGCGCGCTGCACGTCGCATGGTCATCCGAGGCCAACATCGGCGGGACGACCGGCGACGACTATGACGTGTTCTATGTTAAAAATTCGGGGGCGGGGTGGTCGGCGCCGGAACTGGTCAATAAAACCGGCCTGACCGACACATCCAAGGTGGATGATACTCGCCCCCGGATCGCTGTTTTTGGAGGCAAGGTGCACGTCGTCTGGACCACGGAGCCGAATACCAGGGACAACGGCTATCTGTCCGATATCTCGTACGCGCAGCGGACGGCGTCGGGCTGGAGCGCGGTGGAAACGGTCAACAAGGCGTATGCCGCGATGCAATCGACGGAGCTGGACCCGGCGCTGGCGATCGACCGTTATGGCGTGCCGCATGTGGCGTGGCGATCGGATGCCAATTACAACGGCGCGGGGAACGACGTGGACATTCATTACTCCAACCGGAGCAGCGGCACGTGGTCAACCCCGAAATTCGTCAATCATTACGCGACGAGCGACGGTGCGTTTGACATGTCGCCATGCCTGGCTTTTACCCCCGATGGCATGCTGCATTGCGTTTGGGCGTCATCGATCAACCTGCAGGGCTCGGGGGGCGACTATGATTTGTTCCATGCGAGCACCAGCGGCGGCAATTGGTCACAGGCGCAACTTTTGCTGAGCGACATGGCCAGCGACACCGGCTGGGATAATTTCGCCTGCATGGTCAGCGACAAGGCCGGCGGCCTGCACGTCGTCTGGGAAAGCATGGACAACGCAGTCATTTCGGCCGGAACCGAGGGCGATATCCGTTATGTGAATATCCGGCCGCCGCTGAAGTTCCCGTCGAGCGCCGCGCCGATCCTGGCCAACGCCACCGGCTATGCGGATATATCGGGGGATCACAATCCCAGCGTGCTCGTGGACAAGTACGGGCGCGCGCATTTCATCTGGGAGACGCCGGACACGATGGGGGGGACGAGCGCGGGCGATTACGACGTGTATTACAGCAGGACGCTGTTCGGGGCGGATTACCTGAACGCCGCGCGTCAGTGGGAATGCTACGAATGATTCGATGCAATCTGCACGGCTGTCTCGGCGCGGGCCGGATCCGGTTCGCGGGGGAGGAATATCATGTGCAGACTTGTCATATTGGGGGTTCTGGCCCTGATCTTCGGGGCGGGTTTTGACGCCGTCGCGCAGCCGTTCTGGCCGCCGGGGGTGCTTAATTGGGGCGGCACGACCGATTCCGGCGCCGACCAGTTCGTATCCCACCTGATCGATTCCAACAACACGTATCACGCCGTGTGGGCGAGCCAGGACAACTACACCGGCGACGCCGGCACCGACGCGGACATTTATTACTCGGTCAGCGCCGGCAGCGGCTGGAGCAAGCCGATCCTGGTGAATTCCTACGGCAAATACGACACGGGCAACGACGAGGCGCCGAAGCTTGTGCAGGGCCCGGACGGGACGCTGCACTGCATCTGGCGGGGCGCGTCGAATTATGCGGGGACGGGGACGGACGGCGACATTTTCTATTCGCAGAAAAAAGTCGGCAACTCGTCGTGGAGCGCGGCCGAGGTCGTGAACAGCTATGCGACCAGCGACAACTACACCGTCAAAGGTGAGGACTCCGGGCCGGGGCTGATCGTGAGGAAGGACGGCAGCGTGGTGGCGGCGTGGGCCAGTGTTTATGACCTGACGACCGGTACGGGAAAAACCGGGACCGAGGGTGACATCATGTATTCGATCCGGGTCGGCGGGGTCTGGACCACGGCGCGCCCGCTGAACGGCAATGCGACGACCGATACCGGCAAGGACTGGGGTCCGGTGGCGATGGGAATCGTCGCCGATGGAAGCGTTGCCGCGGCGTGGAGCAGTGACGAGCCGAAGATCGCCGGCAAGGGTTCCGATCGGGACATCGTCATATCCATTCTGGTGCCGGGCGGAAGCTGGACGACGCCCGGCATCGTTGCGTATTCGTCCAAGACCGACATGGGGGCGGACACGGATCCGGCGATCGCCACGTTCGGGCAGGAGGTTCAGATCGTCTGGTCGAGCAACGATCCGATGCTCGGCAAGGGGACCGACACGGATATCCTTGCAGCGACGATTATTATCACGGGACCTCTCGGAAAATATCAGTGCCGGGAGGCTGGGCTGATCAACAGCGACGCCAAAACCGACGGGGCGGCGGATGAGGATCTCTATCCCACAATCTGTTATGAGCCGGGAGGGATCGCCCATTGCGCGTGGGTCAGCACGGGCGGCGCGACCGGGAGCGACCAGGACATCCACCACTCTGCCAACGCGGTCTATTTTGGGAACGCCTGGAGCCCGGTTGATCTGCTCAACCTGAACGGGTGGTTTGACACTGCCGGATGCAACGATTGGTTGCCGGATATCAAGTGCACGCCCAAAGACGTTATCAGTTGCGCGTGGCAGAGCAACGACAGCCTGTTCGGCACGAAGGGGACCGACTGGGACATCCTGCACGCGCTCGGATTCGGGCGCGGGGTGACGCGCCCGCAATACATCAATCAGTGGGGCGCACCGGACACGGTCTATGATAGCGACGTCTCTCCAAGCTTTGCGTTTGCGCCCGATGGCGTCCTGCACGCGGTCTGGGCATCTAATTACAATGGCATCGGCGCGCCGGCCCATGGAACCGATCTCGACATTTTCCACGCGACGCTCGGGGCATACGGCTGGAGCGCCCCGGACCTGGTCA
This sequence comes from bacterium, assembly GCA_021372575.1. Taxonomy (GTDB): domain Bacteria; phylum Sumerlaeota; class Sumerlaeia; order MVZB01; family MVZB01; genus JAJFUE01. Next base: position 27,585 of record JAJFUE010000076.1, on the reverse strand, counting down.
ACGGGAACGGCACCAACGACAGCCAATCGGACCTCGACCCGGAACTGGCCATCGACGATTCAGGCAGGTTGCACGTCGTGTGGGCATCCCAGGCCAATATCGGCGGATTGACCGGCGACGACATGGACGTGTTTTATACGACCAATTCGGGCGCGGGGTGGACGGCGCCGGAACTGGTCAACAAAACGGGTCTGACCGATCCGCCGGACATGTGCGATTATTGGCCGCACGTCGCGGTTTATGGAAGCAAGGTGCACGTCGTATGGACCACGACCCCGAAACCGGCAACCGCGGCCAACGGCGATATCTCGTACGCGCAGCGGTCGGCATCGGGCTGGGGCGCGGTCGAAACAATCGACAAGGCGTATGCCGCGATGCATTCGACGGAGAAGAACCCATCGCTGGCGCTCGACCGCTTCGGCGTGCCGCACGTCGCGTGGCAATCGGACGCGAATTACAACGGCGCGGGAATCGATCGCGACATTCATTACTCCAACCGGAGCAGCGGTTCGTGGTCCAATCCAAAATTCGTCAACCATTACGCGACGAGCGACGGCGCCTACGACGAGTTGCCAACCCTGGCCTTTACGCCCGATGGCGTGCTGCATTGCGTCTGGGCGTCGTGGATCGACCTGCAAGGCTCGGGGAACGACGAGGATTTGTTTCATGCGAGCTATAGCGGCGGAGCGTGGTCGCAGGCGCAGCCGCTGCTGAGCGACATGACAAGCGACAACGGTTACGACATGTCGCCGTATATGGTCGGCGACAAGGCCGGCGGCCTGCATGTCGTCTGGCGAAGCGTCGATACCGCAGTCATTTCGGCTGGAACCGATGGCGATATCCGTTATGTGAATATCCGGCCGCCGCTGAAGTTCCCGTCGAGCGCCGTGCCGATTCTCGCCAACGCCACGGGGTATGCGGATTCGATTACGGATTACGATCCCAGGGTGGTCGTGGACAAGTACGGGCGCGCGCATTTCACCTGGTACACGCAGGAAACGCTGGGGGGAACGAGCGCGGGCGATTATGACGTGCTTTACAGCCGGACGCTGTCCGGTGCGGATTACCTGAACGCCGCTCGGCAGTGGGAATGGTACGAATGAGGATGACGGCCTATCTTGAAGTCCGCTGCGTCTCGGCTCATCTTCCCATCATGCCTCGGGGCCAAACACGAAGGTTGTTATGTTCCAATAAATCTGATAGCAATGGTCAAATGTGCCGTGGATTTTGTGTCGGCACAGCAATTCAAAACAAAACAGATTGCGCGAGGTAACCTGGCCGATGAACATCGATCACCCACTCACACAGGCAGTCATCGCGGGACGGCGCAGGGATGTGCCGGCCCTTGTCCAGCAGTGCATCGACGCGGGCGAGGCTGCGGGCGATATCGTCGAGAAGCGCCTTGTGCCCGGCATGATGGAGATCGGGGAGAGATTCAAACGGAGCGAGATCTTCGTCCCCGAGATGCTGATCGCGGCGCGCTCGATGAAGGAGGCGCTCAAGGTGCTCGAGCCGATGCTGGTCGCGGCTGGGGTGAGGCCGGAACACCGCGCGCTGATCGGCACGGTCGAGGGCGACCTGCACGACATCGGCAAAAACCTCGTCGCCACGATGTGGAAGGGCGCGAACATCGACGTGATCGACCTGGGTGTCAACGTGACGCCGGCGAAGTTCGTCGAGGCGGTCGCGCAACACAAGCCCGATGTAGTGGGGCTTTCGGCGCTGCTGACGACGACGATGCCCGCGATGCGCGACGCGGTTCACGCGATCCGGGAATCCGGCGCCAAGACCAGGGTGGTGATCGGCGGCGCGCCGGTGACGCAGGAATTCGCGCGCGAAATCGGGGCGGACGGCTACGCGCCCGATGCCGGCAGCGCGGTCGATATGGCGCTTGGACTCATGCGCGGAAGTTCCAATTAAAAATCCGGAAGAACAACATGGACCGTCAATTTTACCTTGGGCTGGCGGCCGCGGGGGTGCGAATCCCGATCGGCACGCACCTTGTGCTGCACGAGCACGAAGACCACGGGGAAATTCTGCTGGATGGAGAACGGCTGGGGCGTGTTGTGGAGGAATCGGCGCGTCGTTACGGTTCGCCACTGGCGTTGCCGCTCATGGACCTGGCGCTCGAGAAGGAGTCGATGCTGCTGGCGCGTGGCGTGCCCGTGGCCGCGATCGACACGTTCCATTTCGATGAAATTCCCGGGCAGGATGGCGGATTTCACCTGACGCGGCGAATGGAGGCGACGTGCGGCGCGCTCCATTACATCGCGACGCAGACCGATCTCGTGCCGGTCGGGATGGGCATCGGCCCGTTCTCGCTGATGACCAAGCTGATCGCGGACCCGATCACGCCGGTGTTCCTGGCGGGCGACGGCTGCAGCGCGGATGAAGAACCGGAGATCGGGCTTGTCGAGCGGCTGCTCGAGATCTCGCTCGAGACGATCCTGAAGTATCTCGACGCGCAGATGGACGCCGGCGCGAAGGCGATCATTGTTTGCGAGCCGGCGGCCAATAACGTCTATTTCTCGCCCAACCAGCTCGCGGAGAGCTTCGAGATTTTCGACCGCTACGTGATGCGCACCAACGAGGCCATTCGCGATCGGCTGCGGGCACGCGGCGTGGACCTGATGCTTCACGACTGCGGGGAATTGACGGACGACATGGTCCGGCGGCTGGGCGGGCTCGATCCGGCGATGCTGAGCCTCGGCAGTTCGCGTAGGCTGTGGGAAGACGCCGCGCTCGTGCCGAAAGACGTGGTCTTATATGGAAATTTGCCGACGAAACAGTTCTATTCGGATGAGTTGATAAGCGCGGGCAGGGTGCGGCAACTGTGCGACGAGCTGCTGCGGAAAATGCGCGAGACGGGCCACCCGTTCATCCTCGGAAGCGAATGCGACGTGCTGAGCGTCCCCGGGCGGGAGCGGACGATCAGGGAAAAGGTCGAAGAGATTTTGAGGAAATAGGTTCGATTACGATTACGAGCACGAGCACGAGCACGACCTGATTGTGGCAGGTGTATCGCTACTTTGACGGGCTGCGGCCGGTGAATTTTTTGAAGGCGCGGCTGAAGTCGTTGGGGTGGCGGTAGCCGAACGTGTAGGCGGTCTTTTTGATCGTGGCGCCGGTTTGCATGAGCTGGCGCGCGCGCTCCATGCGGATGCGCGTGTAATAGGATGCGACCGACTCGTTGAGGTGCGCCCGGAAGAGGCGGTTCAATGTGACCGGCGAGACCTGAAGGTATTCGGAGAGACCGGCGACGGGGCGGCGCTCGGCGATGTTCTGCGCCAGCCAGCGCAGGGCGAATTCGAGGCGCATGGTCGGCTCGGGCGCGGCCGCGGCGGGCTTGAGCGAGCGTGCCAGGGCGACATCGCAGCGCGCGCGCAGGGCCTTGAGCACGACGGCCGTGTGGGCGTCAGCCATCTCGACTTCGCGCCGGCACAATGCATGGTTTTGCCGCAAAGCGTGAATGAGCGCGCGGTCGGCCGCAAACGCCTGAAAGCCGTTTGACTTTGGCGTGAGGCCGGCGCATTGCGACGCACCGTCCCAAACCCAGATCAGCATCTCGGCGATGTCTTTTGATTCGGCGGTCCAGCCGGTCGCGCAGTCGGGGCCGATGATCAGGACCTGGCCGGGGCGGGTTCGAAACGTTTTCGAGACCAGTTGCAGGACGGGCGCGCCCTTGAGGACAAGGATGTAAACCCAGCCGTGGTGAAGAGAAACGGGGATCGGGCTATGCGCGAAGCGGCGCTTGCCCCAGCCGAGGTATTGCAGGTCGAGCTTCATGCTTTTCGGACAGACCCATCGCGGGCGGCCCGGGGGAGGCAGGTAGAGCGTGCGGGGGACGGGGGGAGATGAGGCGGTCATGGCGATGAGGTCGCTTTCGTAATTGATGGCTAAAGCCGCTGAACGAGAAGCCGGCTAAAGCCGGCTCGATATCATAAAAGTGTCCGCCAACCACCGGCTGAAGCCGGTGGCAACCCATTCTGCCCGCTGAAGCGGGCATAAACAAATCACTGGCGACAAGATAGCATTTCCTTTCATGACCTGCGCGGCTAGCATTATCGCATTGACAGTGGGGCAAAGCCAACCTGAAATGATCGGAACACGAGGAATTTCCGTGGGGCAGCATTTTCTTTCCCGACAGGATCAAGGACGCCGATGAATTCGCGAGAACGACTGCTGACGACGCTGCGGGGACAGATTGCCGACCGCGTGCCGGTTTCGCCGTTCGTGCAGGAGGAATACCTCTCGTTTTATTACCCGCGTAAGGCGTCGGTCGATCGCGTGATTGACGCGGTCGAACTGGCCAACGAACTCGATTTCGACCTGATGGCGAAGCATCGCGCGTTCGAGACACCACATTTCTTCCGGCGCAGTTATCCCAACTGGGAATTGCGCCGCAGCGAGACGCGAGCCGACGGGATGATCAGGCGCACGCTCGAGATCGTGACGCCCGAGCGGACGCTCGTGCAGGAGGAAACGGGCCCGGACGTCGGCGCGGCAACGGCGGGCGTGCGGTTCATGGTGACGCGCTCGCTGCTTGCCGACGAGGACGACGTCGAGCCGTTCATCAAGTATCTGCCGCGGCTGGAAAAGAAAGACGTCGAGGAGATGCGCGAGATCGCGGCGCGGTGGCGCGGGATCATCGGAGAGCGCGGCGTGCTCGCGCCGTGGGGATTCGCTGGCGTGTTCAATTGTTGCGCCGACCTGCGCGGGATGGACGAACTCTACGTCGCGCCGTACGAGGATGAGAATCAATACCGCGCGCTCATGGGGGCGGTGGCCGACTCGATGGCCGAGCACTGCCTGGCGCTTGGCGAAACTGAAATCGACTGCATCGGCATCCAGGGGCACATGGCGGGCGGGACGACGACGGGGCCGGATTATTTCAGGCAGTTCGTGCAGCCGTATGAGAAGCGCATGATTGACGCGATTCACGCGGGGGGAAAGTTCAGCGTGTATCACAACTGCGGGTGCGCGAAGAATCTGTATGAGAATTACCGCGAACTCGGGATGACGGTGTGGGAGACGGTGAGCGAGCCGCCGCGCGGGGACAACCGGCTGGCCGATGCCAAGGAGAAACTCGGCAGGGACATCTGCCTGCTCGGCAACCTCGACCAGGTCGATTTCCTGAAGCGTGCGACACCGGCGCAAGTCGCCGAAAGGGCGCGTGAAATCGTGCGGATCGGCAAGCCCGGCGGACGGTTCATCTTCGCGGCATCGGACTTCCTCGAGCGCGGCACGCCGCGCGAGAACGTCGTCGCCATGATCGAGGCCGCGCGGGAAGAGGGTGTCTATTGAGCGCCAAAGACCAAGCCCAATTAACGGCCGAACCCCAACGCGCGACTTCAGGCGGCCAAACGGAACGCCGCCCGCGGTTCGGATTCCGCTGGGTGATCGTGATTCTGTTGTTCTTCGCGACGGTGATCAATTACATCGACCGCGCGGTGATCGGCGTGCTCAAGCCGACGCTGGACGAAAAGCTCGGCTGGACGCAGATCGACTACGGCAACATCGTGACGGCGTTCCAGATCGCCTACGCGGCGGGTTACGTCGGCGCGGGATGGCTGTTCGACCGCATCGGCGTGCGGCTCGGATATTTTCTGTCGGTGACGCTGTGGAGCGTGGCGGCGATGTGCCACGGGCTCGCGCGGAGCGTGGCCGGGTTCTGCACGGCGCGCGCGACGCTGGGGCTTGCCGAGGGCGGCAACTTTCCGGCCGCGATCAAGACGATCGCCGAATGGTTCCCGAAGGAAGAGCGCGCGCTGGCGGCGGGGCTGTTCAATTCGGGCGCGCAGATCGGCGCGGTGGCCTGCCCGCTGCTCGTGCCGTGGCTCGAGCATCGATATGGCTGGCAGTCGGCGTTTGTATTCACTGGCGCGGTCGGGCTTTTGTGGGTCGTTTGCTGGCGCGTGCTTTACAGGTCGCCCGGCGAACACCCGAGAGTCTCGGCGGCGGAACTTGCGTATATACGCAAAGACCCGCCCGACCCGGCGGTGAAGATCCCGTGGCACGTGCTGCTCAAGCACCCGCAGACGTGGACGTTCGTCGTCGGCACGGTCGTGTCCTCGCCGGTTTGGTGGTTTTATATTTTCTGGATCCCCGATTTCCTGAACAAGCACTACCACGTTACGCTGACGCAAAGCAGCGCGCCGCTGATCACGATCTTCGTCATCGCGGATCTCGGCGGGATCGGCGGCGGGTGGCTGTCGTCGATGCTGATCAAACGCAGGTGGAGCATCAACGCGGCGAGGAAGACGGCGATGCTGGCATGCGCGCTGGCGGTGGTGCCGGTGTTCCTGACGCCGATCATCAACAACCTGTGGCTGTCGGTCGCGCTGGTGGCGGTGGCGGCGGCGGCGCATTGCGGGTTCGTGGCGAACCTGTTCACGGTTGTGAGCGACACGGTTCCGCGCAAGGCGGTCAGCTCGGTGATCGGGATCGGCGGGATGGCCGGCGCCATCGCGGGGATGTTTTTTTCACAATTTGTGTCGCGGATTCTGGAGATGACGCATAACAATTACTTTGCGCCATTCGCCGTGGCCGCCGGGGCGTATCTGGTCGGGCTTGCGTGCATCCAGATGCTGCTGCCGAAGCTTGAGAGCATGCCGGTTTCCGAGCTCGAATAAGTTTGATGAGTCAGAACAACGCCTCGTCCATTGCCGTGCTTGCGTGCTCGGTCCTCGAGAACGAGATCAAGCTGCTTGCGCGCGGGGCGCGGCATATCGTCGAGACGAGGTTCTTCGAGCTGGGCATGCACGACCGGCCTGAACAGATGCGGATCGTGCTGCAGGAGCATGTGGACCAGCTCGATGCGCGCGGCGACATCGAGGCGATCGTGCTGGCGTACGGGTTGTGCGGGCTCGGGACGGTCGGGTTGCACGCGTCGCGCCATGCGCTCGTCCTACCACGCGCGCACGATTGCATCACGCTGTTCATGGGGAGCAAGGAAGCTTACGCGCGGCACAGGAAGCAGTGCGCGGATTGCTATTACTACACGCCGGGGTGGAATCGGAAACGCCGTGTGCCCGGGCCCGAGCGGCTCGCGTGGCTGCGGTCGGAATACGCGGCGAAGTTCGACGCGGAAGAGATCGACGATCTGATCGAGGCCGAACGCGAACAGTGGCGGGCGTATCAGGCGGCGGTTTTTCTCGATCTCGGGACGGACGATGCGGAGACGGAATGCGCGTATGCGCGGCGGTGCGCGCAGTGGCTGGGCTGGCGATTCGAACGCATGCAAGGCGATCCGAAATTGCTGCGCGACTTGATCTGGGGCAACTGGGACGAAGGACGGTTTCAGATCGTGCAGCCGGGGATGCGGCTCGCGCATGCAACCGACGAATCGATCATGCGCGCCGAGCCTGTGGCGACGATCAACATTGACGTCGAGTTGGAATCGAACGGCAGCCGGCGGATTGCGGTGGAGCGCGACAATCGGTCGCTGGCGGAAATCCTGGCGGCCAATGGGATTGCGATCAACACGCGCTGCGGCGGGCGCGGGTTGTGCCGCGGCTGCGAGTTGGAGTTGCGCGCGGGAAGCGTCACGCGCTACGGCGAGATCGTATCGGCTCCGGCTACGGTTCAGGCATGTCTGTCGAAATTGAACGGTGCGGCCAGCATCTACATCCCGGCGCGCGCACAACTCGCAAAAGCGGAACGATTCGAGGCGTTCGATGTTGGGGTCGCCCATGCGGTGCGCCCGTTGTTCCCTGTTGCCGGGAAACACACGGCGTTTGCGATCGATGTCGGCACGACGACGGTCGATCTGGTCCTCGTGGACCTTGCCAGCGGCGAAGTGCTTTCGAGGACGGGGGAATTCAACCGGCAGCTGCGGTTCGGCGACAATGTGCTCGCGCGCATCGATGCGGCGCGCGATCCGGCGCGGCTTGCGGAGATGAACCGCGCGGTCGTGGAGGAAACGATCCGGCCGTTACTGGCGCGCGCGTGCGGGATCGCCGGGCGACCCATGGGAAGCATCGCGGGCGGGACGATCGCCGGGAACACGACGATGTTGCACCTGCTGGTCGGCGAGGATCCGACGCCGCTTGGGGTGGCGCCGTTTACGCCCACGTTTATCTCCGGCAAGCGCCTTCGGGCGGCGGATATCAACATGTCGTTTGACGGACTGGCGCCGGAGACGCCGATCCAGTTGTTGCCGGGCATTGCCGCGTATATCGGGGCGGACATCATGGCCGGCGTGGCGGCGTCGGGGATGGCGCTGGATTCCGCGCCGAGCCTGCTGGTCGATATCGGCACGAACGGCGAGATCGCGCTGCAGGCCGGGGGAAAACTGATCGCGTGCGCGACGGCTGCCGGTCCGGCGTTTGAAGGTTGCGGGTTGAGCTGCGGCATGCCGGCTCAGACGGGCGCGGTGAGCGAAATTCGATTCGGGCTGGAGCCGTTTGTTCTGGAGGCCGGGACGATCGGCGGCGTTGCACCCGATCGCGCCGCGGGCCTTTGCGGATCGGCATACGTGGATTTCCTCGCGCTCGGCAGAAGCTGCGGGCTGCTGACCGAAACGGGGCGGTTCGATCGGGGAAAATGGCACGGGATTTCGGTGGAGAATCGAATCGAAAACAAGAACGGGCGCGCGGTGCGGTTCGGAAATTTATCGATTCACGAACGTGATATTGCGTTGCTGCAGCAGGCGAAGGCGGCGATCGGGGCGGGAATCGAAATCCTGCTTGAGAAAGCCGGCGTTCGCGTATCGGATCTTGGGCGGGTGTATCTGGCGGGGGCGTTCGGAATGCACCTCAACGTCGCGCATGCGATTGCGATCGGGCTGCTTCCCCGCGTTCGTGAAGAGCAGGTGCGGGTGATCGGCAACTCGGCGCTCGCGGGTGCATACCTCGCACTGATGGACCGGGAAGTGCTCGAGAAAATGGAATCGATGCGCGCGGAGTGGGAAGTGATTCAGTTGAACTCGGTCGGTAGTTTCGAGGAGAGGTTCATTGAGCATTTGATGTTGGGGTCATGATGTGGTGAGTTAGTGTGATTGACAAAAGTTTTCCGGCAATGCGCCAATCGAGATGGTTCCAAGTTTGGCGATTCGATGATTGGTTCGATTACGATTACGAGCACGAGCACGAGCACGAGCACGAACGGACAACTATCGGCAAGCGCTCCAGTGTGGTGTCCCACGCTGATCGCAGATTATGGCGTGGTGAATATTCGGTGATTATCGAACCGATCAATCGGTTCCGAATTGAACGCGACTCGACCGGGGGTAGGTTTGTCGAACAAGTTCGCCAAACCAACCCCCGGCTTAGGGATCGAACCACTTCGTGGTTCAAAAACAAAATCGACTCCAATTCGGAGACACTACATTAGATCGTCTTCAGCGCTTCGGCGCATTGTTTTTTGAACGAGGCTTGTTCCTTGCCGCAGCCGGGCTGGCCGACTTCCTGGGTGGCGCCGGTTTTCCAGGCCTCGCGCGCCTGCTCGGTTTTGCCAAGCTTCTGGAGGGCCTTGCCGAGCCAGAAATACTGCTGCGCCTCGGCGGGCTTGGAGCGCTTGCCGATGCCGAGGTTGCGCGGGTAGGTGAGCGCGCGTTCGAAGTCGGCGCGGGCGGCCTTGTTGTCGCCGCGGTCAAACGACTGTTTGCCGCGCGCGATGAGAACCGCGACGAAGAGTTCGTGAGTTTCAAACGTGAACTCGCCGGCGGTGAAGTGGGTTGTGTCGAGGATCTTCAGTGCGTCGTCATAGCGGCCGGTTTCGAGATTGGCGCGCACGAGGATGAGCTGGATGTCGTCGCGGATCTTGACGCCGAACGTCGGCATCGAGTTGAGGAGCGCGAGGGCGTCGGCCGGGCGGCGATCTTGCATCATGATGTACGCCCGGTCGCGCCAGCAGGTCTGGTCGGCGGGGTTGGCCTGCGCGGCGGCCGTGTAATTGGCCTCGGAGGCCTTGAGGTTCTTCTTCGTCTTCCACTCGTAGAGGCCGAGATTGCGCCACGCGACGGCCTGCTTCGGATCGGTCTCGACGGCGCGTTGCCATAGCACCACGGCGTCATCAAGGCGGCCGAGTCCGGCCAGGAGGTTGGCGAGGTCGCATTTGGCGCGCGCGTCATTCGGGTTGGCCTTGATAGCCTCGCTCAGGACGGAGTATGCCATCGGATTCGACGCGTAAACGTTATCGGTAGCGGCGGCGGCTTTCGCGCGGAGCTTTTGTGCGCGCGCGGGCTGGTGGTCATACACAATCCACGCGAGCCAGTAAAGCGTGAGCCGATTCTGCGGGTTGTCGCCGCAGATGGCCGTGATCAGATGTTCGGCTTCGGTGCAGCGGCCGAGCTCGCTGAACTCGGCGGCGGCTTCGATCGCCTCGAAATCGGGCTCGCCGAGCGAGGGCTTGGGCAGCTTGTTTTTCAGGACGGCGGTCTGGGCGAGCCACGCGATGAGGTTCGTGTCGTCGTCGGCGCAGATCTCGTCGGCGAGCTCGCGAACGGCGCGCGTGTCGTCATCGGCCATGAGCGCGATGAGCAAGTGATCGCGGGCACGAAGATCGGTGGGATCGGCGGCGACGGCCGAGCGGAACGCTTCGACGGCTTTTTTGACCTGGCCCTGGCGCATGTAGGCGCGGCCGGCGACATCCCAGCCGAGCGAACGCGTTTCGGGGCGGCGAATGGCCTCGTAGGCCTGAATGAGTGCCTTCTCAAGATTGCCGTTGGAGAGTTCGGCGACCGAGGCGAGATAACGCGCCTGACCGTCGGCGGGCTCGATCTTCAGCACGCGGGCGAGGCGCTCGAGCGCCTGATCGTAGCGGGCCGATTCGATGTCGAGCACGGCGAGCGCGCGCAAGGCGCCCGGGTGATTGGGATAGAACCCGAGCGTGCGCTCATACATCTGGCGGGCCTGGACGCGGTCGGAATTCTTGTCGAGACGCCGCGCGAGGAGGTAGGAGCCCTCGGCGGTCGTGCTGGTCGGAGCATCGGCCAGCTTGGGAACTTCTTCGTAGGGAATCTCGAGTGGCGACTTGTAGTCGGCGAGCACCCTGCCGTCTTTCGCGGTGACGAGGATACGGACAGGGGCCGACGCGGCTTGCGGGACGTTGATCGCCAACGGTTCGTTGGGCGTGAGGTTCGTGGTTTGTTCGGCGAGGGTCTTGCCGTCGCGCTCAACGCGCAGGTTCGCTTTCTTGAATGCGGACGTGGCGATCATGCGAATATTGAGGTCGCCGCCGGCGGGGCGGTCGGTTTGGATCGCGACGTCGCGCGTGGCGAATTCGAAGCCGTCGCCGAGGCCGTGCACGGGATACCAGCACTCCTGCCACGCGATCTGGCGGTGCGGGTCGAGGAACTCGTAGTCGGATTGTGTCGGCAGCGGGCCGCTCTGGATTTCGATGTATTCGGTGTCTTTGTGGCCCATGACGGCCTCGCGCAGCCGGCCGTAATCGGATTTGCCCCACGTCCAGGCCTTCTTGCCCGGCAGGACGCGGTGGTCGCCGAACTGCACGATGCCGCGGTCGAGGCTCGAGCTGTAGGCGCCGAAGAAATCGAACACGCACTTGTAGGCGAACATCGCGGCCGTGTCGTGGTAGTTCTTGAGCCGGCTCATGTCGATGCCCTTGTCGATCGGCCAGCGGTTGAACTTGGTGCCGTAGTGGTCGCAGATCAGCGTCGCGGGCCAGATAATGCGCGTGCAGTCGTCGTTGTTGGGGAATGACGTGTTGTTCCAGAAATAGTAGGCGTGCACGCCGTCGGTCGGATTGAAGATGCGGATCTGTTCGTCGATGAGGGCGAGGCCGGGGTGAAGCGTCACGCGCACCTGCCAGCGCAGGCGGGTGTCCTGGCGGGTGTTGCTGATGAGGACCGACGCCGAGCCGTCGGGGTGATTTTCGATCGAACTGTTGAGCGGGGAGTAGGAGACGACACTGTGGGCCTGTGGACCGGCGTTCCAGCCGACGCCGCCGAAGATCCACGCGCCGCGCAGGGCGATGCGCGCCGGGCGGATCACGTCGCTGGTGTGGAACATCTCCTGGCCGGTCGTCTTGTCGAAAACCGAGTGGATGCGGCCGTTGATGTCGGGCAGGATCGTGACCTTGAGGTATTCGTTTTCGAGGAAGAGGGCGCGGTGATCCTGCGGCAGGCAGCGGGTCGTGAACTCGTCCTGCATCGTGTAGGGGTAAACGATCGTGTTGTCGAGTTCCTGGATGCGTGGGTTGGGGTCGCCCGGAGCGAGCTGATAGGTCGGGATGCTGATCTTGCCCTCCCACGCCTTGACGCGCGCGTGGGCCGGAACGGCCAGCGCGACGATCGCGACGAAAATCCAGGCTGCCGGGCACATGCAGTTCCTCATCACCATCACCTCGTGTTTTTATTGAACAAACTGTTGAGCATCGGGCACTACGACAGAGGTTATATTTTTAATGCGGAACGGTCGGAGAATCAATGGTGATTAGCGTATTTTGCGCTCAGCCTGAAAGGCTGACCCAATCCAAACAGCCCAGGGTCAGCAAGCGCACCCCTGGGTTAAGTCCCCGTTCATCATCGTAACCCTGAAAGGGTTTCCCAGTGGAATGACCGCGGTGAGTCAGGATTGTGAGACCCTTTCAGGGCCAGTCACGGACATCCTCGAACGCTAAACAGATACCCGGCTTCAGCCGGTGGTTTTCGGCCCATCTCGATATATTTTCAGCCGGCTTTAGCCCTCAAGTGCTGAAGGCAAATTATTTTTGTTTGGTCTTTTGCGCTTTGTCGGTCAGTTGCCGTCAGAGAACCCGCGCGAATGGGTTCTTGCGCGATTTCATTTTGCCGAGGTCGTATTCTTTTTCACGGCGCTATTTCCCGCGGTAATCCTTGCACCGTGTCGCGTTCGGCCGTTCGGGGCGGCGGCACACGCTGCCGTGGTCGTACTGGCAGGTGTCGCACAAGAATTCGTCATCGCCGCCCCCCGCCGCGCGGATCAGCGCGCGCAACCACGACTGCGCTTTATGAACAAGCCGCCTCATTGCCGCTTACAGGTTGCTGCTCGATTTCGATGCCGAGCCGTCCGCCTTGGCGTCATCGTAATTGGCGATGTCGTCGCTCGTGCCGAACTTCTTGTCCGGGCCGGCCGAAATCAGGTCGTAGTCGAGCCCGTGCTCGGAGGGGCAGATGTATTTGAACTCGGTGCCGAAGCCGTCCTTGGGCATCTTGTCCACAAGCTTGCCGGGCCAGTCGTCGGCGTCGGCGCCGGTCGGCTTCTCGAGCAGGATCTTGAGCCCCTGCGCCGTGGTCGGGAATGTGCTCATTTGAGTTTCGTATTGCTGGAGCGTGCCCTTGAGCGAATCCATCTGAATGCGCGTGATGCGGATCTTATTCGTTCTGCCCTGGCCGGCCAGGCGCGGCCCGACGACGGCCATCAGGGTCATGATGATGACGACCACGAGGATGATCTCGATGAGGGTGAATCCCCGGCGCCCCTCGCGGCGAATCAAGTTCTGGGTCATGTTGGCTTACCTCCAGCTACGGATTATGCCACGTTCGGCACGGCCGATCAAGGCGGCCCTGAGATGTAAAAGCAACAACCGGGCCAAAGCATTGAACCACAAAGTCACGAAGACACAAAGTCTTTCGGAACTCCCATATTCAGTCCCTGCTTCGTGTCTTGGTGGTTGAATTGCTTTTGGTTTTTCATGGCGCTGTCGTGAGCCGGTGATAGAGTTATTGCGGCACGCCTGTGGCGATGGCCCGATTGAACCTAAGTTCTGAGTCCTGAGTGCTGAGACCTGAGTCTATGAATCCGGAATCCGCAGTTTCCCTTCGCGGCGTCAGCAAGATCTACTCGCGCACGGAGGCGCGCGCCGACACGATCAAGGAAAAGCTGATCAGTTCGCTTTCCCTGCGTCAGCGCTCGGACATCATCGCCGCCTTGGACGAGGTCGATCTGGACATCGCGCGCGGCGAGGCATTCGGCCTTATCGGCGCCAACGGCTCCGGCAAATCGACGATGCTCAAGCTGATCGCCGGCATCACGACGCCGACCCGCGGGACGGTCGAGGCTGCCGGCCGCATCCTGGGCCTCATCGAGCTCGGCGCCGGTTTTCACCCCGAGCTCACCGGCGAGGAAAACATCCGCCTGCAGGGCTCGATCTACGGACTCACCGCCGCCGAGGTCGAGTCGCGCATCGAGCCGATCCTGGCCTTCGCCGAGCTTTCCGATTTTCGCGCCATGCCGGTCAAGCACTACTCCTCGGGCATGTATGTGCGCCTCGGCTTCGCGATCGCCATGCACATCGAGCCCGACATCCTGCTCGTCGATGAAGTCCTCGCCGTCGGCGACCAGGATTTCCAGGAGCGCTGCCTGCGCGAGATCCGCCGCCTGCGCGACAAGGGCGTTACGATCGTGTTCGTCACGCACTACCCCGAGCAGGCCGAGCGCCTCTGCAACCGCGTCGCGTGGATGGAGCAGGGCCGCGTGCGCACGCTCGGGCCGGCCACCGAAATCCTCGCGGCCTATCACGACGACACGATCGGCCGCCGCTATGCCGGCAGCCAGGGCATCCTCGATTCGGCGATCATCACGGCCGGCCTGCCGGGCCGCTTCGGCACCGGCGAGGCACGCATCGAGGCTGTGCGCATCACCGACGCCTTCGGCCGCCCGCGCTCGAATTTCCGCCGCGGCGAGCCGATCCGCATCGAAGTCGATTACAAGGCCGGCCCCGGCGTTACCGAACTCGACTGCACGATCCCCGTCGATTCCGTCAGCGACGGCACGAACCTGACGTGGTGGCGCGCCCTGCGCGACGGCGGCGTGATCAAGCCCGGCGCGGACGGCCGCGGCACGTTCCGCATCGACGTCCCCGACCCGATGCTGCTGGCCGGCCGCTACCGCATGACGATCTCCCTGTCGGCCCCCGCCCGCCCCAACGAGCACATGGACGTCCTCTACCGCCTGTTCCACTTCTCAATAGAATCCGACCCGGAGTGGGACACCGTCGCGCCGGTGGAATTGAAAGTTTTTGTCGCAGAGAGGCAGAGTTAGGCCGAGAGGCAGAGAAGATATTTACGCCAAGACGCCAAGGCCGCCAAGAGGAGGCTTGTGGAAATTGATGGGCCTTTTTTTGTCGCAGAGAAGCAGAGTCGGGCAAAGAAGCAAAGGAAGATCATTTTTGATTTAAGATCAGAATCTCTTGGCGAACTTGGCGTCTTGGCGTTAGTGAATTTCTTATCTCGGCAACTCTGCCAATCTCCGCATCTCTGCGACAAAGAAAATCACGACAGCCGTTTTCTGAATCTCAGCACGCTGATCGTCAGCAGTGTCGTCGTACAAATGATCAATCCGGAGACGAATGGGATTAAATCCAATAAATGCGCGCCTCTTAGAATTATTCCTCTTAGAATTTCCAGGAAATACGTGACGGGGATCGCGAATGTGAAAATCCAGATCGGGCCGGGCATCTGACTTCTGGGGAACATGAACCCCGACAGCAGCACCGATGGCAGCATCACCAGGAACGCGAACTGGATTGCCTGAACCTGCGTGCGCGCGATGGTCGAGACGAGCAGCCCCAGAGCCAGCGCGCACACCAGGAACAGCACCGTGAGGCACAGCAGCAGCAGCAGGCTGCCGGCGATCGGCACGCCGAAAATCCCAACCATCACGCTCAGGATGATCAGCGTTTCGAGAAATCCTGTCAGCGCGTACGGCACAAGCTTGCCGAGCATCAGCCCGGTCCGGCCCACCGGCGTCACGAACAGCTGCTCGAGCGTGCCGAGCTCGCGTTCCCTCACGATCGCGAACGACGTCAGGAACAGCGTCACCAGTTGCAGCACGAGACCCACGAGCCCCGGCACGAAGAAATACGAGCTCTTCAGCCCCGGGTTGTAAAGCAGCCATGGCTTGATTTCGATTGGCTGGGCGACGTGCCCCGCGGGATTGCGCGCCAGCGCGCGCGGCAACGCCTCGAGGAATTGCAATTGAAGCTGCGCCGCATTGACCTGCCCCAGCAGGCCCGACGCATGCAGCGCCGTCGTTGCCTGCTGCGAATCGCTGCCGTCGATGAGCACCTGCGCTTGCGCGGCCCGGCCCTCGGTCAATTTCTCCGTGTAATCGGGAGGAATGACCAGCGCGGCCTTGGCGCGTCCCGACCGCAGCGCCGCGTCGAGCGCATCCCTGTCCCGCACGCGCTCGATGACCTGGAACGTGCGCGTGTTGACGAACGACTCCTGCAACGCGCGCGCCTGCGGCCGGCCGTCCATGTCGAACACGACGAGCGGGATGTTTTCGATCTGCAGCCGGATCGCGTAGCCGAAAATCGTGATCTGCAGCACCGGCACGATGAACATGAAAAACAGCGTCGTGCGCTCGCGCCGCATGTGGATGAATTCCTTGATGAGAATCGCCCAGAAGCCCGCCAGCGGCGACGCGCGTTCGGGAACGGTTTTGTGCGGCGGTGCGGAGGGTAGGTCGGGTCTCTGACCCGACTCTGGTGCCGGAGTCGGCTCGGAGAGCCGACCTACCTCCTCGCGCCTGCACAATGCAATGAACACGTCTTCGAGCGAAGGCTCGATCGGCCTTAACTGGCTGCCCTCGGGCGGTCTTAACTCTCGCATCAGATCGGTTTCGCTCATCGACTCCCGCGCGAGCAGGTGGATCGCCTGCCCGAAAATCGTCGCGTCGATCACGCCCGGGATTTCGCGCAATTTCGCAAGCAACTCCGACGGCGAATGCGTTTCGAGCTCCCAGCGCCGCGTTCCGGCGGGCGTGACATCCGGCAGTCCCTTCAAATCATCCGGCATTCCGGAAACGATCAGCCGTGACTGGTACAGATACCCGATCGCGTCGCAGCGCTCGGCCTCGTCCATGTAATGCGTCGTGACGAACAGCGTCACGCCGCGCCCGGAAAGCGTGAACAGCAGATCCCACAGTTCGCGCCGTGCCACCGGATCGATCCCCGCCGTCGGCTCGTCGAGGAAGATGAGCTCGGGTTCGTGGATCAGCGCGCACGCCAGCGCGAGCCTTTGTTTCCAGCCGCCCGAAAGCGTCCGCGCGAATTGCTCCATGCGCTCGCCGAGCCCGATCAGTTCGGAAACCTCGCCGATGCGCCGCTCGAGCCGCTCTTTATCCAGATTGTAAATGCGCCCGTAAAACTCGAGGTTTTCGCGCACGCTGAGGTCGCCGTAGAGGCTGAACCCCTGCGACATGTAACCGATGCGGCGCTTGATCGCCTCGGCGTCGCGCATCACGTCGAACCCGAGCACGCTCGCCGAGCCGGCCGTCGGCGACAGCACGCCGCACAGAATTCGAATGAGTGTCGATTTGCCGCTGCCATTGGGCCCGAGCATCCCGAAAATCGATCCGCGCCGCACCGACAGGTTGATATCGCGCAGCGCGACCAGGTCACCGAAGCGCCGCTCCAAGTCGCGTGTCTGGATCACGATCGGGCGATCGTCGGGGCGGGCGAGGGGAGCTTGCGGCTCGTCGTTCACCGGCGCGGCCTCTCGGGCAGATGAACGTCGGCGGCCATGCCGGGCCGCAGCTTGTCGAGCCCGCTCGTCAGTTGCACCTTGATCCGCAGCACGACCTTCGAGCGGTCCTCGGGCGTCTGCACGTTGTTCGGCGTGAACTCGCCCTGCCGCGCGATGAACGTCACGGTGCCGCTGAATTTTTCGCCGGGGAAGCTGTCGGTCGTCACGGTCGCAGCGTCGCCGACGCCGAACGTGAGGCGGCTCTCCGGCACGTAGGCGCGCACCCACATCTGGCTGGTGTCCATGATCGACAGCGCCGGCGCGTCCTGCGCGATCAGGTCGCCCGGCCGCAGATCGACCGCCTCGACGATCCCCGGCAGCATCGCCCGGATCGTGAGCTCGTCGATCTGTTTTTCAATCACGCGCAGGTTGGCCGCGGCCGCCTCGGCATTTGCCTTCGCCGCGGCGATGTCCTCCGCGCGTGGGCCGATCACCAGTAATCGAAGCGTCTGGCTCGTGTCGGCGAGCTGCGCGCGCCCCTGCTGGATCTGTTCGATGCGCGTGCCGATGAGCAGCAACTCGAGCGACTGCCGCCGCGATTCGACGGTTGCCCGCGCCGCGTCGCGCGTGGCGCGCGCCTGGTCGAGTTGTTCGATCGAAGCCACGCCATCTTTGCTCAGGGAATTCACGCGGGTGAACGTTACCATGGCCAGCGCGAGTTGCGCCTCGGCTTCGGCGAGCTGTGCCCGCGCGCCGGCGATCTCCTGCGGCCGCGGGCCGTTGACAAGCTCGTTCAAATGCGCCTTGGCCTGGTCGTATCGCGCGCGCCCCTGTTCGATTTCCTCCGGCCGGGACCCGTTCACCACGCGTTCATAGGCGGCCTTTGCCGATTCGTATTGCGCCTTCGCGCGCTCGCGCTGCCGATACAAATCGAACGGATCGAGCCGCACGAGCACCGTCCCGGACGTGATGCGGTCGCCTTCGTTGACCTCGACGCCGGCAATGCGTCCGCCCACGCGCGACCCGACGCGAATCTCGTAGGCCTCGACGAACCCCGACACCATGAGCGGCTCGCGGCGGTGCTGGCTGAAAATCAGGAACGTCGCCATGACCGCCGCCAGCGCCGCTACGACCAGGATTCGTTTGAACATAACCGCCGCCCGCCGGAAGGTTTGCGCATCATCGATTCGTTGATGAATCTTAGCCGCGACCGCCGCAAAAACGCAAGCAAGGGGGTATGGATGTGATTTAATTTCAGTTTTCAAATTGAACAGGAGGCAACGGAGGGAACAGAGAAAAAACGCACTTAACGGACCGGCACGGACTGAGGTATCAATGGCCTCGGTGATTTGGGGCCGGAGTATGGTAGATACCGGACTAACTTGGCCAGATAATTCTTATCGAAACCAAATCGGCGGTTGAGCGAGCCGGTGACGATCCGATATTGACCGCGGATCCCGTGCTGCCTCCAGTAATAAACCGCCTCATCCCAATTGCCGTCCTGTTCGGCCCCAATGGCCAATTGTCCCCACTTGCCATAACGAATGTAGGCAGGCTTGAGATCGCCTTGCAATTCCCTCTTGATCTCGACGCTCACGAGGCAAGTATTTAAAAATACAGGATCATCGCCGGCATATTTCATTCCATAGGCCATCCAAACCGGAATCGAAACGTTGCACGACTCATTGATCTCATACCAGCGCGTGGCAAATTGATCGAATGAAGGAATGGAATTCTTTTCCCGGCGAAAGGCTTCCAGTTTTGAATTGAAATTCGCGATTTTTGCATTCCACTCGTCGCGGTGTTTTTGGACTTCGTCAGGAAGCTGCTTCGAATCAGGGATCATGGCGATTAATTTTTGAGTTTGCCGAGTGGTCGTGGCCGATGTGATCGACACCGTTGTTTCCGGCGGCGGGGGGGATTTCTGATTATGTTCGACTGAAAACTTTTGCACGAGATTCGGAGTCGGCACGTTGCGCGTCAGATCTCTACCGGCAACGACCAGCACGGCGCAGAACAAGATCGAAACCATCGCCAGCCCCACGATGCCGCCAATCAACAGGAATCGCCGCCTGGATTTCCGGTCGCTGTTCGGAGTGTCGGGATCCTTCATGCATCGTCTCCAAAATAAGCTCTACACAATCAGACGAACAGGGCGGCAAAAAGTTCGCAACTAATTTGCAGTGGAGGTGAATATCAGAATAAGCCGAGCTTCAGCCAGAATAAATGCCTGGCTCGCCATGCACATTATTAGGTACAGTGCCAAAAAGACGCGCGCGATGCCGGAGGACGATTTGGAATTGGCGCGAAAGCGACAAAGAGAGTTGGAGCGATGAGCAAAAAACATATGGGTTCCAGCATCGATGATTTCCTCAAGGAGGAAGGTATCTTTGAAGAAGCGCAGGCGCAGGCGATCAAGGAAGTCGTCGCCTGGCAGTTCGCCGAGGCCATGAGGAAACGAAAAATCTCGAAGAACAAAATGGCCATGATGCTCAAGACCAGCCGCACGCAAGTCGATCGGATCCTTGATCCTCAAACCGACATCACGTTGTCGAGCCTTCAGCGCGCGGCGGCGGTGGTGGGCCGTCATGTTTCGATCGAACTGGTTTAGAGGCGTCGGTTCGGCTTGTCAGTCAAGGCCGTGGCGGGAAATGTAGATCATGATCATCGAGAACCACGCCAGGGCCACAAGCCCGGCCGCCGCCAATAGACCGATCACAATCAACACATAAGGTCGCCAGCGGCCGAAACGATTGGGTTTCCGGTTGTGATTCATGCATCGATCCCTCCAATTTCATTAACCAATATCTAGCCGAATTTAAACCCCATTTAAATATTAGAATCATCATCGCTTAACAATTCGCCGCTAAAACTCCTTCCGTGAACTGGAAGTGAAAAACAAATTCCCACAAGGAGGGAGTTCGATGAAGAGTCATGGTTTCACGTTGATCGAGTTGTTGATCGTGGTGGCCATCATCGCGATCCTGGCGGCCATCGCCGTCCCGAATTTCCTCGAGGCCCAGACGCGCGCCCGCGTCTCGCGCACGCAGTCCGACATCCGGACGCAGGCGCTCGCCCTCGAGTCCTACTTTGTCGATTGGGGCTCCTACACCCGCGACAGCGACTCCAGCCTCGACACGATCGGCCAGATTGCCGGCAAGGGCTACACGGAATACGCCAACGGCGTCGTCCAGCTCACCACGCCCATCGCTTACATGTCCGGCGTCCTCGAGGATCCGTTCGCCAAGGGAACGCAGACGATGGCCGTCGGCGGCGGCGGCTCGGCGATCGGTTACCGCATCGCTTCGGGCTCATGGTCCTATGGCTCGTCGGGCTTCAGCGACAACCAGGGCTCGTATGAAGTCATGCAGCAGATGGGGCCGCGTCAGTGTTACGCCATCATCGGCATCGGCCCCGACAAGAACCGTTGCCGCATGGCCTACAAGTGCTTCCCGTTCATGCAGGCCGCCAGCGGCAGCGATTACGGCGCGGCCGGCCCGGGCACGGACCTTGGCAAGAACCAGCAGCCCATGTGCTGGACCGAATACGACCCGACGAACGGCACCGTGAGCCTGGGCGACGTCTATCGCTTCGGCGGCGATTACCGCAGCGGTCGCTTCATGCTCAACGGTCAAATCGTCGGCCGGCAGGATCCGATCGGCGGCGCGACGTTCTGAGTCTCGAGATGTGGATGTGCCTCCCCCAAACCCGCCGGTCCTCCTCCTCCAGGGCCGGCGGCCCTCCCATTTTCGGATGCTTGAATCCGGTTTATTCTTAAGCGCAATACATTGTGCTAAGCCGGTACAAACGATAATAAATCTTTTAGTCCGGCGACAATCCGGCTGGGACGGCCGGCCGACGCGGTTCGATTCGGCCCTTACTCAAGCCGGCATGCTGGCGCGGCAGAATCGGCGTTCCCGAAACCTGTGATCCGCAAGAACATTGATCAATCAAGAAATATGCGAAACCCGATCATTTTTTTCTTGAATTCGACACAGCATGGACCGTATTGTCCATCGACCGAAGAAGTCGTTCCACGTTTCGAAAAACTGATGTTCGGAGGATGTGCTGTCATGAACGAGAGTGAAATTGTGTCTCGCGTCAAGAAAGCCGCCGGTTTTGTGCTGAAGATTGATCCGGAGCAGATCAGCGACGACGCCAATTTCGTATTCGACCTTGGCGCCGATTCCAAGCAGAGCGTCCAGCTCGTCGGAGCCCTCGAGGAGGAATTCGGGGTTTCCTTGGACGAGGACAAGGCTCTGGCTGTTCAGGACATCGACAGCTGCGTCAAGTTCGTCGCTCAATACCTCTAAACAGGAGCGTATTCGATCTAATCCTCCGGACGCCGTTGCAGTTTTGCACGGCCGAAAGGGTCAGCGTGTATGCCGCCGTCTCACATTAAAACGCGTGAGCAGCTCGATCCGATTTTCAACCCGACTTCGGTGGCCGTCGTCGGGGCCACCAGCACCGCAGGCACCGTTCCCTACGACATCTTCGCCAACCTCATGCGCGACAAATTCCAGGGCATGATCTTCCCCGTCTCGCCCGGCAACCGCTCCATCGACGGGGTCAAGACTTACAAGTATGTCAAGGATATCGAGGATCCCGTCGATCTGGCGATCCTGGTCTTCCCCAACACCGTCTGCAGCCGCGCCCTCGAGCAGTGCGGCCAGAAGGGGATCAAGGGCGCCATCGTCATCTCGGCCGGCTTCAAGGAAACGGGCCCCGAAGGCATCGAGCGCGAAAAGCAGCTCAAGGCGATCGCCGACCAGTATGGCATCTCCTTCATCGGCCCCAACTGCCTCGGCGTTATCAACACCGATCCCTCCGTGCGCCTCGACGCCTCGTTCGCCCGCGCCATGCCGGACGAGGGGCCCATCGGCTTCCTGTCGCAGTCGGGCGCCCTCTGCACAGCCGTCCTCGACTACGCCCGCAGCAAGCACATCGGATTCTCCAAGTTCGTCAGCTTTGGCAACAAGGCCGACATCAGTGAGATCGACCTGCTCTATTATCTCAAGGATGACCCCAAGACGCAGGTCATCCTGATCTACCTCGAGGAAATCAGCGACGGCAAGGCCCTCATGCAGGCCGCCCGCGACATTATCTCCGAGACCGGCAAGCCGATCCTCGCGCTCAAGAGCGGCCGCACGAGCCAGGGCGCGGCGGCGGCGGCCTCGCACACCGGATCGCTGGCCGGCAGCGACAACGTTTGCGATGCGGCGCTCAAACAGGCCGGCATCATCCGCTGCAAGACGATCGACGAGATGTTCCACATCGCGATGGCGATGGCCTACCAGCCGCTGCCGCGTGGCAACCGGGTCGCGATCGTGACCAACGCCGGCGGCCCCGGCGTGTTGACCACCGACGCTGCGATCGAGGAAGGGCTCGAGCTGGCGAATTTCTCCGAGGAGACAACCGAGAAATTCAAGCGTGCCCTCCCCAAGACCGCCAACATCCACAATCCCGTCGATGTGATCGGCGACGCCCGTGCCGACCGCTACAACGCGGCCGTCACCGCCGTTCTCGCCGACGACAACGTCGATGGCGCGCTGGTGATCCTGACCCCGCAGTCGATGACCGACATCGAACAGATCGCCGACGAAATCAGCGCCCTCGGCCACCAGTCCGACAAGCCCGTCTATGCGTCGTTCATGGGCGAGGCCGACGTGGCCAGCGGGATCGACATCCTGCTGCGGCGCCATATCCCCCACTATACCGTTCCCGAGGCGATGTGCCGCTCGTTTGCTCGCGCGCTCAAGTTCCGGCAGGAATGCGAGTCGCCGGCGACGCCCGCGGCGCCTTATACGGATTTCTCGCACGCGAAGGCCCAGGCGGCGCTGGGCCAGGCCTCGGGCGACGGGCGCAACCTGCTGCGCCCCGAGGAGATCTCGGCCGTGCTGACGGCCTACGGCTTGCCCCTGGTCCGCGACCGCGTCGCCGCGTCGGCGGACGAGGCGGCCAAGTGGGCGTCCGAGCTGGGCTTCCCGGTCGTGATGAAGGTCATGAGTGACCAGATCACCCACAAGGTCGATGTGGGCGGCGTGGTCCTCAATATCGAGTCCGCCGGGGAAGCGCGGTCCGCATATGACCGGATCATGGCCAACGCGGCCAAAAACTGCCCCAACGCCACGGTCAGGGGCGTCCTAGTTCAGAGGATGATGAAAGGAGGCGAGGAAGTCATTCTGGGTATCAAGCGCGACCCGTCTTTCGGCGCGGTCGTGATGTTCGGCCTTGGCGGCACGTTCGTCGAGATTTTCAAGGATGTCAGTTTCCGCGTGGCCCCGATCGATCCGGCCGAGGTCCACAAGATGATCCGGCAGATCCGGGCCTACCCGATCCTGAACGGCGCCCGCGGGCGCGTATGCCGCGACCTGGCGGCGGTCGAGGACTGCATCCAGCGATTGACCTGCCTGGCGCTCGATTGTCCCGAAATCAAGGAACTGGATCTGAATCCTTTGTTCGTGTTCGAGGAAGGCAAGGGATGTTATGTGGGCGACGCCCGCATCATGATCTGATTTGTACACCCGAGGATTCTTAATCCCGGGCAAGATCAAGGAGAATCACGATGAGAATCATCATTCACGACGACTATGCAAGCCTCAGCAAGTGGATTGCCTATTACGTCGCCAAGAAGATCAATGACTTCAAGCCGACCCCGCAGAAACCGTTCGTGCTGGGTCTCCCGACCGGATCCTCGCCGATTGGCACTTACCAGAACCTCGTCGAGCTGTGCAAGGCCGGCAAGGTCTCCTTCCAGAACGTCGTCACGTTCAACATGGACGAATACGTGGGCCTGCCCGAAGACCACCCCGAAAGCTACCACTACTTCATGTGGCACCATCTGTTCAGCCACGTCGATATAAAGAAGGAAAACGTCAACATCCTGAACGGCCTCTCGAAGGACCTCGAGGGCGAATGCCAGCGCTACGAAGACAAGATCAAGTCCTACGGCGGCATCCAGCTCTACCTGGGCGGCATCGGCCCCGACGGCCACATCGCCTTCAACGAGCCGGGTTCTTCGCTACGCTCGCGCACGCGCGTCAAGACCCTGACCTACGACACCCGCGTCGCCAACTCGCGTTTCTTCGACCACGACATGAACAAGGTTCCGGCCACGGCCCTCACCGTCGGCGTCGGCACCGTCATGGACTCCGAGGAAGTCCTCATCATCATCAGCGGCTACGGCAAGGCCCGCGCCCTGCAAAAGGTCGTTGAGGAAGGCGTCAACCACATGTGGACGGTCTCCGCGCTCCAGCTCCATCCGCACGGCATCATCGTTTGCGATACGCCTTCGACGATGGAACTCAAGGTCGGCACCGTTGCCTACTTCAAGGACATCGAAAAAGACTCGTTGAAACTGGCTTTGTAAAAGGGAGACGTCAAATATGTGCCCGCGAAACCTGACCGATGTGGAACGTCAATCTTTGGAATCCCGGGGATGCACGGCGCAGGACTGGCGTCAGGTTTTCGTGTGTGACCCGTTCCGGCCCGAGCAGTTTGCCCGGGCCGGATTTTCAGGTCGCGTGACGCTGGGCTCCCTCGAGGGAACCGTCCCCGGCCCCGGCGGCATGCCCCTGGCCTGCGGCGTCTATGACAGCAACCTGCACGAGTGCGCGGTCGGCAACGGCGTCCGCATTGCCGGCGCCCGCCGCGTCGCCAACTACGACATCGGCGACCGTGTCGTCATCGAGGACGTCGGCACGCTCGCCGTTGAGGGCGAGACCGCCTTCGGCAACGGCGCCGAGGTCGATGCGCTCAACGAGGGCGGCGGTCGCACGCTCACCATGTTCGACCGCATGAGCGCCCCGTTCGCCTACATGCTCTCGATCTACCGGCACGACGCGAAGTTGATCGCCGGCATGCAGGAGATGATCAGGAAGCACGTCGAGTCGAGAAAATCGGCGCGCGGCCGGATCGGCGAGGACAGCCGCATCGAGCGATGCGGCTCCCTGGTCAACATCGCCTGCGGGCCGAACGCCACGATCAGCGGCGCCCTCGAGCTGCGCGAAGGCACCATTGCGAGCTCGGCGGCCGACCCGAGCATGGTCGGCGCCGGCGTCATCGCCCGCAACTTCATCATCCTCTCCGGCTCGCGCGTCGAGGACGGCGTCATCCTCGCCCACGCGTTCATCGGCCAGGGCGTCCGCATGGGCAAGCAATACTCCGCCGAAAACTCCGTCTTCTTCGCCAACTGCGAGGGCTACCACGGCGAGGCGTGCTCGATTTATGCCGGCCCCTATACCGTCACGCACCACAAATCGACCCTGCTCATCGCGGGCATGTTCTCGTTCTACAACGCCGGCTCGGGCACCAACCAGTCCAACCACATGTACAAGCTCGGGCCGCTCCACCAGGGCATGGTTCTGCGCGGCGCCAAGACGGGCTCGTTCTCCTACATGTTGTGGTCCTCGGTCGTCGGCCCGTTCAGCGTCGTCATTGGCAAGAACATGGCCAACTTCGACACCGAAAACCTGCCGTTCTCCTACATCGACGGCGACGGCCACAAGACCGTCGTCACGCCGGCGATGAACCTGTTCACGGTCGGCACGAAGCGCGACAGCGCCAAGTGGCCCGCCCGCGACCGCCGCAAGGCCGACAAGCTTGACCCGATCAACTTCGACCTGTTCAGCCCTTACATCATGGAACGCGTCTTGAAGGGCATGGCCGAGCTGCGCGACCTCTACGAGAAGACCCCGAAGGAACGCGAATACGTGTTCTACAACGGGGCGCACATCGCCCGGCTCGACCTGCGCACCGCCGTCAAGTACTACGAGATCGCGCTCAAGATCTTCCTCGGCGAATGCCTCGTGCAGGCGATCGACGAGTGCGGCGGCGCGGCGCAGGCGGCGAAGAAGCTCGCCGGACTGCGCAGCGGCAAGCTCGGCCACTGGGTCGATCTGTCCGGCCTCGTGGCTCCGGCCGGGAAGGTCGTGGCGATGCAGGCCGACATCGCTTCCGGCAAGCTCGGCTCGATCGAGGCGGTCCAGAAGCGTCTCGAGGAGATCCACGCCGCGTATGCCGAAGACAAGATGGTGTGGTTCGCCGACGTGCTTGCGTCGCAGGGCGTCGAGCTGAACAACGAGTCCATGGTGAAGATCGTCACCGAATGGCGCGATGCGCGGATCAAGTTCAACAACATGATTGCGCAGGACGCCAAGAAGGAGTTCGATCCGGCCACCAAGATCGGCTTCGGCATCGACGGCGACCAGGCGGTCAAGGACGCCGATTTCGAGGCGGTCCGCGGCACGTTCGAAGGCAACAAGTTCATCAAGGAACTCGCCAAGGATTCCGAGCAGGTTGCCATCCGCGCCATCAAGCTCCTCGAATCAATCACCAGCCCCGTCCCGACGAATTAGGAAATAGGACAGATAGGTCATTCGAATAAGAGGAGGGGCGATCAACCGATCGCCCCTCTTTTTCGTGCTCGTGCTCGTGCTCGTAATCGTAATCGTAATCGAAAACCTCACGACCAAGTCTATCCAAATCGATTTCGCTATTTACCAAGCCCCGGCAGGGGCGGCATACAAGGGTGGAGCGAAGCGGAACCCTGGGTCAGCGTCCCCCTAAATCCCACAAGCCCCGGAGGGGCGGCACAAATCCGCCTCAATCCGGATCGCAAATCCTTCCAGCTACATCGAGGCACCATCTCCCAAAATTTTCCGGCCCATCATTGATTGTAAACCCGAATATACCCGCGCGCGTAAACGGAGGGACTTTTTTTTCGTCAATTTCAATTTTAAGAACTTCTTCAGCTTTCAATACGAACGTCATAACGTCCCAATCTTTCATCAGAAGACTCAACACCTGAGTATCATCGCCGGGATAGATTTTCTCCTTCGCGATCTTGCACTGATCTGCAACGATCGACCTGATCGCGCAACAAATAGCTCCCAACTCACCGCCTGCATTTAACTGAAGCAGAAATTGCTCATCCGCTAAATTCTCGCGCGTTGTGAATTCATCCCTTCGCTTCATCGGAAATCCTCGTCAACACCGTAACTCACTTAAAAGCTGCTCCAAAAATGAAGGGCGATCCACCCGGGACCGCCCCTCTTTCATGTGCGCCCGGCAGGGCGCACTCACTTGGAGGTGAGAGTCCTCTACAGACCCGACAGGGGGAACTGTTAGCCGGACGGCAAGGGTGTCGGTCGCGAGGCCGAATCCGAAGGAAGCCGCAGGCAAACCGCTGGCCCGAC
>JAJFUE010000053.1 GCA_021372575.1 bacterium | reverse complement strand
ATCGTGTCGCCGCAGATTTCGATGCGGCCGCCGACGCGTTCGCCGCGCAGCCGCTCGGCCGCTCGCTCGTTGTGGCAGACCAGCAAATCCGCGAGGTGGTCGGTGACGATGCGGTTGTGCTCCTCGGGCAGGCGCTTGTTGTAGCCGCGCATGCCGGCCTCGACGTGCGCGAGCGGCAGGTGCATTTTGACCGCGACCAGCGCCGCCGCCAGCGTCGAATTCGTGTCGCCGAAAACAATTACCGCTTCCGGCCGGTGGCTGTCGAATTCCGCCTCGAGCTCCATCATCATGCGGGCCGTCTGCCGCGCGTGCGTGTCCGAACCGATCCCCAGGTTCACGTCGGGCTCCGGGATCTCCAGCTCGCGAATGAAAATTTCGGAGAGTTCGGGATTGTAATGCTGGCCGGTGTGGACGAGCCGCTCGTCAATGCCGCGCCGCCGCAGCTCGCGGCTCAGCAGCGAGCACTTGACGAATTGCGGGCGCGCGCCCACGACGGTGGTGACGATTCGAGCCAACCTGGCCTCCTTCGCGCTGCCGCGCCGCAAGGGCGCGAACGGTGGATTATGACAATCCCACCAGCGTTTTGCAAGCAGGCTGGTTCGTGCTCGCGATCATAGTCCCGATCCTAACCTG
Source organism: bacterium (assembly GCA_021372575.1). Classification (GTDB taxonomy): domain Bacteria; phylum Sumerlaeota; class Sumerlaeia; order MVZB01; family MVZB01; genus JAJFUE01. The sequence continues at coordinate 1,554 of JAJFUE010000053.1, read as the reverse complement.
GCCAGATCAACATGAATGCCCTGGGGAAATACTCGGCCCATCGGTTTTAAGTCATCACGCAAAAACGCAAAAAGGCAAAACACGCCAAAGATATTTTTTGATTTATCATTTGCGTCCCTTTTGCGAGTTTCGCGTTTTGGCGCTATTGCATGGATTCGTATTTTTCTTGTCATTCTTCATCTCTCATATTTCATCGCTCATCGCTTGATCTCGTTTCCGGTTTCGGATAAGGTTATGGTTTCGGGTTGCAGTCATGCGGCTCATGATCAGCAAAAGCCGCGAAACCCGGCCGGAAAGGGCGACATCGCCGATGATCCTGATTTTCGATTTTGGCTCGCAATACACACAGCTGATCGCGCGCAAAATCCGCCAGCTTAACGTCAAAAGCGAGATCGTGCCGTTCGACTGGCCGCTGGACAAGGTCCGCGCCGCCAAGCCGGAGGGCATTATTTTGTCCGGCGGGCCGGCATCGACCTACGCGCCCGGCGCGCCGAAGCTGCGCCCCGCGCTGCTCGAGCTCGGCGTTCCGGTGCTTGGGATCTGCTACGGCCTGCAGTCGGTGACGCGCAAGCTCGGCGGGGAAGTCAAACGCGGCACCGTCCGCGAATACGGCCGCGCGTCGATCGAGATTGAGGTCGAAGACCCGCTGTTCAAGGGCGTCACATCCCCGGCGCAGGTGTGGATGAGCCACGGCGACCGCGTCGAGTCGATCCCGAAGGATTTCGTGCGCCTCGCGTCATCGGTTGATTGTGAATTCGCCGCGGTGCGCTCGGCAAAGCGCAAGATCTGGGGGGTGCAGTTCCACCCCGAAGTGCACCACACGCCGCAGGGCGAACACATCCTCGCCAACTTCGTGTTCGAAATCTGCGGCGCTCGACCGAACTGGAAAATGGGCCGCTTCGTCGAGGACACGATCGCCAAGCTGCGCGAGGAGGCCGGCGGCAATGAAGTCGTGTGCGCGGTCTCCGGCGGCGTCGATTCGACCGTTCTCGCCGTCCTGCTGCATCGCGCGATTGGCAAGAACGTGCGCCCGGTCTATGTCGATACGGGCCTCATGCGCGAGAGTGAGAGCGAGCACGTCATCAGCCGCTTCCGCGACCACCTGGGCATCAAAATCAAGCACATCCGCGCCTCGGGGCAATTCCTGCGCGCCCTCAAGGGCGTTGCCGACCCCGAGCGCAAGCGCAAGATCATCGGCCGCGAATTCGTCAGGGTCTTCTTCAAGGAATTCCACGCGCGCGAACTGCTCGCGCAGGGGACGCTTTACCCGGACGTCATCGAGTCCGTCTCGACGCGCGGGCCTTCGGCAACGATCAAAACGCATCACAACCGCGTGCGCGAAATCCAGAAGCTCATCGAAGAAGGCCGCGTCATCGAGCCGCTGCGCGAGCTGTTCAAGGACGAGGTGCGCGCCGTCGGCCGCGAACTTGGCATCCCGAGCGAAATGCTGTGGCGGCATCCGTTCCCCGGCCCGGGCCTCGCCATCCGCATCCTCGGCGTGATCACGCCGCGGCGCCTCGCGATGCTTCGTGCCGCCGACCGCATCTACATCGA
>JAJFUE010000034.1 GCA_021372575.1 bacterium | reverse complement strand
CCTGCATGGCCGACTGCTTGGTCTTGATGGTCGATTCCTTCTTTTGCGCGAGGTAAATCGGCTGCGAATCGGCCGCGATCAGCTTGGAGATCAGGGTGCTGTAATCGATGCCCGAAATCAGTCCGGTGCTTGATGCCAATGACATGGCTCTCGCCCCCAAGAAAACGCTCCGCGAGTACCCGGGACGGGTCTCGTCCATCTCATCGGAATGAATTGATTAGAACTTAACAACATTGCCGTAAAAGCAGTTGATGCAGTAGCCCGAGCGTGAGGGAGGGACAACCCTGCGAGCTATCAAGCACAAAGTGGGGCCGGCGCCCTCGCCGGCCATGCCTTGTTTCAGCCCCATTATATGTTTATATATAAAATGTTATATACAAAACAAGATTCTTGCGGTATTCTGAATCTGTTCTTGATCGAGAGGAGGATCCAAAATGCGCAGGCCCTTCCACTTCATCTCCGGCGTCATCCTGCTCGCAGGTCTCCTTCTTCAGGGTTGTGCGCTTGCGTGGTGGAACCCTGCTATAACAGCTTCGGTCAAAGATCCCCGCCTGATCCGTTCCGCTACGGAGTCCCTCAACGGCGAATCGCCGCAAAGCTGCATTGTCGTTTCGTATTCCACCGGTCGGAAATACTCAGGCTATTTCCTTGATGCACAGGTCTTTTATGTCATTCCTAATGACGGCCTGATCCGGATCGACATCCCGCCTGATCGTCCCCAAAGGCTGAAAGACATCATTTCGGACGTCTCGGGAAACAGGCAATGGATCGATTCCGTCGGCAAAATGAAATTCTCGAAAACCATGTATAAGAGAGGGATGAAATATAAAACGACCGACTTCGCCCATAATTCCTTTCCCATTTCGATTGAGAATACAAACGTGACATTGATCGCATACTGGAGCACCAATGATGAGCAAAATTTCAAAATGTTTCGGCAACTCATTCCTTTCAAAGACAGGGATCTTCTGATCGATTCTTCCGTGCATTTTGTGCTTGTTCCCTCAACGCAAAGGCGATTTTTGGGGGAATATTTGAAATCCGATATGCTCGTGCTCGTGAACGCCCCTGTTTGCCTGGCCCTCGAAGTTCTTATTTTGCCTGGCTATCTGATGGATTTTTTAACGGCACCCATTCAGTGACGGAATTTTTGTCATGCAATTGCCCTCGCGCGCGTTGAGCCGGGTGTAAATGTGTATTTCTCATTCCCGGCAGGCCGCGTTTGGCAAACGCGCAAGTGTTTAGCGCCTGCAAGTTATTCGTCTTCGAATATGGATTTCAGCCAGAGCGCCAAGGGCGCGCATTCATCCCAGCCAGGGGCGCCGCGAAGCGCAGCCCCAGGCTATTTTCTGGTTGCGCTTTCAGCGCGCGCGCTTCACCGGGCCCTCACAAAAATTGATGCCGAGTCGTTAAACACATACACAAACGCGGCTGAACTGCAGCCGCCGGGGTCAGAATGCAATCAAAATACACGCCTCAAAGGGGCGCCCGCTTCGGGGCGCAATTTCTTCTTTCCGCCCACCCCCGGCGGCGCTGCGCTTCGCCGGGGGCTACTCGCGGACGCACCTTTGGTGCGTTCACATCGCCAGTCGCGGCCTGAATGCAATCACTTGCTCAAAATAATTTGGGGAATGACAAGCGCTTACGCTCGGGTTACTGCATCAAAATGCCGCGTTTGGCAAACGCGGCCTACAGGGTGTCGGTTTCCATGCGGTCCATTTCGTCCATTATCCGTTTCGCAATCCTGTTCTTTTCCTCGTCGGTTCGTGATAGAGATAACCCAACCGGCTCCGCCTTGATCGGCCAGCACGTTTGGGAAGACATCAGTTGCCCCCCACAGCTCAAAACCCCTCCTCCCGCCGTTGGCGCCTCATCGCGATCGGCGCGATCCTGATCATTGCCGCGCTTCTTCGTGCGCCCGCGCTTGACCGCGTTCCGCCGGGCTTTTGGTCCGACGAGGCGCTCAACGGGCAAGACGCGTGGGCCGTGTGGCAGCCCGGCGGCCATTTCAAGATCGTCTATTCGGACCTCTTCCCCCGCGAGCCGTTTTACGAAACGCTTCTCGCATTCGTCGTCAAGGCCGCCGGTCCGAGCGTCGTCGCCATGCGCTCGCTCTCGGTCGCGATCGGCATTTTCACCGTCCTGCTGCTTTACCTGTTCCTGCGCGGCGAGGCGGGGGAGCGTGCGGCGCTTTGCTCGGCGGCCGTCCTCGCCACGATGCGCTGGCACGTGATCTTCAGCCGCCTGATTTTCCGGACGCTCGTGCTGCCGGCGTGGATTTGCGGGCTCGTCTGGGCCGCGCTCTCGTGGCGGCGCCGGCCGACGCTGTGGCGCGCTGTTTTGTTCGGCGCGCTCCTCGGCGGCGGGTTTTACACGTATCTGGCGTGGTATTTCATGCTGCCGCTGGCGGGGGTGCTCGTGGTGTGGGCTGCGGCCGCCGAGGTGCAATCCCGCAACGGCCGGATCCGGCTTGCGGCGGCGCTTGGCATCGCGGCCCTCGTCGCCGCGCCGATCCTTTATCACTATATGGCCTACCCGAAGGACCTGTTCGACCGCCCCGGGGCGGTTTCTCCGTTCAGCAACGGCATGGCGTCCGGGATGGCCGAGATCGGCCAGAACCTGGGCGAGGCGCTCGTGATGTGCTTCTGGTTCGGCGACCACGTGCCGTTGCAGAACATCCCCGGCAAGGCCGCGCTCGATGCCGTCCAAATGGTGTTCTTCGCGTGGGGGCTTGTGCTGTGCCTCGTCACGATCCGCCGCCGCGTGTTGGCGCCGATCCTGATCCTGTGGCTCATGTGCGGGATCGCGCCGACGGTTTTCACGTTGACGGATTCGCCGAATTTCCTGCGTTCGCTGGTGGCGACGCCGGCCGTGGCGGCGCTCACCGGCATCGGCCTCGCCGACATCGCCGGGATGGTCGCGCGGCGCAAGCCCGCCGCCGCTGTGACGCTCGCCTGTTTGGCGATAGCCGTCTCGTCCGGCCTGACCGCCCGCGACATATATCTGGTATGGCCGCATCGCGAAGACGTGTGGGGGCGCTTCCACGGCCCGGCCGTGCAGGTGGCCGATTTCGCCAACGAAGCCTCGGCCGACGCGGCGGTGTTCGTCCCCGAGCCGTTCACCGAGGGCCGGCCGTATCAGTTCATCACGCTCGCGGCCGCCAGGCCGGAGAATATTTACCCGTTTTCGAATGCGCTGCCGCTCGGGCCATGGCCGCCGGTCCCGCAAGCCGCCGGGCGTCCCGCCCCGGCCCGCCGCATCGTGATCGTCCCGAACGACGAGCGCATCCTGCGCGCCCTCGGCCCCAATACCCGCACCCTGAAGACGTTCTCCACGCCCACCGGCAAGATCTGGGGCGTGGCCGTGAGCATGCCCGGTCGGTAGGCCGCTTCGGCTCGAAGCGTATGTGTTTAGCGCGTTCTTTAGAGTGATTGACAAAAGTTTTCCGGCAATGCGCCAATCGAGATGGTTCCAAGTTTGGCGATTCGATGATTGGTTCGATTACGATTACGATTACGAGCACGAGCACGAGCACGAGCACGAGCACGAGCACGAGCACGAACGGACAACTATCGGCAAGCGCTCTAAAGGACGCAAAGGACCCAAAGGCATGGGCTGAGGCGGGCGGCAGCGCCGGCCGACGCATCGTGATGGGATTGGCGAGAGAAAATCAGAGGTCGCGGATGACTTCGCCGGGTTCGACGCGGACGACCCAGTGGAGCATGGGCAGGGCGGGGATGAGCGCGACGATGAGGATCACGAACGCCGCCGCGGCGAGCCACGCCGGCGACCAGTCGAACAGGTTGGCGGGGATCGAACTGACCTGACGCAGCATGGGCGACGCGAGTTTCTGGATGATCGTGCCCATGATGAAATTGAGGGCGGTCGCGATGATGAGGGCGCCGGCGGCGAGGACGCCGACTTCGCCGATCGCGAGAAGAACGGCCTCGGTCGGGGTCAGGCCCATCGCGCGCAGGCGGATGAGGTCGATGCGGCGCGCGTGGAAAATCATGGCGAACAGCATGTAAAACGTCAGCAGGCCGAGGCCGAACACGGCGAGCGCAAGGACGATGAGGCCCCAGCCGGTGAGCTTGACGCCGAGCTTGATCTGGCTGCCGATTTCCTCCTCGCGCGAGGGGCGCACGCCCAGAGACGCGGCGGCCTTGACGAAGTTCGCGCGGTCGGCGCCGCGCGCCAGCTCGGCCACGACCTGCACGTAGGACTTGGGCTGGTCGGGCGCATACATGCGGTTGAGGCCGGTGACGACTTCAAGCGGCAGGGCGAGGCCGAGCAGTCCCGGTTGATGCGAAATGCCGACGATGCGGCAATCGAGCCAGCGCACCGGCTCCTTCGTTTTGCCGAGGCCGACCGTGGATTCGCCGACATAGATCTTGAAATGGCGGTCGATAATGGAGTCCGGGCTGATCAGGGGCAGTCCGCTCGAGCGGGCCATGCCGAGGTTGTAGAGGTCGATGAAGTAACTCGACACGATGACGGGGAACTGTTCCTGGCCGCTCGGGGTGGTCCATGCCGTTCGCGTGCCGATCGCGTCCGCAACAAGCGTGCGCTCCATGCCGTGGATCACGGCGTCGGAGCTGATCGTGGTGCCGAACAGCGTCCCCTCGACGCGCACGGGGAACCGGATCGCCTCGATCGGGTGGACGGCCTTGACGTTCGGGATCGCGCGCAGCTTCTGGAGCGTGTCGTCGGTGATGAGGCCGGCTTCGATGGCGATGGGGCCGAGCCGGCCGCGCGTGGTTTCGAGCCGCACCTGTTCTTCGGGGAAGAGGTCGTTGAGGCGCGAGCCGATGCGGAACCGCAGCGCCGTGCCGGCGCCGGCAAGGGCCAGCATGAGCGTCGATGCGAGCGCCAGCACGGCCAACGCCGCCGCCGCGCGCCCGGGATACTGGCGCAGATGCCGCCACAGGAGGTGAAGCAGAAACCGCATCGCGCTCTTACATTAACACGGCGGCGGTATCGGTTACGATTACGATTACGCCGCAAGGCGTGAAATTGAATGCAGAAGACATACAAATTCTTTTCTCACAGAGACACAGAGAAACAGAGACGCAGAGAAAATTCGCAGAGGGGGAAAGGGCTGAAGCCAAAGGCCGCGAAGCGCGCTGAAGCGCGCTCATAAGAAAACCATGAGATCGCTGACCACCGGCTGAAGCCGGTGGCAACCCGTTCAGCCCGCTAAAGCGGGCATGGGTTTGGATTCGTTTGGTTCTGGCTTTGTCAGGTTAGGATTCCAGCCTTCGCCATAGCTTCGGCTGACAAGAGGCTTTGGCTGGCAGGACGAGTACGAGCACGAAAAATGTTGAGAGACGCTCTTGAATTATTTGTTGGCGGGTTGGGTTTCGCCGGGGCCGGTGACGGGTTTGCCGAGCATTTGCGAGAGCTGGTTGAGGTCGAGATCGACCGTGACCGAGACCGAGCCGTCGGGCTTGACCGTGCGGTCGCTGACGCGCGCGGAGCGGATCGTGTCGTCGAAGACGGCGCGCACGAACGGATCGACGACGATGAGTTGCTGAAGCGACTGGTTGGCGTCCACGCGATAGGTCTTGACGCTTTCCTCGAGCTGCTGGCGCGCGCGCAATTCCGCCATCTTGCGCGCCTGGCTGTAGGCGATGGCGGCGGGGACCTTGGGGTCGGACTGGGCAAATCCGGTCGCCGACAGCGTCACGGGAGCCTGCCTGGGAGTGGAGGCGCACGCGGCGCACAGAAGGATCGCAGTGAAGGCCGTCAGGCGGGAAATGAGCTTCATGGAACCAACCTCAGCAGGAATCGGGCGACACGCCCGGCGATTGGCAAGGTAGCATTGCGGGGAGGTGAATTCAATGTGAATGGTGGATCGTGGATCGTGAATGGTGAATGGTGGATGGTGGGTGATCGATTACGATTACGATTACGATTACGAGCACGAGCACGAGCACGAGCATGAGCATGAGCACGATGACTTCCGACGTTTTTTCGTAGTGGCACGAGCACGAGCGCGAGCACCAGCCTTCGCCGAGGCTTCGGCTGGCAAGCCGAACACGGATTAAAAGAGTCCCGGATGCTGGCGCACCCGGGACTTGGAACGAAACACTCGGGCTCGGAACTAACGGATGATGTTGATCAGGTCGTTGAGCATGTCGTTGCCGACGGTGATCGTGCGGGAGTTGGCCTGGTAGGCGCGCTGGATGGAGATCATATCGACGAATTCCTTGGCCAGATCGACGTTGGACTGTTCGAGGGAGTAGGAGGAAATGGTGCCGAGGCCGCCGGCGTCGGCGCGGCCGATGACGGCCTGGCCGGAAGCCAGCGTATCCTGGTACAGGCCGGAGCCGGCCTTGTAGAGGCCATTGAGGTTCGTGAAATTGGCCAGGGCGATCTGGCCGATGGCGACCGTGCTGCCGTTGCTATAGACGCCGGAAACGGTGCCGTCGGTATCGACCTGGACGGAGCTCAGGATGCCGGCGGGCATGCCGTTTTGCGACTGGGAGCTGATGGCACTTGCGCTGGAGAACTGGGTGGTGCCGCCGAGGCCGGAGCCGCCGGAGGCGATCGGATCGCCGAAGTTGAAACCGATCGTCTGGGCCGTGCCGGTGAAGTTAAAGCTGCTGGTCGTGGTGGTTTGCGATTGCAGGGCGCCGCTGGAGTTGAACGTCAGGGTGCCGGAGGCGCACTCGACGTTGGTCCCCGCGGAGCCGCCGCTGAGCTCGCCGCCGTCCATGACGCCGTGCCAGGCCCAGGCGTTCGAGGCGGTCTTGTTGAAATAAACGTGAAGCGTGTGGCTGCTGCCGAGCGAGTCATAGACGTTGATGGTGGTGCTGAAATTGGAGGTGTTGGCGGGGTTGGCCACATTGAAGGTGGTCACGTCGCTCGAGGAGTCGAGGTTGGCGGCGATGTTGACGCCGGTGCCGTTGGTGCCGTCGCCGGTCATGACGGGGGCGATGGTGTTATTGGCGAACTGAAGGACGCCGAGGGTGCCGAGGGACTCGCCGCGGGTGTCGTACTGATAGCCGATCACATTCATGCCGGCGCTGTTGACGAGCTCGCCGTTGTTGTTGATGCTGAACGCGCCGTTGCGGGTGTAGTAATTGATGTTGTCCTTCTGCACGACGAAGAAGCCGTTGCCGTTGATGGCGAGGTCGGTGAGGTTGTCAGTGGAGCTGAGGCTGCCCTGGGCGAAGCTGGTGGAGATGTTGTCCAGAGCCACGCCACGGCCGAGCTGGCTGCTGCCGGAGGCGCCGTTGATCGTCTGGCTGATCAGGTCGGCGAACTCGGAGCGGGAGGATTTGTAGCCCGTCGTGCTGACGTTGGCGATGTTGTCGCTGATGACCTGCAGGCTGTCGCCGAAGGTGCGAAGGCCGCTGACGCCGGTGTTGAGTGCCGTAAGCAGTGACATGTTCTGGCTCCTTTTACCTATCCGTTTTGAACTTTAAGTTTCTTGATCTATTCAAACTCGAACGAATGGCCTGGTTCATCGCTCATCATTCAGGATTCATCATTCATTTGATGGACAGCACGTTGTCGAGCGGCCAGCTCAGGCCGCCGATGTTGAGCAGCGTCTTGCCGTTCTCGAACTCGATGCTGTTCACGGTGCCGGTGAAGTTCGTGGTGGCGTCGATTGCGTTGCCATCGGAGTCGGAGGCGACGACCTTGAACGCGTAGGTGCCGTCGGGCTGCACGACGCCGGCCGAGTTCTTGCCGTCCCATGTGAACGAATGGTCGCCGGAATCGAGCTGGCCGAGGTTGACGGACCTGACGATCGAGCCTGTGCTGTCATAGACCTCGACGCTGACGTCGGCGGCGTTGCCGGCCAGGTCGAATCCGGTCGTGGTGGCCGTTCCGCCGGCGAGCGTGATCTGGCTGCCGGACATCGAGACGGTGCGGCCGATGTAGGAGGCGGCGTTGGTGCGCGAGCCGTTGGAGATCGTGCTGGTGAGCGTGCCGAGATTGTCGTTGGCGTTGATCAACTGCTCGAGGCTGCTGAACTGGCAGAGCTGCGAGGTGTATTGGGTCGCGTCGGCCGGGTTGAGCGGGTCCTGGTTCTCGAGCTGCGCGATCATCAGCTGGAGGAAATCGTTTTTGCCCAGGCCGGCGCTGGAGGTCGTGGCGGTCGTGGCCTTGGCTTGCGTGCTGGCGGAAATGCTGGCAATGCTCATCGTTCTGTTCCTTCGGCCATTACGCCTGCTGGCGCTGGCGGCGTTCCTGTGAATTGCGGTTTTCAAACTGGCGGTTCTGCTGCATGGATTGCGGATCGCGGCGCGGCGCATCGGAGCTTTGCTGGCCGGCGGAGCCGGATTGCGATGACGCGGCGGGGGCGACGACGACCTTGACGCTGTCGAGGGTCAGGCCCTGGCGCGCGAACGATTCCTGAAGCTGGCTCATGTTCTGGCGCAAGGCCAGCGCGGTCTCGGGGCGCTCGGCGACGAACTGGGCCTGGACGTTGAGGTCGCTGCCGACGTTGAGCGAAACGCGGACGCCGCCCATGTCCGGCGGATAAAGTTTCATGTTGGCCTCGACGCCATGGTCGCCGACGCGGATCGTGCCCTCGGCCTTTTCGGCAAGCCACTGGCTGGCCTGGCGGACCTGCTCGATCAAGTGCGGCATGCGCGTCGTGTTCGAATCGGCCTGAACCGGTTCGGGCTGCCAGGTCTGGACCTGAGGCTGGGCGGCGGCGGTGACGGTCGAATCAATTGTTTTTTCGGTTTTGGCGGACGGTTTCGTTGCGGTCGCGGTCGCGATCTTTGGCGTTACGGCATCGGCAATGATTTGCGCCATTTGAGTTTTCGGCGCGGTGGCGACAGGTTCTTCGGTCGTGGTCTGGGTCGTTTGCGGCGTATTGGCCGGCTGCTCGGTCATGACCTGCCTAAGCGATTCGTCGAAACGGTGAATCAGCTCGGAGAGGTTCCACTTGCCCGGCCCGGAGGTTGCGGCCTCGGGCTGAGGCACGGCGGGGATGATTGTGGCGACAGCCGGCTTGGCCTGGGCGGTTGAAGGCTGCGCGGTCACGGTCGTGGTCGAAGATTTCGCTGAAGCAGTTTCGGGCTCGGCGGTGGTCGTTTTGGCGACGATCGACTGTTGTGGCGCGATCGCGGCGGCAAGGGCGGCCATGTTGATGACGGCGGCCTGATCGGTCGAATCAGCCGCGTCGGCGGTTGCGCCGGGGTTCTCCGTTTTCGCGAGCGGGCTCTTCGGGTTGCCATCGGCGTTCGCAACGGCGACGACCGGCGCGTTCACAACGCCTTCGGCAGCGTTCGCGATGATCGTTTTCGCCACGTTCGCAATCACGGCCGCGGGCGCGGTTTCGGGCGCCGCGGGAATCTTCACGAGCGAGGCATCAGGGACATTCGCCTCGGCCGGATTGACAAGGTCCCGAATCGCGGCCGTTGCGGCATTCGTCATTTCGTCGTTCGGGGTCACCGTCTCCGTGATCACCTTCTGCGTGTGCGTGGCGGTCATGAGCGCCGCGACGATCGCCGCCGGCAGCGGCATCGCATTGGACCCGGATTCGGTTTTTGCCGCCGACGCACCGGCCTGCACATTCGAATCGGCCTCGGTCCCGGGCGTCAGCTCGATGACCGGCGCGGCGGCCTCGCCGTCGGGCCTGGCCTGCGGCTGCATCCACTGGGCGAGTTCCTGGATGAGGTCCTGAACCGGCATGCTCTCGGCCTCGGCTTCATTCGCATTGGTGGAAACCAGCTCGACAAGCTCGGCGGCGGGGGTTTCGGCCGATTGCGCCGGAGCGGGCTGGGCGGCCTGGGGCTGAATCGTCATCAACATGTCGAGCAATGCATTGAAGCCGGCGTCGGCGGCGCACGGCTGGCCACCGGCCTGGGCCTGCCCGGCGGCATTCATGATGGTTTCGGTTGGGACTGCGGCTGCGATCATATTAAACCTCGAAAGGAGTTCTTTTCAGAGCGACCGGCAAATCGATTACGTTACGATTACGAGCACGAGCACGAATTTACGGATGTTTTAAGCCCAGTTGCTGGCCGAGGGCGATGGCCTGGGCCGGCGGCATGTTCTCGAGGATCTTGCCGGCGCTCTTGGGCTCCATCTGCGCAAGGACCTGCAGCGCGAAGCGCGGGTCGAGCCCGGCGAAGATGGGGCCGGCCTGAGCGGGCTTCATGGCGGTGTAGATCGAGACCCATTGCTTGAGTTCCTTGTTGCGCGTGGAGTCGGCCTCGCCGGCCATCTTCTGCATCGATTTGAGGACATCCTCGCTACGGTCGAGGTTGAGCTCGATTTCCTTGCGCAGGCTCTCGAGCCTGGACTCGGCCTGCTTGAGTTCCTGTTCGCGCTGGGCGATCTGGAGCTCGCGTTCCCTGAGCGACAGCGCCGTCGAATCGGTCGGATCCGGTTGAAACACCCACGCGGTGGACTTGGGCTCCTCTTTCTTTGCGACCGCCGTGGTGGCGGTGGTCGGGGCGGTTGCGGGCTTCGTCTGCGCCGCGACGGCATCGGTTGCAAGGAGCGTGCCCATCGGCTTGCGAATTCCCGGGGCGACAATCGCCGCGACAAAAATCCCGGCCGACGCGATCAAAATGAGGATGATGGCGCGCCGGATGCGGCTGCTGGCGTATGTGCGATTGGGTTTCATCAGGAATTCCTTTCCCCGAGGTAGGCAGAATTTTCCGCCTCATCTTCTTTCTTGTGCTTGCGCTGCTCGGCGAAGTCGCGAACGGCGAACTCGTCAAACATGCGAGCCTCGGCCCGGTCGGCGTCCTCGCGGAAGAGCTTGAATTCGCGTTCGCGCAGCTTTTCCATCAGGGTGCGCGCCTGCATGGCCTTGATCAGGAGTTGACGTTCCTTCTCGGCGATCTGCATCATGCGGTCGAGCTGGCCCTGCAACTGCTTGAGCTCGTCGTTCTGGACGTCGATCCAGTTTTCGTACAGCCCGCGCTTGCCGAATCCCATCCGCATCTGTTCGCCGCGAACCTCAACCTGCCAGCGGGCGATGTCGTCCTCGACGTCCTTCATCCGGTGGCGCACGGCACTGATCTGCGCCATGGTCTGATTGTAATCGCGCTGCATCCGCTCCTCCTGGGCCAGCCTCTGGTCCAGAACCGCCTGCAGTGAGAAGTTGAACTTCATCGGATTTCCGATCGGGTGTTATGGGTCCTATAGGCCCTATAAGTCCTATAGGTCCTATCCATTACTCTCAGCCTGCCTGGCCAACGCGTTCAGAATCGCGGTCGATTCCTCGAGCGTGGCGGACTCGAACATCCCCTGGCGCAAATACTTGAGAATGTCGTCGTGCATGCGGATCGCGCGGTCGATCGTCTGGTTGGAGCCGGCCGCGTAGGCGCCGATATTGATGAGCGTCTCGGCCTTGCGGTGCGCGGCGATGAGCTCCTGAATCCGCACGGCGGCCTGGTAGTGCTCGCGGCTCACGACCTCGGTCATGAGACGGCTTTTGCTTTGAAGGACATCGATCGCCGGGTAATGGCCCTGGTCGGCGAGCGAACGCGTCAGGACGATATGGCCATCGAGGATGGCGCGCGTGGCGTCGGCGATGGGCTCGGTCATGTCGTCGCCATCGACCAGGACGGTGTAGAGGCCGGTGATGCTGCCCATGTCGGAGTCGCCCATGCCGGCGCGCTCGAGAAGGCGCGGCAGCATCGAGAACACCGACGGCGTGTAGCCCTTGGTGGTCGGCGGCTCGCCGATGGAAAGGCCGATCTCGCGTTGCGCCATCGCGAAGCGGGTGAGCGAGTCCATCATGAGGAGGACGCGCTTGCCCTGGTCGCGGTAGTATTCGGCGATGGCGGTGGCGACGAACGCGCTGCGAACGCGCTCGAGGGGCGAACGGTCGGAGGTGGCCGTGACGAGAACCGAACGGCGGAGGCCTTCCTCGCCGAGGTCGCGCTCGATGAAGTCGCGCAGCTCGCGGCCGCGTTCGCCGATGAGGGCGATGACGTTGATGTCGGCGCGGGTCTGGCGGGCGATCTGGCCGAGGAGGGTCGATTTGCCGACGCCGGAGCCGGCCATGATGCCGACACGCTGGCCGACGGCGCAGGTAAGGAGGCCGTTGATCGCGCGGACGCCGAGGTCGAGCGGTTCGCTGATGCGCTCGCGCCTGAACGCGTTGACCGGCTCGTTGTAAATCGGATAGGAGGTTTCGGCCGCGATCGGGACGCCGCCATCAATCGGGTGGCCAAGGCCGTCGAGCACGCGGCCGAGCAGCTCTGGGCCGACCGAAACCGTCGGCGCGTGATTGAGCGAAACGATGACGCTGCCCGGCTTGAGGCCGCGCATTTCGCCGAGGGGCATGATGAGGACGCGGTCGCGATGGAAGCCGACGACTTCGGCGCGCAGGGGGGGCTGGTTGCCGCCGGGCATGATCAGGCACAGCTGGCCGATGGCGCAATCGGGAAGGGAGCCCTCGATAACGGTGCCGATGACCTGGCTGACCTGGCCCTCGGCGCGGATCGGATCCGCCCCCTCAATCGCCCGCCGGTATGTGGCTGCTTTAAAAACCAAAGTGCTGAGTCCTGAGTCCTGAGTCCTGAGTCCTGAGTGCTGAGGACTGAACGTGCCCCAGCTCGTTTCCAAACGCAGGACGCAGGACTCAGGACCCAGGACT
>JAJFUE010000027.1 GCA_021372575.1 bacterium | reverse complement strand
TCGTTCGGGTAACTCTCGCCGCTCATCACGGGGTTGGACTGCATCGATCGAACGATCACATCAACGCGTTCGGCGAGAAGCGGCTTGTAATCGGGGCGCTCGCGCACCATGCGCCGCGCGCCGATCATGAGCGCGATCTCGCCGTCAAGAAACAGGCTGCGCGCCGGCTTGCCGACGAACGCGCTGTTGCGGGCATAATCCATGAGGAAAAAATACATTCCGTTCTCGCGCTCAAGCCGCACGGTCTCGTCGATGATCGCGTCGATCACGGCGAGGTTCTGTTTTTCGAGCGACGGGTCGCGCAGCGCCATGTTGGCCAGCGCGAGCACAAAAAATGTGCGCCCCATGAAATCCCACTCGGCGTTGCTCACGCGCATGCGATTGAGTTCCTGCTGGCGCAGTGCGGGATCCGCCCACAAATCGAGATGCCGCCGCGCAAGCGCCATCGCGTTGGGGGCGATCCCCTCGTCGCGTCGATACTCTTCGAGCTTCGGCGTAAAGAAGAAATGCACGAGCGGCAGCCAGATCGCCAGCCCGACAATCGAAGCCAGCGCGCCAAGCCCCAACCGGATTAGAAATGAGCGAATGCCTTTCATCGTATCCCGGCTCGCATCCACGATCGAGTATGCCCATCAAAAGATATATAACCTTCGCCGCGGAGCCGCTGAGCCGCACAGAAAGAAAATTCATTTCTCCGTGCCTCCGTGTCTCCGTGGTTTCATCACATTAAAAACAAAACTCGGCGGGAAGAGCTTCTGGCCCCTCCCGCCGATGCTTGTTTTTCAATGTAGGTTGCCGAAGTGGCCTAGCGCCGGCCGAAACCGCCGCCACGGCCGCCACGGAAGCCACCGCCGCCCGAGCCCGCTTCACGCGGACGGGCTTCGTTGACTTTCAGGGCGCGACCGCCGACCTGCTTGCCATCGAGAGCCTCGATAGCCTGATGGCCAGCGTCATCGCTCGAGAATTCCACGAATCCGAAACCCTTGGCGCGGCCGGTCTCACGGTCGCGGATGAGGGTGACGGACACCACCTCACCATAGGCTCCGAAGACTTCGCGCAGCTCGTCTTCGGTGGTGCTGTAGTTCAGGTTGCCGACATAAAGTCTCATGAACAGATGTCCCCGGTCGATTGACTCGACCCATTCAAAGTGCAGCGCGCGGGTGTATTGACCTTCGCTGGGCGCGCCTGGTTCGATCTCTTGGCCAGTCAATCTTTGCCGGGAATCTCTGCGAAAGCTACGAATCCACTGCAAAAAATGGGACCGAGATTTTCACCGCTGAACAGCCTACCCAACCCTCAAGGCGAAAGTAAATACATTTTTTAAGAAAAAAATCGCAAGTACGCGGATCGTGGATCGTGCATCGTGATTTGAATTATTGTTTCGCATTCAGCATTCCGCACTCAACTCTCGCTCACGATCCACGATCCACGATCCACGATTCACGAAATTGCCTTGCGTTCGGAGACACGGGCGGCATAATTTATTGTTACCTTGCCACCTGGAATTGCCGGCTGTGTGGATCAGGCGCAGGGCGCCGGATATGGCGTTTTCTCATTTTGGAGGGTGTTCCCATGCCGAATATTGCCCCTTGGATCACATTCCGGCCCGAAATCAAGGTGCTCGACTGCACCATTCGCGATGGCGGGCTGATCAATGATCATATGTTCGAGGACGGGCTCGTCCGCGCGGTCTATGACACCTGCGTCGAGGCCGGCATCGACTACATGGAGATCGGCTACAAGGCCTCCAAGCGGGTCTTCGGCCGCGACAAGTTCGGCGCGTGGAAATTCTGCGACGAGGACGACATCCGCCGCATCGTCGATGACAACCCCTCGGCGCTCAAGATCGCCGTCATGGCCGACGCCGGCGGCAAATGCGACTGGCGCACCGACATCCTGCCCAAGGAAAAAAGCATCATCGACCTCGTGCGCGTCGCCTGCTACACGAACCAGGTTTCCGAAGCCATCGACATGATCAACGACGCGCACCAGAAGGGCTACGAGGTGACGTGCAACATCATGGCGATCTCGATCGCGCAGGACTCGGAAATCGACCAGGCGCTCGAGCTTCTCGCGCATGCGCCCGTTTCGACGGTCTATGTCGTCGATAGCTTCGGGTCGCTCTACAGCGAGCAGATCAAGATGCTCGTGCACCGCTACCAGGCGGCGCTCAAGGGAACCGGCATCGAGGTCGGCATCCACGCCCACAACAACCAGCAGCTCGCGTTCGCCAACACGATCGAGGCGATCATCCACAACGCCAACCGCATCGACGCGACGATGGGCGGCCTCGGCCGCGGCGCCGGCAACTGCCCGATGGAACTGCTGATGGGTTTTCTGCGCAACCCGAAGTTCAAGATCAGGCCGATCTGGAAGCTCCTGCAGGACCACTTCGTCAAGCTGCAACAACAGATCGAGTGGGGCCCGTATCCGCCTTACATCATCACCGGCCAGTTCAACCAGCACCCGCGCACCGGCATCGCCTGGCGCCTGGGCGAACACAAGGACCAGTGCCTCGAGTTCTATGACAAGAACATCAGCGACGTGTAAGCAACGGCCGTCAGCCGGCGGCCGAAAGCCCTTCCGATTTGGCTTCCATGGCCTCGCGCACGTATTGCTCGAACTGGAACGCGCGGTGGCGGGCGGTGTTTTCCGAAAGCACGCGCTGGCGGGCGCGGCGGGCGACTTCCTGCCGTTGCGGCTCGCCGAATTTTGTCAGGTATTTCAGCGTCTCCTCGGGTGAGCGGCTGACAAGGATTTCGCTGCCCGGCTCGAAGAACGAGTCGAGCCCGTCCCACGGATCGGTGATGATCGGCACGCCGCACGCGGCGGCCTCGAACAGGTGGACGCTCGGCGAGTAACCCGTCTTGAGCATCTCGGCGTGGGTGACGTTCAGCGCGAATCGCAGGCTGTTGAAGAACGCGGCGTGCCCGTCGGGGGCGATATGCTCGACGTGCATCACGTTGCGCGGCCATGCGATCTCCTGCGGATACATCGGCCCCGCGACGATGAAGCGCAAATCCATTTCGCGGCGTGCCGGCTCGATCAGGAGCTGCTCCAGCCCGGCCTGGCGGTCGTGGCAGTAGGTGCCCATGTAGCCCATGTCGAAGACTTTCGGCATGTCGAGCGGCATGTAGAAATTGTCATCGACCGAGCAGTGGAGCGGGCGCACGCGCTGCGCCCCGCAGACGCGCTCGATGTGCTCCATGACGCGGCCGCCGGTGAACGAGAAATACAGGTCGAACTGCGGGATGAGGCGCGGCTCGATGTAGTCGCACTCGCCCTTGTCGATCGCCGCCAGCGTGATCGGCGTGTCGATGTCGTAGAAAATCCTGAGCCCCGTCGCGTTCTCGAGGACCCAATCGCAGACGGCGATCCCATCGGGCACGTAGGATCCGACCAGCACGACGTCGGCCTGCCGGATCGCCTTGCCGTGCGCGTCCTTGAGTTCCTCGAGCGAGCCGTACAGCGCCGTGCGGCCGTAGGGCGGCTCGGGCAGGTCGCGATGGGACGCGTACCACGGGGCGTCGCGCTCCAGGAACAGGACGCCGTGGCCGCGCGCGCAGAGTTCCCGAACCAGCCCGCGGTACGTCAGGGCGTGACCGTCGCCCCATGATGACGTGATGGTCAGGCCGATCATCACGATGTCGAGTTTGTCGTGATTCATGAGGCAAGCTCCTGCCGCGCCGCGCGCCCGGATGCGACTTTGATTTCGGTTCCCGAATCTCTATTTCTATGTGATCGCAATAACATCATACTATACTGGCAAACGAAGGCAAAGAAATGAGGGATGTCCCCACTTCGTCTCCGGACTCCGCGCCCCGCACTCCGCATTCCGCATTCGTCGTGCGCTGGACAATCGGCAACACCAGCCATCACGGATGCGACGCGTTGCGGCGGGATTTTGTCGGGCGCAACGCACGCTGCCGCAAGGCGGCCGGGCCAGCCGCCATCGATTTTATCCGCGAGCATTGGTTGCGGCCCAAGCCGGAAATTGAAAAGCGCATCTTCGGGTAGTCAATCGATCAACAAATCATGATGAGTCGAGATCGTGTGATGCAATCTTCCATGATCGACCCGGTAAACCGGTCCTGAACAAATCCAATTCGGCCGGGCATTTTCGATGACACCCGGACTCCCAGCCAACCCCGAAATCAGTTGAATCGCCGAACCCTGCGGGCAAATACTGGTTTCCAGTGTCGTTCGGGGGCCATTCATCCCACGTTTTCAAATCCGAGGTCAACCGCGATGGCGCGCAAACTGAAACGGCTAACGGGGATCCTGTTTGCCCTGATCCTCGCATCGGTATTTTCACCGGCATTTTCCGCCGAGCCGATCCTCCTGGACGGGACGTGGGGCGAGGACTTCGAGATCGGCACGATCAGCGGCTGGGAAAGTTATCCCGCGTTCGAGGACACCGGCTACGATTACACGATCCTGCCGGGCCGTTATCACGACCGTTACGACCTGCAGGGATTCGTCGGCAGCGGCGAGTTTTTTTATCCGGTCGATCTTGCGCCGCCGACCACGCCCAACACGACTTACTTGCTGCGCGCGTATCGGCCCAATTCGGCGTCGCCGCAGCTCGTGGGCGCGACGGTCAAGCTGAACAACGCCTGCGTGGCGCCGACGTCCGAGATCAATTTCGATTACTGGCTGAAGAACATTTCCGAGCCGAGCGGAATCGAGGTCCAGATCGCGGGCGGGGACGGCAAACGCTACACGTATCCGCTCACGATCCAGACGGGCCAGTGGCGGCACGCGACGGTGAAGCTGGCGGACATGCGGTCGGGGACGCTGGCGCCGCCGGCGGGGATCGCGATCCAGGCCATCGCGATCGTGGCCGGCTTCGCCAAGGGCGACGCGAGCTCGTATATTTACCTGGCGCTCGATAACGTGACGCTCGGCTGCCGGGCGCAGGCGGGGTTCAGCCCGTCGCAGCCGCCCGCGCGCGGGTTCAAGCACTGGCCGATCCTGTTCGCGAACACGCATTATCATCCGGGCGACACGATCAGCCTGGCGACGAAGACCTCGACGACGCTGACCGCCGTGACCGCGAAACTCCAGAACTTTGACGGGGAGACCGTGTTGGGGCCGGTGAACCTCGCTTCATCGGGCGGGCAGTGGACCGGGACTCTCGGCGCGTTCAAGACGACCGATGTGCCCGGGCCCTACATGATTGTCTTCGAAGGAACCGACCCGGCAGGCAAGGTCGCGCGCAGCGATGTGCGCGTGTGGCTGCTCAAGGCGGTCGCGGCCGGCACGCACCCGCGGCTGCTGTTCAGCGCAGTCGATATTCCGAATCTCAAAGCGCGCCGCACCAGCCCGGACGGCCAGGCCGGCTGGAGCACGATCCAATCGAAGGCGAGCTCGGGCCGTTCGACGACGGTGCCGACCAACTCGGTGAACCGGTTTTTCCCGAAGGATTATCTCGTCCCCGACCAGACGGCCTACAACAGCTGGACGAGCGCGCTCACGGGGCCGGAACAGGCTATTTTCTACAACGCGTTCGTGTATGCGATCAGCGACGACGCCAATGCCGGCCAATACGCGCGCGACGGGCTCGTCAACATGGCCGCATGGGACACGTGGAATCACCCGTGGTTCGAGGGGCAGGGGCGCTATGCGTATTATCCGATCGGGCGCGCCACGCAGTCGCTGGCGTTCGCGTATGACACGGTGCATGGGTTGCTCTCGGAGCCGGAGCGCACGGCCATCCGCCACGGGATCATGAAAAACGGCGTGATCCCGGCGTGGAAGGAATATTTCCGCGACAACCGCATCGCCAGCGACACGAGCAACTGGATCAACCACAGCTGCTCGGGGGCGATCGAGGCGCTGGCCGCGATGGACGGCGAGCTGGATGGAGCGGACGCCGTCGATTGGGACATCTACTTCGCGGGGCTCGCCGAGAAGACGTTCGAGCATGCGCGCCACACGCTCCACGCCGACGCGGCGTGGGGCGAGGACTTCAGCTACCAGGATTACTCGCAGCAGGGCTGCCAGCCGATGCTCGCGGCGCTCGAGAACGTTTATGGCGTGACCGATGTGGCGCGGTCGCTTTACTACACGACCGGCCATATTTTCCCCGTTTATGCGTCATTTAATAACGGGCTGACGCTGTTGCCGATGGGCGACTCGCACGAGGGGCACACGCAATCCAACACGTGGCTGTGGTTCGCGGCGAAGGCAAACGACCCGACTTACCAGTGGTGGGTGAACGTGGTCGCGAACAAGAACAAATGGGAGGACTTCCTGTGGCGCAACACGATGCTGCCCGAACAAAGCCCGGCGCAGGCGGGATGGCTGAAGAGCCGCGTGTTCCCCGACAAGGGCAACGTCGTGTTCCGCTCGGGATGGGGAACCAATGACGTCGTGTTGGTTTATCGCGGTGGGCCGAACTACAACCACACGCATGTCGATCAGGGCAATTTCGTTATGGCGGTCGGCAGCGAACAGCTCATCAGCGAAGCCGGCTGCGGCAGCTATTATTACCAGGACCCGTATTTCTGGTCGTATTTCACGCAGCCGGGGGGGCACAACGTAATCCTGGTCGATGGGAATCCGGAGAGCCAGGCGACGGGCGATTTCACGAGCGAGGTCAAGGCGCTCAACAATTACGCAAAGACCGACCGCACGATCCTCGCGGGGCCAACCAACTTCCTGGCCTCGCAACTGGGACAGCTTTATCGCGGCGCGCTGAGCGAATGGACGCGGCGCATTTACTTCCTCGATCCGGGGTGGGTCGTGCTGTGCGACCGGATTCAATCCGCGGCCGACCCGCACCAATACGTGTGGCAGCTGTTCCCGCCGAGCAAGAACGCGCTGACGATCAACGCCGCGACGCAGGCGACGATCGCCGGCAGCAGCGGCTCCGTGAAAATCAACGTGGTCGGAGGAGCCGGCACGCAACTGCGCATCGCCGACAAGCCAATGCCGATCGCAGACTACATCAACAAGGCATACAAGGAACGCGCGGCGTTGCAGCTCGTGAACACGGCCAAATCGATGCAGCAGGATTATGTCGTCGCGCTCATTCCGATGCAGGCCGGTTCGCCGACGGTGACGGTCAGCGACGCCTCGGGAGCCGGCTATAAGGGCGCGCGGCTTGTTGCGGCCGACCGCGAGAGCCTGGTCGTGATCGGCGCGGGCATTCAGGGCAGCATCTCGACCGACGGGCTGTCGGCGAGTTCGACGGCGATTGCGGGCCGCGTCACGTCGGCGGCGTTCGAACTGGCCACGCGCGGCAGCGTCGGCGGCATGGAATTTTTCGTGTCGGACAAGGCGCTCAACGCAGGGGTCGATCGGACGGCGACGACGAACGAGACTTGGTATTTCAACGCGCCGCAGGCCGCGACGGTAAGGGTCACGACCGCCGGCGGCGCGCAGAAACTTCTCCAAGTGCCGGCGGGGAACTCGAGCTTTGTGGTGGATTCGACGGCATCGACCGGGGCCGGGAACATGATGAAGTAATGGTGGATGGTGAATCGTGCTGTGCGGCATTGAATGCAGCAGCCCGAGCGTGAGCGAGGAACAACCGGGCGTGCGGTTTTTCGATTACGATTACGAGCACGAGCACGAGCATAAGCACGAACCGATAACTTTGGCGGGGCGCGGTGGCGTGTTAATCTGGGATTAAATCATTCTCTCAGGAGCGAACGATCATGGGTGAACAGCTTACGATCCTGGGTTTTGCCGGCAGCCTGCGCAAGCAGTCGGTCAACCGCGCGATCCTGCGGGCGGCGGTTGAGCTCGCGCCGCCGGACGCGCGCATCGAAATCTTCGAGCTCGACGGCATCCCGCCGTTCAACCAGGACGACGAACAGGACCCGCCGGCGAAGGTCGGCGAGTTCAAGCAGAAGATCCGCGCGGCCGACGCGATCCTGATCGTGACGCCCGAATACAACTACTCGATGCCGGGCGTGCTGAAGAACGCGATCGACTGGGCGTCGCGCCCGTACGGCGACAGCGCATTCGACGGCAAGCCGGCGGGGATCATGGGCGGATCGGTCGGCATGCTCGGGACGGCGCGCGCGCAGTATCACCTGCGCCAGTCATGCGTGTTCCTCAACATGCTGGTCATGAACCGGCCCGAGGTGATGGTCCCGGCGGCCGACAAGAAGATCGACGGGAACGGCAGGCTGGCGGACGAGGCAACGCGGAACATCATCCAGCAGTTCCTCATCGAACTGGTCGAGTGGACGAGGAAAATGAAGAAGTAGGACGGGACGCGATTCGCAGGTCAACCAAGGACAAAAAAGACCAAAGGCCGAAGCAAACTGAAGTTTGAACTCCTAACCGAAATACCGGCGCTTTTACATGTTTGGCCAGTAGGTTTCGAACCTGGGGCCGGTCTTGTAGATCGCGAGGAGCGGGACGCCGTCGCCCTTGTCGTGCTTGATCGGGTGCGCGGCATCCTTGGCGAGGATGTGGCGAACCGGCGAGGCCGTGACTTCATAGACCATGTCGAAGGCGCCGGTGTCGGCGAGGGCGCGCTCGGGGCGCGCGAACAGGCCGCGGCGGAACTGCAGGATGTGGTAGTCGTAAGGCGGGTCGGCGTCGAAACGGAGATCGGCGTCGAGTACGCCCCAGCCCTGCAGGTCCTTGAAGCACTTCTCGTGCATCGCAAGCGGCTTGATCTTCGTGCCGGGGGGCAGGCTGTTCAGGAAATTGACCGTGTCCTGGTTGAGCGCCTCGCCCCAATAGATCGATTCGTAATTGCGGCTCGCGCCCTTGAGCCCGCCAACGAGGGGGTTGTAGTAGGAAAGCATGAACGGATAGTAGCGCCAGATCGCGCCGCCGCCGTCGATGAGGAGCAGCAGGACGAACGCGAACGCGACCTTGTGCGTGAACCACTCGCGGCGGCGGGAGTCGTGCGCGCCGTAACGGCCGAGCAGTCGCTCGATGCGGCGCATGAGCGACACGAAGCCCGATCCGCCGAGCAGGGCCAGGAACGGAAAGACCGGCAGGAACAGGCGCACGCCGTCGTATTTGGGGGTCGCGGGGGCGCTGGCCACGGCCAGCATCACCAGCGCGCAGATCAGGAAGAACGCGCCGTAGGGCCGCAGTTGCGGCCGGTAAACCGTGCGGATCACGCCGACCGCCATCAGCGCCAACGCGACGACGGGGGTGGTGATGAGGAGCATCACCGACGGGTAAAGCCACGGGGCGTTGGGCTTGTTGAAGCCCCATTGCTCGCCCATGAAATAAACGGCGGTCAGCTGGTGCGCCGCGTGGAAGCGCAGGTATTCGAGGAGGCGGATGGCGGTGTCGTGCCAGAGCCACGGCCACGCGGCGACCATGACGAGCGGGCCGAGGGTGAGCATCGCGAACAGGTTGTTGATGTATTTGCGGCGGGCGTAGAGATGGCCCCAGATAATGAGCGGAATCGGCAGGAAGAAGCCGTTGATCTTCGTGGCGAGCAGCAGGCCGAAACTGACGCCGGTCATCACGGCCCAGAACGGCGAGTCGAGCCCGCGCAGGTAACAGAACACGACCAGCACCATCATGAACAGCAGGGGCGTCTCCATCGTGGCGAAGTGGGCGTGGCCGAACACGCGCGGCAGGGTCGCGTAGAGGATGGCGGCGATGAGGCCCGACATCGGCCCGAACGCGCGGCGGCCGATGAGGTAGATGAGGGCGAGCGTGATGCCGAACAGGATCGCCATGGGGAACCGCATCGCATAAACGGCCCGATTGGGGTCGGAGAAGGTGCGCAGGGAAATGCCGGAGAGGAATTTCTGGATCGAGGGGTGCTCGCTGCGCTCGCTCCAGTATTCGTCGATTTTCTCGCGGCTGAACGGGCGTTTGCCGCGCAGGGCCTCGGTCAGCCAGTCGGCGGCCTTCTCCGACGGCTCGAAGTAGTAGGCTTCATCCCACGCATAGCCGACCTTTCCCTGCGTGAAGATGATCGAGGCGTAGCCGGCGAGCGTCAGGATGATCGGCATGAATCCCCAGAAGGCGCGGATCCAGAACGGGGGCAGAACAAATTTGGAATCGGCCCGCGGCAGCGGCGCGGCGGCCATGGGGGCGGGCTGTTTTTTTCCGGAGCGCGGGTGCAGGTCGCGGTCGTGAACGATCTCGAACGGCGCCGGCGGGGGCTCGGGGGCGGGCTCGGCGAACAGGCGGCCCTTGCGCGGGGCGCGCTCGTCGTCGAACCACTCGATGTCGAAGTGCTCGCCGGCGGCCGGCTTGGGCGGCTCGGCCTTACGCGGCCGGGGGGTGGCTTCGGGCTCGACAATGCTGAACGGCTTGTCGGCCGGCTGTTTTTCGGGAGTGTCGGGACTCATGATGACTCCTCGGCCGCTGTCTTGTTTATCATCGGCCGGGAGGGCGATTTTCTGCAATATCGATTATGCGCGGCCATGGCCGTTGCCGCCGACGGGCTCGGCAAGCTCGGTGGGCTCGCCGAAGAGCTGCTCGGCGATCTCGGCGACGGTGGGGGTGTGGAACGACTCGGGGGCGGACAGCTCGACCTTGTGATGGGTCAGCCAGTCGGCGATCGCCTCCTTGAACGAACGGCCCATGAAGATGTCGGCCTGGTTCATGTCGGGCCGGCCGAGCTCGGTGAGGACATGGTCGAATTCCTTCGGCAGAAGGCCGACGAACTTGGCGCCGAGGCGATAGACGTCGGGGATTTGCGTGAGCGTGCAGGAGAGCGACTTGGCGAGCATGACGACGGGCTGGGTCTGGCTGTTGATTGACAAGACGACCTTGAGCATCGCCGGGACGGGCATGACCTGGCGCACGAGCATCGCCATGCCGGAGCGGCTGACGTCGCGGATGATCGCCGCGATCGGGCGGCTCTCGCTGTCCTCGAACGGGTTGATCAGGATGCAGTGGGTTTCAACGGCGAACAGGTAGCGGTTGTATTCGCGGCGGTTGGCGTGCGCCTCGGTAAAGTCGAGGGCGGCCTTGATATAGCGCGCGAGGTCGTCGGGGCTGTAGGGAAACTGCAGGAAGGCAATGATGCGCTGGCGCGTGGCCTGGACGACGTCGATGCGCTGGTTGGGCTCGACGAGCAGGATGAAGCGCGTGCGCGCCTGCGGGCGGCGAAGTTTTTGAACCAGCTCGGCGCCGGCTAGCTTGCCGAGCCGCCAGCTGCAAATGATCAGGTCGGGGCTGGCGAGGTCGATTTCCGCCTGGGCCTGGTCGAGCGTGGCGGCATAGCGCGGGTTGTGGCCGAATTCGGTCGTATGCCGACCGATATGCTCCATGAGATCGGGGTCTTCGCAGGCAATCAACAGGCGGTCGTTGGGCGGCATGGCCGGGCTTCCGGGTAAACTTGGCTACGGCAACAGTACGCGGTCTCACTGCCGGGTTTCGTATCGGCGGCGGCCGGAAGGCTCTTTAATTTGAAAGCTCTTGCAAAGTGGGGGCCGTATGATAGATTCTAACTTCGGCATCGTGTCGGGGCGTGGCGCAGTCTGGTAGCGCGCTTGCTTGGGGTGCAAGAGGTCGCTGGTTCAAGTCCAGTCGCCCCGACCATTTAGTTCGCGTCGAAACCCTGGATCCTCAATGGATTCAGGGTTTTCTGTCGTACGATCTTCTTTCCGGGAGCGCGCTGATCAATGATTCGCGGCATTTTGCGCCGTTGGGCAGACCAACCCGCTTGGCAAAGACGCCCTGCCAAGACATAATAGCGTGGGCGAGGGAGCGTTGTCGCGCGATGAAGAGCCAACCCAAGACCAAGCCGTTGGGAACCACGGAAATCATTCTGGAGAGCATTTCCGACGGCGTGTTTACGATCGATCACCAGTGGCGGATCACGTCGTTCAACCGGGGCGCCGAAACGATCACCGGGATCGGGCGCGCGGAGGCCGTCGGGCGGCGCTGCTCCGACGTGTTCCGCGCCAGCATGTGCGAGGCCGATTGCGCGCTGAAACGGACGATGGAAACCGGCGCGCCGATCGTCAACTGCCCGGCGTTCATCGTCGATGCCCACGGGCGGCGGATCCCCATCAGCGTTTCGACGGCTTTGCTGAAAGACGGACGCGGCCATACGGTCGGCGGCGTGGAGACGTTCCGCGACCTGAGCCTTGTCGAAGAGCTGCGCAAGGAACTCGCAGGGCGCTACGAACTGGGCGACATGGTCAGCCGCAGCTCGTCGATGCGCCGTATCTTCGAGATCCTGCCGCAGGTTGCCGCAAGCGACTCGACCGTGCTGATCCAGGGCGAAACCGGCACGGGCAAGGAGGTCCTCGCGCGGGCGATTCACAATTTGAGCAGTCGCAAAAATAAACCGTTCGTGGCGATCAATTGCGGCGCGCTGCCGGAGAACCTGCTCGAGAGCGAGCTGTTCGGCTACGTGAAGGGCGCGTTCACCGGCGCCGACAAGGACAAGCCGGGGCGCTTCGCGCTGGCCGAGGGGGGCACGCTGCTCCTCGACGAGATCGGCGACCTGTCGTCCGCGTTGCAGGTCAAGCTGCTGCGCGTTCTGCAGGAGCGCGCGTACGAGCCGCTCGGCGGGACGAAGACGCTCAAGGCCAACGTGCGCATTCTTGCCGCAAGCAATCGCGACCTCGCCGCATTGGTCAAGAAGGGCGCCTTCCGCCAGGACCTGTTCTATCGGATTCACGTGATCCGGCTGGAGCTTCCGCCATTGAAGCGGCGCAAGGAAGATCTGCCGGGCCTGGTCGAGCGTTTTGTGCAGCGCTTCAACGTGCGCCAGGGGCGGACGGTGCGCGGCGTAACCCCACAGGCAATGGCGCTGCTCATGGCACACGACTGGCCGGGCAATATCCGCGAGCTGGAGAACGTCATCGAGCACGCGTTTATTTTGTGCGACCGCGACCTGATCGAGCCGCGGCATCTGCCGGAAGCGCTCACCGGCCGGGCCGCCAGGCAGGCCAAAATTCCGGCCGTTTCGTCACTGCGCATGATGGAGGCGCAGATCATCCGCGACGCGCTGGCGCAGAACGGGAACAACCGGCTGGCGGCGGCGCGGGCGCTCGAGATGCACAAGAGCACGTTCTTCCGGAAGATCAAGGCGCTCGGGGTGGAGCTGCCGCCGGACGATGGGCGCACCCGGGGCCGGCGCAAGTAGAGTCCCGATATTGAGACTGTTCTCGCGCGTGAGTCGCATTTCGGCGACTTAACAAAGACGCTCCATCCTTTCAGAATCCAGAAAACTCCGGGCAAAACAGCCTTTTGGCTTAAGAACCGAAGCTGGCATGGGACTTGCGCCTCATTGCGGCGGAGGAGCGCTGCATGAAGGTTGCCATTCCCATCTGGCAGGATCGCGTCTCGCCCGTGTTCGATTCCTCGCGCCGGCTTCTGGTGGTCGATGTGGTCGATCGGAAGACGTCGGCCCGCAAGGAGATCGAGATCGGCGGCGAGGCGCCCGAGCGCATTCGGCGGCTGGACGAGGCATCGGTCGAGCTGCTCATTTGCGGGGCGATCTCGGAGCCTTTGGCCAAGCAGGTGCTGGCGGCCGGCATTCGGGTCATCCCCTTCATCGCGGGGGAAGTGGACAAAATCCTCCGGGCGTACATGGAAGCCCGCCTGCCGAGCGCCGAGTTCCTGATGCCGGGATGCTGCGCACAAACCGGGCACGAACCCAAGAGCCCCCGCCACAAGTCTAAGGAGAAATCGTGAGGAAGATCGCCCGGGAATATTTCATGCAACGGCGCGGCAATTGCGCGCAATCGGTGGCGGCGGCGTGGGCGCAAAAGAATCCCGAAGCAGCCGGCCGGGTCAACGAATTTGCCGGCATGGGCGGGGGGCGCTCGCCGGAGGGAACGTGCGGGGCGCTTTACGCGAGCTGCCGGCTGGCCGGCCAGCCGGTTGCCGAATCGATCGAAGCGCGGTTCCGGGAGGCGACGGACGGCCATGCCGCCTGCCGGCAAATTCGCGCCGCCCGCAAGCTGTTGTGCGCCGATTGCGTCGAGCTGGCGGCCGGACTGCTTGAAGAAGAATGCACAAGAAAGGAACTGAAACCATGCGAATCGCAATCCCGGTAGAAAGCGGGAAACTGGCGGACCATTTTGGCCATTGCCCGCAGTTCATCATGATCGACGCCGATCCGGAGGCGAGGAAGATCCTGAAGCAGGAGCTCATCGACGCGCCGGAACACGTCCCCGGGGTGCTGCCGCCATGGCTGGCCGAGCGCGGCGCGACGGTCGTCATCGCCGGCAACATGGGCGCGCGGGCGCAGGGGCTGTTCGGCGCGCAAGGCGTCCAGGTCATTCTCGGCGCGCCGGTCCAGACTCCGGAATGGCTGGCAACGGAATTCCTCAACGGCCGGCTTGTTTCCGGAAAAGCCACATGCAATCACCATCACCATCACCACCACGGTCATTCGTGATCGGGGAACCTACGGGCGATGAGCAATATTGGTGAAGATGACCCATCAAACCCGAAAAACCCATTGAACCATCATTCAGGAGGAAGACAGCATGTCGTTCGATCAGATTGAGGCCCAGGATCCGGCCGTAGCCGAAGCGATGCGCAACGAGTTGGATCGTCAGCTCTACAAGCTGGAAATGATCGCCTCGGAGAATTTCGCCTCGCCGGCCGTCCTGCAGGCCGCCGGCTCGGTGCTGACGCACAAGTATGCGGAGGGTTATCCCGGCCGCCGCTATTACGGCGGTTGCGAGTTCGTTGATGTCGTCGAGCAGGCCGCGATCGACCGCGCCAAGGCGCTGTTCGGCGCCGAATACGCCAATGTGCAGCCGCACGCCGGCTCCTCGGCCAACCTCATCGCCTACTTCTCGGTGCTCGACGCCGGCGATGTCGTGATGGGCATGAGCCTGGCCCACGGCGGCCATCTGACGCACGGCCTGAACATCAACTTCTCCGGCAAGTTCTTCAAGTTCGTCCCCTACGGCGTGCGCCAGGAGGACGACTACCTCGATTACGACGAGATGGAAAAGCTGGCGCGCGAGAACCGGCCCAAGCTGATCGTCGCCGGCCACAGCGCCTACCCGCGCACGCTTGATTTCGAGCGGATTCGCCGCATCGCAGACAGCGTCGGCGCGATGCTGATGGTCGATATGGCCCACTTCGCGGGCCTCGTCGCCGGCGGCGAGCACGCCAACCCCGTCCCGTACTGCGACATCGTCACCTCGACGACGCACAAGACCCTGCGCGGGCCGCGCAGCGGATTTATTCTCGCCAAAGAGAAATACGCCAAGGCCATCGACAAGGCGTGCTTCCCCGGCTTCCAGGGCGGCCCGCTCATGCACATCATCGCAGCCAAGGCGATCGCGTTCGGCGAGGCGATGACGCCCGGCTTCAAGAAGTATGCGAAGCAGGTCCGCGCCAACGCCAGGATCCTCGGCGAAACGCTCGTGACTGAAGGCCTGCGCCTGTGCACGGGCGGCACGGACAACCACCTGCTGCTGGTCGATGTGAGCCCGTACGGCATCAGCGGCAAGCAGGCCGAGAAGGCCCTGGACCGCGCCTGCATCACCTGCAACAAAAACATGATCCCGTTCGACCAGCGCAAGCCGGCCGAGACGAGCGGCATCCGGCTGGGCTCGCCGGCACTGACGACGCGCGGCATGAAGGAAGACGACATGGTCCGCATCGCCAGGTGGATCAGCCGCGTCCTGCGCGACGTGACCAATGAGCAGGTCCAGAACGACGTCGCCAGGGAAGTTCGCGAGTTCGCCGCGAAGTTCCCGCTGCACGTTCCGGTTTACGAAACGGCCGGGGCGGCCAAGTAAATTGCAACCGTTCAGCCGGGGAGTCCCGCCCGCCGGCGGGACTCCCGCACGCATGCAAAGGACTTACCCATGATCGACCTGAAGCTGCTCCGTGAGAACCCGGATCACCTGCGCCGCGCCATCGAGACCAAGCGGGTCAACATCGACCTGAACCGCATGATCGAGATCGACGAACGCCGGCGCACGCTCGCCCGAGAGGTGGACGACCTCAACACCCGCCGCAACGCGGCCAGCAAATCGATCGGCCAGCGCATCAAGGCCGGCGAAAATCCCGAGACCGCCAAGGCCGAAGTCCGCGCCCTCGGCGACAAGATCGCCGAAACCGAACAAGAACTGGCCAAGGTCGAGACCGAGCTCACCGATCTCGCCTTGATGGTCCCCAACACGCCGCACACCTCGACCCCCGTCGGCACGAGCGAGGAGGACAACGTCGAGGTGGCCCGCTGGGGCGAGAAACCAAAGTTCGACTTCGCGCCCAAGCCGCACTGGGAACTCGGCGAGTCGCTCGACATCGTCGATCTCGCGCGCGGCACGAAACTCTCCGGCTCGGGCTTCTATTGCCTCAAGGGCCTCGGCTCGCGGCTCGAGCGCGCGCTCGTCAGCTGGTTCATCGACGTCCACACCAGGCAGTACGGCTACACCGAGATCATGCCGCCATACCTGGTCAACAGCAAGACCATGACCGGCACGGGCCAGCTGCCCAAGATGGCCGAGGACATGTATAAGGTTACCGCCGACAACGGCGCCGACGACCTGTGGCTCATCCCGACGGCCGAGGTCCCGGTCACAAACCTCTACCAGGACGAGATCCTCGACGGCTCACGCCTGCCGATCTACCACTGCGCGTTCTCGCCGTGTTTCCGGCGCGAGGCCGGCAGCTACGGCAAGGATGTCCGCGGCTTCACGCGCGTCCACCAGTTCCACAAGGTCGAGATGGTCAAGTTCGTCAAGCCCGAGACGTCGTACGACGAGCTGGAGACGCTGCGCGCGCAGGCCGAGTTCCTGCTTCAGCAGCTCGGGCTGCATTACCGGGTGCTGTCGCTGTGCTCGGCCGACCTGAGCTTCGCCGCGGCCAAGTGCTACGACCTCGAGGTGTGGGCGCCGGGCATGGACCGCTTTCTCGAGGTCAGCTCGTGCTCGAACTTCGAGGACTTCCAGGCGCGCCGCGCCAACATCCGCTTCAAGGCCGACCAGAAATCCAAGCCGGAGTTCGTCCACACGCTCAACGGCTCGGGCCTCGCGCTGCCGCGCTGCGTGATCGCGATCATGGAGAGCTACCAGCAGCCCGACGGCACGATCAAGGTCCCCGACGTGCTGGTGCCCTACATGGGCTGCGAAGTCATCGCCCCCCGCTGAAATGAGACCCATTGACCCGAAAGGCGCGCGCATGCGCAAAGTCATCATCCTGCCCAACCTGTTTACGTCGGCCAGCCTGTTTTGCGGCATGTGCGCCATCTTTCATGTTTACGGCAACAACGGCGCGGGCAATGTTCCGTCCCACCACATCGAGCAGGCATGCCTGCTGATCCTGCTGTCGGCATTCCTCGACGTGTCGGACGGGTTCATTGCCCGGCTGACCAACAGCCAAAGCTTTTTCGGCCTGAACCTGGATTCGCTGGCGGACCTCGTGGCGTTCGGCGTGGCGCCGGCGCTGCTGGCCTATCACCGGCTCCACGGCGCGGTACCCACGGGCGCGGCCACGACGGTCTGCGCGTTTTACGTGATCTGCGGGGCGCTGCGCCTGGCGCGGTTCAACGTCCAGGCCACGCGCGAGGAAAGCAAGAAATTCTCCGGCATTCCGATTCCCGGGGCCGCGCTGGCGGTGATTTCGATCATCTGGGTCCTGAACGACATGCCGTGGCTCGAGTCCCGGCTCGAGCCGTTCCATTTGCGCATCGAACCGATCCTGGCGCCGCTGATGGTCGTGCTCGGGACGCTCATGGTGAGCAAGGTGCCGTATCTCGGGCTGAAAAGCTTCAAGCTCTCCAACCGGCAGCCGTTTGAAATCCTGGTCACGGTCGTGGTCGTAGCCAGCCTGTTGTTTTTGCTGAAGGAGCGCCTGAACGTCCTGCTCATGGCCGGGATCTGGGGTTACATCGGGATCGGGGTGATTGCGGCGGCGACGAGACTCGCGATCGGGCATCGAGGGCGCGCAAACGCCGTCGTTCACGATTCTCGATCGCATTCCTGAATGAAAGACGGGCAACATGAGCGCCTCCTACCCCCGAACCGAGCATGACAAGAAACTGATCGCGCTCGGTTACGATCTTCTGGACGAGAATCGCGAGGCGGTGCGGCTCGCCCAATTCAACAAGAACGCATTCGTGCTGGATGTGGCGACCGGCTCGGGACGCATGCTGCTGGCCTTGGCCGATGCGGGCTATTACGTCATTTCCTGCGACATCGATGAGCGCACGATTCGCGAAACGCATGACCGGCTGATCGATTTCGTTCACGACGTCGCGGAATTCCGCGTCATGGACGCGGGCCGCCTTGATTTCGGGACCGATAGCGTGGAGAGCATCGCCACCGCCAACGCCATGCACCACATGGCCAATCCGGTGCACGTGCTCGAAGAGCTGACGCGCGTCCTGAAACCGGACGGCAAACTGCTGATCGCCGATTTCAACGGCCACGGGTTTGATGTCATCGACAACATACACCTGGAACTCCACGGCAGCACGCATGACCGCGGCAAGACCGCCACCGGCACAATCGACTTGTTCCTCCGCAAAAACTTTAATTCGGTCGAGCGGCGCGACCTGCCGCTCAACAGGTTTTGGATCGCCAGCCGCAAGCGCCCCCGCCAGGCCTGACGTCACTCGGGGCATTGAAAGGGCAATTTTCGTGCAGATCACAACGGCAGTTCCCCACATTGGAGCCTTGGATGCGCCGGAAGCCGCGCCTGACGACCGGCTCGTCGAAGCCGCGCGGGAAACGATCATCGCGATCGGAGAAGATCCCGGGCGCGAAGGGCTGGCGCGAACGCCCGAACGCGTTGCCAGATCGTGGCGGTTCCTCACGCAGGGCTATCAAACCGATCTCGACGAACTCGTCAACTCGGCGATCTTCGATGAGAAATGCGGCGAAATCGTTGCCGTCAAGAATATTCGGTTCTTCTCGATGTGCGAGCACCACATGCTCCCGTTCTTCGGGATCTGCCATGTGGGCTACATCCCGAACGGCCGCGTGATCGGGCTCTCCAAGATCCCGCGCATCGTCGATATGTTCGCGCGCCGCCTGCAAATCCAGGAGCGGCTCACGCAGCAGATCGCAGCGGCGCTGAATCAGGTTCTCAACCCGCGCGGCGTGGCCATCGTGATGGAAGCCCACCATCTGTGCATGATGATGCGCGGCGTGGAAAAAGAGTCCAGCCTCACCCTGACGAGCGAGATGACCGGCGCTTTCAGGGAAAACCGAAAAACACGCGAGGAGTTCCTCGGCCTGGCGGGGATGCGCATCATTCCGTAATCCCGGCCAAAGGCGCAGGCCTGAAAAACGCCGGCGGACTGCAAACACCAAACACCGCGAAGAAACCGGTCCATGAACGGGGCGCCAGACACGGCAGCCCTGCGCAGCGCCCGCGGGTATCGGGCAACGATGAACACGCCGCCGCCGCGATTGGTTTCGTCCGCGCCTCTGGATCGAAGAATTTGCAGGATTGTTCAATAATCTTCCATCGGCGTTCTACCGCATCCATCCCAATGGCATATATACTTCGTCATGGATGAGGGGGTCGTTTTCGGCTCCCGCGCATCGGCGGCGGATCCCCCCGGGAACCGGCGCTGAGATTGCCAGGGACGGGTTGGCCATCATGGAAATCAAACGAAGCGGTTCGCAGGCATCCGGCAAGGGTCCGGAGAATTATTTTACGGGAACGGTGCGGGTTGATCCGCTGTTTCATCCGCCCGCGCCGGCGCGCGCTTTCGGCGCCAGCGTCACGTTCGAGCCGGGGGCGCGGACGGCGTGGCACACGCATCCGCTCGGCCAGACGCTGATCGTGACGGCCGGCTGCGGCCGGGCCCGGCGCGAGGGCGGACCGATCGAGGAAATCCGGCCGGGCGACGCGGTCTGGTTCGCGCCGGGCGAGAAGCACTGGCACGGCGCCGCGCCAACGACGGCCATGACGCACATCGCCATTCAGGAGCAGCTCGACGGCAAGGCGGCCGACTGGATGGAAAAGGTCAGCGACGAACAATATTCGAATGCGGGAGATTAAACATGCAAACGCGTAAACTGGGAAAGAGCGATCTCGAAGTCTCGGCGCTCGGGCTCGGGTGCATGGGCATGAGCTACGGCTATGGGCCGGCCGGAGACAGGCAGGAGATGATTTCACTCATCCGAAAAGCCGTCGAACTCGGCGTCACGTTGTTCGACACTGCGGAAGTCTACGGCCCCTTCACCAACGAAGAACTTGTCGGCGAAGCGCTCGCCCCGTTCCGTGGGCAGGTCAGGATCGCCACGAAATTCGGGATCAAGATTGAAAACGGCCAACAGGCCATGAACAGCCGGCCCGAGAGCATCAGACGAAGCGCCGAAGGCTCGCTCAAGCGGCTTCGAGTCGATGCGATCGATCTCTATTATCAACATCGCGTCGATACCGAGGTGCCGATCGAGGACGTCGCGGGCACGATCAAGGAACTGATCAGCGAAGGCAAGATTCGGCACTTCGGGCTTTCCGAAGCGGGCGTGCAGACCATCCGCCGCGCACATGCAGTTCAGCCCGTGACCGCGCTTCAAAGCGAATACTCGCTGTGGTGGAGGCGTCCCGAAGAGGAAGTGATCCCGACGCTCGAGGAACTGGGCATCGGCCTTGTTCCGTTCAGCCCGCTTGGCAAAGGTTTCCTCACGGGCAAGATCGACGAGAACACCAAATTCGAAGCGAACGATTTTCGCAACATCGTTCCGCGCTTCACGCCCGAGGCCCGCAAGGCGAATCAAGGCCTCGTTGACCTGCTGAACAAGATCGCGGCGATGAAGCAGGCAGCGCCCGCGCAGGTCGCGCTCGCCTGGCTGCTGGCGCAAAAGCCGTGGATCGTGCCGATTCCGGGCACCACGAAACTGCACCGCCTCGAAGAGAACATCGCCGCGGTCGATGTCGAACTGACGGCGGACGACCTGCGCGAGATCGATGACGCCGCCTCGAAGATCGAGATTCAGGGCGCGCGTTATCCAGAAGCGCTCGAAAAAAGAACCGGCCGCTGACCCTTTATAGAGAAAGGAACATCGAGCAATATGCATGACGAGATTTCCCGCCGAACTTTTCTCAAGACAACCGCCATTGCGTTGGGCACGGCAACCATTGCCGGTTGCGAATCGCTCGGCGGCACCGCCGCGCCGGCATCGAACAAATCAAAGGTGTTCTTCACGAAAGACATCAGCGCCGATGGACTGCTGAAAGTCTATTCGAAGATCAATCAGGGCATGACGGGAAGGGTCGCCATCAAAATCCACACCGGCGAGCCGCACGGGCCAAACATCCTGCCGCGGGATATGGTGAAAGCCCTGCAGCAGCATATTCCCAACAGCACCCTGGTGGAAACCAACACCCTGTATAAGGGCAAACGATTTACCACGGCGGATCATCGCGAAACGATCAAGATCAACGGCTGGGATTTCTGCCCGGTGGACATCATGGACGAGGACGGGGCCGTGATGCTTCCCGTCACAGGCGGCAAACACTTCAAGCAAATATCAGTCGGCAAACATATGCTTGATTACGACTCGATGGTGGTGCTGACTCATTTCAAGGGACACCTCATGGGCGGCTTCGGTGGTTCCTTGAAGAATATCGCCATCGGCTGCGCGGATGGGGCGATCGGCAAGAAAATGGTCCACGCCGCCCCTGACAACGACAATTACGAGCTCTGGCTTAAAGGCGAACCTTTCCAGGAAAACATGGTGGAGTCGGCAAAAGCCACGATCGATCACTTCGGCAGGAGAATCGTGTTTATCAATGTGCTGCGCAATATGTCGGTGGATTGCGACTGCGCCGGCACCGCGGCTGCTCCGGTCAAGGCGCGCGACCTGGGCATCCTGGCTTCCACCGATCTGCTGGCCGTGGATCAAGCTTCCATCGACATGGTGTATCAGTTGCCCGAAGCGGAACTTCACGACCTCAAGGAACGCATTGAATCCCGCAAGGGCCTGCGCCAGCTGTCATATATGAAAGAGCTGAACATGGGCAACGATCAGTATAAGTTGATCACTATTTGAAAGGTGCGCGTTTACAATGAGCAAGAAAGTCCTGGTGATATCATCCAGTCCGCGCAAGGGCGGCAATTCCGACTTGCTGTGCGACCAATTTATAAAGGGAGCGGCGGAAGCCGGGCACGAGGCGGAGAAAATCTATTTCAAGGACAAGAAGATCGGCTACTGCACCGGGTGCGGCGCCTGTTTCAACGGGAAAAAGTGCTCGCAGAAGGACGACATGGCCGAGGTGCTGGAGAAAATGATCGCGGCCGACGCGATCGTAATGGCCACGCCGGTCTATTTTTACACGATGTGCGGGCAGATGAAGACCCTGATCGACCGGACCTGCGCCCGCTATGCCGAGATCAGCAACAAGGACTTTTATTTCATCATGACGGCGGCCGTCAGCAGCAAGCCGGCGCTGGAGAGAACGCTCGAGGGATTCCGGGGCTTCACCTCATGCCTGACGGGAGCCAAGGAAAAGGGTATCATATATGGAGTCGGCGCGTGGAAGGTGGGCGACATCAAGACAAGCCCGGCCATGAAGCAAGCGTATGAAATGGGGAAAAAGGCGTAACACCGATGGCGTCGAAGAGCTCACAATCCGCCGATCGCGACGCCCGAAGAATGCAGACCGACCGGGACGAACTGGCGGAGCGGATTCTGCGGGCCGTTCCCGAGGATGCGTCGCTCGAGACCCAGCCGGGCCTTTACCTCTCACGCTATTCCTCTCCCTCGAAGCCGGTTCAACTGGTCTATGAGCCGATGCTGTGCGTGATCGCCCAGGGGAGCAAGGACGTTCTAGTCGGTTCGAGACGTTACCACTATGACGCGGCTCACTACCTGATCGCATGCGTCGAGTTGCCGGCCGCCGCCCGGATCGTCGAGGCGACGCGGGAAAAACCGTTTCTCGGCCTGCGGCTCGACCTCGATCCCACACTCATTGCGTCGCTGATGATCGAAGCCCGTTCGCAGACGCATCGTGAAACCGATATGAATGCCATGGATGTGAGCAGGCTCGACGCGGGACTGCTGGATGCGATTGTGCGGCTCGTCAGGCTGCTCGATTCCCCGGCCGAGTTCCGGGTCCTGGCGCCGCTCGTGACTCGGGAGATCATCTACCGGCTGCTCATGGGAGAGCAGGGCGACCGGCTTCGGCAACTTGTGGCGTCGAGCGGCCGAACCCAATATATCGCCCGCGCGATCGGATTGCTCCGCCAGAGCTTCGACCAGCCGCTTCGGATTGAGAGCATGGCGCGAAAACTCGGCATGAGCGTCTCCAGTTTCCATCATCATTTCAAGACCGTCACCGCGATGAGCCCGCTTCAGTTTCAGAAGAAGCTCCGGCTGCATGAGGCGCGCCGCCTGATGCTCGGCGAGGATCTCGACGCGGCGCAGGCGGGGTTCCGGGTCGGCTACGAAGACGCCTCGCATTTCAACCGCGATTACAAGCGGCTGTTCGGCGAGCCGCCGCTGCGCGACGTGGAACTGCTGCGCGAAGCAGCCCGGAGATAGACGCGGCCATTTTTCGAGTCATCAGCCGTTCGTTCACTATCCGCTTGACCAATCGCGCGGGTTTGCCGAGCATCGGATTCGATGTCATGCCAATTTGTGTCCCCGATTGGCGACCAAATTCCATTCGGCCGGGTTCATGATGAAATTTCATGGTTTTTCCTCGGGCCTCGAGGCGGTGGTGAGGACGGGCAGGGCGTGGTTTGCACTGGCCCTCGTCCTGATTGCTCCCGCCGCGCGCGCCGACGTCAGCGTCATTTCACAAACGCCCGCCGGCGACAAGATCGCCTGGTCGATGCAAAACGTCGGCAGCGTGATCCTGACGGGGACCAACTTTTACCAGGACTCGTGGTCGTTCCCCGGCCACACCGTGCCGTCGTATTTCTTCAGCTACCTGGGAACGTGCAGCGACCGGCATTCGCGATGGTGCCTCGCCGCGCGCCCGCAGCCCGCGACCGGCAGCGCCGGCAGCGGTTGGTACGGCGCCAACCAGATGTCGGTGTATGCCTACCGGTCCGACGATTTCCAGGACGTCTCCGTGAGCCAGGCGACACGCTGGTATCCCGACATCGGCGGACTGGGCCTGACGGTCGCGGCCGCCGGATATTACACGCGCGCCTTCACGCCGTTCAAACTGCGATATGTCGGCTACACGGCGATGGGCGTGCCGCAGATCCAGATTTATGTCGATTTCGAATTCTGGACACGGCCTTACTCGGAGTCCCCCAGCGAGCAGGCGGGCAGCCCTGACGACCACAAGGACACGTCGTACGACGACGGCGAAGGCCGCGACGAAGAACCGGAAGACGCGCCCGAGGACGGCGATAATGACGAACCGGGCGACGACGGCGGCGGGCCGGGCCGCTGCTCGGTGAACGGCCTTCCGATCTACAACGTCAATCTCGACACGCTCAACCTGTTCGTGCGCGACACGGATTTTTCATACGAGGGGCTCGGGCCGAAGGTGTCGATCACGCGCAGCTACAACTCGCAGGTGGGCGGGCAGGACCGGCCGGTCGGCATGTTCGGCGTATTGTGGCGCTTCGAACACGAATGGCGTTACACCTCGACCGCGGTGCTGACCGGCGCGCCGACGATCGCCGACGCGATCCCCAACGCCGTCGCGTTCTACACCGGGACGGGCGAGAAGCTCGCCTATAACGGCTACGACGACGTGGCCGGAACGGGATTTGTTTTCCGTCCCGTCAATCCGGCCAACCGCGACAAGCTGGTCCTGAGCAGCGCGAAGGATTATTGGCTGCTCACGCGCGACCGGGACCACATGACG
Organism: bacterium; assembly: GCA_021372575.1. Lineage (GTDB taxonomy): Bacteria > Sumerlaeota > Sumerlaeia > MVZB01 > MVZB01 > JAJFUE01. The sequence goes on along the minus strand of JAJFUE010000027.1, from coordinate 26,639 downwards.
TATCGCTTCGCGGTCAAGTCCGCCGACTACGCGCCCAAGCTGGGGCGCCTCGACCGGATCACGGACCGCTTCGGCAAGTCCATCGCGTTCACCTACATGAACGACACGGCGACCACGGCGCCGGCGTTCTGGGCGATCAAGGACCTGACCGACGCGGCCGGACGCAAGACCTCGTTCACGTATGACGGCAACTGGCTTTGTACGAAGATCGCGCTGCCGGGCGGCAGGCAGGCGACGTTCGAATATGACCCGAACAGCAACCTGACCGCATCGGTTGATCCGCTCGGCACGCGCATCGAATACACGTATGGAACGGGCGGCGGGCTGATCAGCCGAATCAAGGTCAACAGCAAGATCACCCAGTTCGAGTATCGCAGCGCCAACGGCCGCTCCGAGATCGCAAGCATCACGAACGCGGCCGGCCACACGACGCGCTACACCAAGCCAACGACGACATGCACGCTCGTCACCGATCCGCTCGATCGGCTGACGACGCACACGTTCAACGCCGCCGGCCAGACCGTGCGCATTCAAAATCACCTCGGGCATGTCACGGCGCGGGAATACACGAACGGGCGGCTGACCAAATCGATCGGGCCGCGGGGCGGGATCACGACGTCCCAGTACGACGCGGCCGGGAACCTGATTTCGCGCACCGACCCGACGGGTGCCCGCACGGCCTGGACCTACGATGCCAAGGGCAACAAGACCTCGATGCGCGACGCGCTCGGCCAGACGACCTCATACACGCACGACGCGGCCGGGAACGTACTCACCATCACGAGCCCCGGCGGCGGCAAAACACGGATGGCCTACAACGCGCTCGGGCAGCTGACCTCGACCCAAACGGCGATGGGCAACACGACGCGCTTCGAATACGACGCGTTCGGGAACCTGAAGAAGACGATCGATCCGCTCGGGAACGCCGACGTCATGGAATACGACGCGCAGGGAATCCGCTGCATCGCGGTGACCGACCGCCGGGGCAACAAGACCCGGATGGAATACGACGCCAACGGGCGGATCACCAAGCTCACCCACCCCGACCATTCGTTCCTGGGCCACATTTACATCCCATGCACGCGCATCGCCACGATCGACGAGAACGACCACATGACCTCGGTGACGCGCAACATGGTGATGGACGTGATCGCGTTCCGCAACGGCGCGAACGAAAGGCACAAGATTGCCTACGACGCCAACGACAACCTGACGACGCGCACCGACCCGCTCGGGCGCGTGACGAGGTTCGAATACGACGCGATCAACCGGCAGGTCAGGGCAGTTGATCGTTTGGGGAATTCCATCTCGCGCGTGTTCGACAATTCGTGGAACCTGCTGACGCTGACGGATGAGCGCGGCAACCGGCACCGCTTCGGCTACGACGCGGCCAATCGCCTGATCGCGATGCAGGACGAACTCGGCAACCGCATGACGATCACGCGCGACACGCTCGGCCGGGTCGCCTCGTTCAAGAATTCGCGCGGCCAGACGGTCTCGTACCAATACACCGCCGACGGCAGGATCGCCCGCAAGCTGCATGACGGGACGCTGGTCGCGCAGTTCGAGCACGACGCCGACGGGCGGCTGACGTCGGCGACGGGCCGTTCGCCCGAGGAATCGATGTGGTTCCTGTACGATTCGTGCCAGCGGATCGTTCGCGAGGGTTACGGCACCGGCCTCGCGGTCAATTACACCCGCGACGCGCAGGGGAATCCGACGCGCATCGTCTATCCCGGCGGCCTACTGGTTGTCGATTACGGATATGATTCGCGCAACCGCCTGACGAAGATCGCAATCAACGGCTCGACCTCGACGATCACGCTCGACCCGGCCGGCAACGTCACGGCGGTGGCGAGACCCAATGCTGTTGCGTCCGCATCGACGTTCGACGCGGCCAATCGCGTGACGGCGTTCAGCGCGCGCAAAGGCGCTGCCGCGCCGTTTATCGAATCCGCGTACGCCTATAACGCGAACGGCAACATCACGCAGGAGAACTCGACGCTGCCGCTGTCGCCGATCATCGCCACGCAGGCGCGGACGGCGACCTACAACAAGCTGAATCAGATCGTGCAATGCGGTGGCGCCGCGTATCAATACGACCTCGACGGCAACCTGGCGTCGGTGACGGGGGCGCGCTCATGGAGCGGCCAGTACGACCCGGAAAACAGGCTGACGCGCGTCACGCGCAACGGCGTCGAGACGGCGTTCACATACGACGCGCTCGGCCGGCGCGTGCGTTCGGCGACGGGGAATCACGTCCGCAACTATTACCACGACTCCGAAGGGCGCCTGCTGTTCGAGACAGACAAGAAAAACAACGTCACCGTGATGTATATCTACGCAGGCTGGCGGCTGTTCGCGATGCGCACGGCCGCGGGGCAGACGTATTACTATCACTGCTCGCCGAAGGGCGACGTGCTGGCCCTGACCGACGGCGCCGGCAACGTGGCCGCGGCATATGCCTATAACCCCGAAGGCCTTGTCTGCAATCAGACCGGGACGATTTACAATCCGTTCACGTTCTGCGGCGCGGTCGGCGTGGTCGATGACGGCGACGGATTGTATCTCATGCGGCGCCGCCACTATGACGCGCGCACGGGCCGGTTCATTCAGCGCGACCCGGCCGGCATCTCGGGCGGCACGAACCTTTACCGCTACGCGCGCAACAATCCGGTCAATGAAATCGATCCGTTCGGGCTCGACATCATGAGCGGAACGGCCGACCTCAACAGCTGCACCATGCCGACAAACATGAGCGACGCCTCGTTCGGCGAGGACACGGCCCAGTTCATCAAGGACACGACGATCGGCGGCGTCGAGACCTACTCCGAAATCCCCGGCGCGCCCGGCAGCGGGATTTACAAGGGCGGCAAGGCGCTTTACAACGGCGACCTGCCGACGGCCGGCTATGAGTTCGGCAAGGAGGCCATCGGCGTGGTCGGCACCGTGCTCGACATCCTCGAGAAGATCCTGCCGCAGCCGCCGATCGACCCCGAGACCGGCCGGGTCATCTTCCCGGACAACGGATTCCCCGAATACAACAACACAGGATGGTGATCCCATGCGACGCATTCTGCCGGCATTTTTATTGGCGTGGATCGCAACGGCCCCGATGGCCGCCACGGTGCAATACCAGTATGACGCGGAACAACGCCTGACGCGCGCCACCTGCGCCGGCGGCCGCATCGACTACACCTGCGACGCGACCGGCAATGTTCTCTCAGCGACCGCGACGGGAATCGCCACCACGGCGGGCGTCAAGGTGCGCGTCACGCCGGCGGCGGCCTCATGGGCGTTCACCGACAGCGCGGGCGCGCTGCATTCCGGGACAGGCAACCAGGACGTCGCGAACATCCCGCTCGGGCGCATCGATATTTTCTGGAAACCAGTGGCCGGCATGGACCCGCCGCAAACGAATCCGGGGTGCGGCGTGCTCGCATCGGCCGGCGGCCTCACGATGACGGGCATCTATACGGCGGCCCAGACCGCAACAATCAACTGGACGAGCTACCAATAACTGCGCCATGCTGGGACACTGAGGCTGATGCACGTGTCGAAGACGCTTGTAAAGATTTCATCTGTGGCATTCATCACGGGATTTTCCGGCGCGATCATGCCTGGGCCGTTCCTGGTCAAGGTCATCGAGCAAACGCCGCTTCAGGGATTCAGCGTGCCGATGGTGATGATGACCGGTCACGCCCTGCTGGAGTTCATCATCGTCGTGCTGCTGGTGATGGGATTGCGGCCGCTCATCGCGCGCACGGGCGTGCGGGCGTTCATCGGGCTGGTCGGCGGCGTGGCGCTCCTTTACATGGCGTGCGACATGATCCGGGCCGGCTGGGGCATCACGCTGGCGCTCGAAGGCAAGGGCTCGATGGTTTATTCGTGGCCGCAGCTGATGCTGCTCGGCGCGGGCGTCAGCATCGTGAACCCGTATTTCACCGGCTGGTGGGGAACGATCGGGGTCGGCCAGATGGCGCAGCTGACGCCGCGGACAAAGACGGAATATTTCGGGTTTTACGTCGGCCACGAGATCGCGGATTTCTCGTGGTACGGGATCGTGGGGCTGCTGCTGGTGACAAGCAGGCGGTGGCTGACCGACGGGATGTACCAATGGCTGATCGTCTCATGCGGAACGGTATTGCTGGCGCTCGGCGTATGGTTCTTCGTGACCGGGTGGAAACTGGTCAAGGGCATGCGCACGGAGTGAGTATATTCGTGCTCGTGCTCGTGCTCGTAATCGTAATCGTAATCGAAAGCGCTCGTATACCGCAGCCTGCCGGGGCAGCCAGCCAGCATCCCCTGTAGGCCGCGTTCGCCGAACGCGGCATGGAATAAGCGGGCGAAAGGTTTTCGATTACGATTACGATTACGAGCACGAGCACGAGCACGATTCCGAGCACGCTGGATCGGGCTCGGAATAGATAAACTCATAGAGCCACGCGAGCGTGAGCGTGAGCATGACGAGGCTCACGGGGAGGCGCCACGGGAAGGCCAGCATGGCGTCGGTAAGGATCAGGACCAGCGCGCACCAGATCGCGAGTTGTTGCATGGCGCGGTCGGGGTCGGGCTCGCGCATCACGCACAGCCAGCCGTAATACAGGAAGAATCCCATCAGCGCCAGCAGCGCAACGAGGCCGAACAGGCCCTGCTCGCAGAACACTTCCAGATATTCGTTGTGCGGGTGGCCGGGGATCGTTCCGGAGATCGCCGGCAGGACGTCGTTGTAATACTTGCCCATCGCCGTCTTCTGGTGATTGAGGGTGTAGGTCCAGAACTGCGGGTCGAACATCGCGTAGCCGCGGCCGAGGATCGGGCGCTCGCGGCCCATGTCGATCGCCGCGTTCCAGTAGAAGAACCGGCTGCTGATTTCCTTTTTCGAGCCGAGGCGCTCCTGCAGGTCGATCGGATGCCCCAGCACAGGCATCAGCATCGCGAACACGGCCACGCCGCAGATCGCGACGAGCGCGCCGATGCCGGCCTTGCCGACGAGCGGGGCGGCGGCCCGGTTGCGCAGCATGTAGAAGAAGCCGCCGATGAACATCGCGGTCATGCCGAGGATCAGGCCGAGCCAGATCGAGCGCGTGCGCGCAAGAATGATGCAGCACAGGCACAGGATCACGAGCGCAAGCGCCGGGACAGCCAGGCCACGCCGGCGGCTTGCGTAATAGAGGCTCACGATAAAGAAGACGAGCGGGCCAAGCACCGAGCTCAGGTGGTTGGGATGGCCGATCGTGGCCGTGACGACGTTCTTGCGGACCTGCTCGCTGTAGGCCAGGAACTTGATCCCGAAATGCTGGCCGATGCCGACGAGGGCGAGCACGGCGCCGATGGCGATCATCGCGAGCGTGACGCGCGTGAGGATCGCGCGACGCTGCGGCGAAACTGTGACGAGCATGAAAAACAGCACGCCGGCAATCGGCAGCAGAAGCTGCTTGATCGAAAAGACGACGTTGTTCGAGACGGGCAGCGAGGCCAGCACGGTGGCGGCGTTGAGCGCGATGAGCCAGAACGGCAGGCGCAGGCGGCGTGGGAATGCCGACCAGCCGAGCGTCCACGCGATCCCCTGCGCGGCCGTCGCGGCCCGCACCGCGATGATGAAGAAGTAGGACTGGCCGACGTTGGGGCGCTGCAAGCCGTACACGATCACGAGCGGCGTGAGCGCGGCGATCGCCGGCACGATCCAGCTCATGATCCGGTCGAACCGGGTTGCAACGGCGGGCTGCTCGATTGGCGTCATCTCAGGGGAGACCTCTGTAGGGCTTGGCGAAATGGTTGTTGAGGATCTCGCCGATCGTGGATTGCACGCCGCGCGGCTTGACGATGTAGTTTTTCGAAAGGTCCATCCACGACGCGCGCGACAGGCCGAGCAGCATGAGGCGGTAGGCCTGCACGAGGTAAAGCTGCATCTCCGGGCCGCGGTACTGGCTCACGTGAAGGTTGGCGAGGAACAGGTAGGAGTTCATGTCGTGCGGCGCGCGGACGGCCCATGAGCGGGCCGCTTCGGCGTAGGCGCGCCGCGCGTCGTTGTACGCCGCCAGGTTCTTCCGGCCCTTATCGAAGACCTGCTGGGCCTCGTTCAGGCGGTTGAACAGCAGGCGGATCCAGGCCTCGTTGTATTGGGCGTTGGACGGATTGATCACGACGACGTCGCCCATCGCGGCCTCGGCCCTGGCGGTCATGCCCAGCCGGTCGTACATGTCGGCGAGGAAGAACAGGCTGTTCTGCGCGTTGAGGATCTTGAGCGCCTTTTCGAGCTGTTCGACGGCTTCCTTGTTTTTCTGCCGGCGGCCGAGGACGCTCGCGTAAGCGTTGCGGATTTCACCGTTGTTCGGGTCGAGGCGAATGAGCCGCTCAAGCTCGTCGCCCATCCGCGCGAGCATCTGCGGATCGATCTCCTCCTCGGCGAGCGCGGGCAGCCGGCGGAACCGGTATTCGACGCTCATCAGGACGAACGCCCAGCAGATCAGCCCCAGCGCGCAAACGGCGAGAACGGCGCCGATCGCGCGCGCGGCAAGGGAGTTTCGGGTTTTCACAGCGGGTTCGGTCACGGCCTGCCGGCCTCCGTATTTTTGGCGGGCGCCACGGCGGCGAGGCTCCCGCTCGTGAGAGCCGCCGCGCCGACCTGGTCGCCCGACCCGGGCTTGTTGAAGTAGAGCACCAGGCGCGTCGCCGAGGTTTGCTCCTCGCGGTTGAGCGCGCGAACGACCTCGCCCGAGCGCAGGGCCTGGGCCTCGTGCCAGTGAACAACAAGCCGGTCCTTGCTGTCGAGGATATAACCGTCGAGCTGCCACGGGCCGGCCGACTGCGGCTGGTCGAGCAGGTATTTGAAATGGAGCCGGGCCCCATCGACGCGCGCCTCGGAAATATTCAGGCGGTTTCCGGGGAGGCTGAACTCGAGCGACGGATCGCCGAGCAGCTGGTAGTGCTCGTTGGCGATCGGCTGATTGAGCGCGAGCTTGGTCTCGAGGAACAGGTCGCCGAGGCGCGTGCGCGGCCGGCGCTTGAACAGAAGGTCCATGAACTTGTCGATATACTGACTGTTGAATTCGATATACGAGCGGTCGTTGGCGCCGATGACGGCGATCGCGCCGCCGGGCGCATCGACGAACGTCTCGCCGAGCGTCTGCGGGTGGAACGGGCTATCGAAGTCGTTCGTGTAGCACGTGAGCGCAAACACGAGCGGCAGGCGCGGGCCGTTCGCAAGCGCCTCGACCGCCGACTGGTCGAACAGGTGGCGCTGGAAGCCCTGGTCCATCGAGGTCGGGCCGACTTCCCACACCCCGCCGCCGCCGTGGCCGAAAAACGCGGTGATGAGGTTGCCTTCGTTGAAATAGCCGCTCAGGGTCCTGTTCAGCTCGGCGTGGTACGCGAGGTCCCGGCGCGAGATGTCGGTCTTGAGGTAGCGCACCTCGAACGGGTTGAGGTAACCGCTGATCATCTTGTCGCAATCGTCGCGCGCCCACTGGTGCGACGCCGCGATAAGCAGGAACCGCGCGCGCCACGCGCCCCACCCCTCGCCCTTCTCATAGCGAATGATCTTGTCGGCCACGTTGGCGAGTTGCTTCCCGTCCTGAACGGGGATGCGGCCGACGGCGACGAACGGGTTATCCTGCGGGCGCTTGAGCGCCACGAAGTAGTTGTCGTTGGCGTGGCGGCCGCCCTGGACGTAGCTGTAGGCGGGCAGCTGCGTGGGTTCCTTCGAAATCGAACTCGAGTCGCCGACGAGCAGCACGTAGCGCAGGCGCGGCGACGGCTGCTGCGACTGATACACGTGGCGGATGTAGTCGCGGATCGGCATCGGCGAGGCGTAGCCGCTCGTGCGCTCGTTGAACAGGTCCTTGATGTCGATGATCGAAACCGACAGGCCGCGTAAGCGCTTCCACTGCGCAAGCCTCTCGAGCGGCGCGATGAACTGCGGCGGCGCGAGGATCAACATCTCGGCCTCGTTGGGCTTGCGGAACAGGTTCTTGATCTCGACCGCGCGCATGTCGAGCGGCTTCTGAAGGCTCTTGTGCGTGAGCGCCACGAGGCGCGTCGGCCGGTTCGGCAGGTCGAGGTTGACGGCCATGAACGGCGAGCCGCGCCCCTGCACGTAAGGCGGCGCCTCGAGCTTGAGGCCGCGGTCGATGTCGAGCGTCAGGACGCCGGCGTCGGTGAACTGGCGGATGCTGAAATGCAGCGGCTCGGCCTTGACGGGCCCAGCCGAGCGCGTGGCGGTCGTGGAGGCGTCCTCGCCGGCGCCGATGAGGAATTCGTTGTAGTCGCCCTCGAGCTGCGTGCGCTGGCGGAAGCGGACCTCGAACCAGTCGAGGAACGCGACATCGACGTTCATGAGCGTGTTCTGGAACGAGCTGTCGATGAACGGTTCGAGAATCCGCACCGTGAGGTGATTGATGTTTTCGCGCAGGACGTTGGGCGGAATCTTGATCTTGATGCGGCCGCGTTCACCGGACCACTGCGCCTTCTCCTGGTAAAGGCCGTTGACGTCGATCGCGATCCGGTGCGCGGTCACGTTGTGGGCGACGTCGCCGATCTCGGTCCGGGCGACGAGGAACAACTCCATCTCCATCTCATCGCCGGTTTCGATCTTCGGCAGCGCGAAGTCGAGCTCAGCGGACGAGGGCGACTCGGTCGTCGCCGGGAACGAGAGCTTTTTCCAGAAGACGAAATCGATCGGGCGGTCGCCGGGGATGATCTTGAAGAAGTCCCAGATCGGGTCATCCTCGTAATGCCAGCGGCCGTTGACCGTGAGCGTCGGCCAGCGGCGCAGGTCCGCTTCGGCGGGGGTCTTGACGGGAACGGTCTCGAACCGGCGCGGCGCCCACGGGCCCGGGTCGAGGTAAAGCATGAAATCCTGCGTGGCCGGGTAGTAGCGCTCCTCCATGTTGACATACGGGATGGGGGCCGCCTTGCCGCCGACGGAATAGAAGATCATCTCGGTCTGGGGGGTGAGGCGGCGGCCGGCGTTCTCGAGCAGGACCGGCACGGAGTCGCTCATGTGGACCAGCGCGATGTCGCGCGTGCAGACGGTCGCCAGGTCGATGCCGAGTTTTTGCAGGTCGGCGCCCGTGATGCGATACACGCCGCGCTTCCAGCACGCGATGCGCACGGCGCGAAGGTTCGAGTCCGCCGCCGGTTTGGGCCCGCCGCACGACAGCGCGAGCGCAGCCAGCGCCACGACGCAGGCCGCCCCAAAAGTCCTGAGTTGAAAACGCCTGAGATGCATCATGGCCGAATCTCGGATGAATGTGCGCAGGGCTCGGCGGCCGGCGGCGCAATTTGTTCCGCAAGTGAACCGGCGAAGCGGTCGATAAGGTGATGGATGAAGCCGGCGGCCGGGGTCGTGACGGCGCAGGAAACAATCAGTGCCTGGCCTGCATGGACTTGGCGTTGCACTCGGCTCGGGAAATGTTTCATAATCGGACTGAACGCTCGGGCTCAAAATCGTCAAGGCGGGCCGCGCCTTGGAATCGTATGGAGTTTACATGAAGGTCGGCCGCACGGCAATGGGGACCGGAGAGCGAGCGGGGATCGTTTGATGGAATCGGGAACCGACAAGCCTGTGGATCGAGCAGCCGGCGATGAGCCCGGGGCGACCCGGCTCGAGCGCCAGTCGCCGACGGCGCGGTCGCCGTTCGGCCCGGGGAACCAGCCGCCGGCGGACTCGGACAGCGCCCTGCCGCAATCGCTGCAGGGGCGCTACAAGCTGCTGCGCGTCCTCGGCAAGGGCGGCTTTGCGACCGTCTATTTGGCCCACGACAACGTGCTCGACCAGCAGGTGGCGATCAAGATCCTCAAGCTGAGCATGACAAGCAAGGCCGACCAGGAGCGGTTCCTCAGGGAAGCGCGCATCGGCGCGCGCCTGCGCCATCACAACATCGCGCAGGTGTTCGACATCATCCTCGCCCCCGACGGCCTGCAGATGATCATGGAGTTCTGCCCCGGCGGAACGCTCGCCGAGCTGATCAAGTCCAAGGGCGCGCTCAAGCCGGCGCGGGCGATCCAGATCGCGCGGGAGGTCGGGCACGCCCTCGCCCACGCGCACCAGCACCAGTTCATCCACCGCGACGTCAAGCCGGCCAACGTGTTCTTCATGAACGACGGCGCCGTCAAGCTCGGCGATTTCGGGATCGCGGCCAGCGTGACCAGCCACGAATACACCCAGACCGGCATGATCATCGGGACGCCGATCTACATGGCGCCCGAGCAGTCGAGCGACTCGCGCGACGTCGATCCGCGCGCCGACATCTACTCGCTCGGCCTGACACTTTACGTGATGCTGACGGGGCACTCGCCGCGCGTGATCGACCTGGACCTCGTGCCGCCCGCGTTCCGGTCGCTCATCAAGCATGCGACGTATCCGGATCGCAATCAGCGCATGGTTTCGGCCGAACAATTCTGCGCGACGCTCGACCAGATCGAGCGGGAGTTCAAGGCGGGCAAAACGCGCGGCGAACAGCCCACCGCCGACGCCGGCTCGACCACGATCGGCATCCAACCCCCCGCCACCGCCACGGGCGCCGGCTCGGCCCCGACCCTCACGATGCCGGGCCAACCGGCCGCGGCGAAACACGCGAGGCCGCTTTGGGCCATGGCCGCCGGCGTCATGACCGTGATTGCCCTCGCGGCCGTTGCCTCGCTCACGTTCCGCGGCGGCGATCGGAAACCGGTCCAAACGGCCGCCGCCATCCAGACTCCCGCCGCGGCAATCGCAACACCGGCGGCCACGCCGTCGCCCCAGCCCACCGTCGCCGTGGTCGAGCCTCCGTTCAGGCCGCGTCCGATCAGGCCGGTCATGTCGCCGCTGTTCCGTCCGCCCCAGCGGCCGCCGCGGCTCGAGACGCCGCCGCCCCTCAGGCCCGTTGCCGAGGATATCCGCAGGCTGCTCGCGACGAACCGCGACCTGAACACCGCGTTCGAGAATTTCAAGGACTATGACAAGCTCGCGCAGATCACGCGGCAACTGACGATCTCGGACAGCCACGCGAAGATTGGCAGGGCCATCGAGGACGCGCGCCGGTCGAGGCGCATGGACCTGCCGCCGCTGCATCTGATCGCCGCCTATGCTTATTACCGCGACCACCAGTTGCAACAGGCCCGCCAGCAGATCGCCGAAGCGCGCTGGGCCAACCGCCCGCTGCAGCGGCCGTACGACATCGACAATCGCCGGGAAGTGCAGGACGTGTTCAATCTCAGCGACAACGACTACAATCAGTTATATGCAAGCAAATAACGGGCCGCGCGGATCAAAAGCTTGACGCCGCGGATCGGCTTTGCGAAGGTTGAATGAAGAAGAAAAATTCTCATCGTTCGCGGGAGCACCAACATGATCGACTACTCGGATGAGGGCGAGGAGATTTCGCCGGGAGCACATGGATTCGAACCGACGCCGGCCGGCCTGGCCCATTGGCTCGAGGAGCAATACGCCGGCGACGACCGCTTCGAGTCGGTCGAGGTGGCCGAGCCCGGGCCGCTCGACGGCGAGGACGTTCGCGTGCAGTTCATCTGCAATGCCCACACCCATTTCCTGGTTTCAGTCCTGAGCGAGGACGGATTCATCCGAATCGGCCTGGCCACGGAGTCCAAGGACACGGTCGAGAGGATCGAGGAAGCCGTCGATGAGGCCGGCGGCTCGCTGACGGATTTCCTGTCCGATGCCCTCGACAGCGACGAGGACTTGGAGCACGAGGTGCAACATTTTCATGACGACATGGACTATTTCGCAAGCGACATTCCATATCAGCGCGAAGAAGACCTCGCGGCGGACGTCATCCGCGATGAGGTCATCTATTATCTGGACGGCTACATGAGGGCTTTTGAGGAGTATGTCGGGTAGCCCCGGCGCCGGAATCGGGGCCTTGCGCTAACGTGAGCAGCGACAATATGGTAAGAAACCGACGCGAAAAAAAACTTGCGCCCCGGAACGATGGCTCTTAAGATGGAGTCGAAATGAGCGAGATTTTTGCTTGAATAGTTGTGGAAGTAACCGATAATAGCAAACGGAGGGGGATATCCAACCAAGCGGATATCCTGGGGGCAAAATGAGGCAAGGCAGGGCTCCATACCTGGTGTCGGGTCGTGCGGGTCTAACCCTTGGGGAGATGCTGGTCGTTCTGGCTGTCTTCTCCATGCTGACGCTTTTGTTTGTCGTCACCTCCCAACAAGCCATGGTCAAAACGCGCGCGGCGCGCGTCGCCAACGACGAACGCGTCATCTCCGATCAGATCCACTTTTACGCGTCCATCTCCGGAACGATCCCCTCCGACAATCAGGGTCTTAACCGCGCCTTCAACCCGTATCGCCCGGGCGACCAGGTCCCGATCGATCCCTTCAGCCGCAACACGCAACTCCGCGAGCCATACGCGTATTACAGTAATCTTTCGCCCAAGCACTCGTTTGTGATCATCAGCCGCGGGCCCGACGGCCAGCTCGACCTTGCGCCGATCCTCGAGCAGAAGAAAAGCCAGGGCGGCAACCTGAGCGGCGATTCGCGCAACGGCACGCTCATGAGCGCCGCGGAAGCCGAGGAATACATCATCAAGAATTCCTACGATCCCACGAACGGCACGATGAGCGCGGGCGACATCATCAGGGTCCAGCGCGACTAAGCGAACCCAAACAAAGCACAAACGGTATGCGGGCCATGTCGCCCGCGTTTTTATTTTATGGAGCCGATCCGGCGGACGCTTATTGCAGGAATTTGATCGCGGCGGCGAGAATTTCGTCGCGCGTCTGGTCGTAGGCGGGAGAGTTCCTGACCATCAGCCCGGCGGCGCATTCATGGCCGCCGCCACCCCACTGTGCGGCAAGGCGACTGACGTCGTACGAGCCGTCGGAGCGGAAGTTGACGCGCACGCGCCCGGACTCGAGCTCGTGGAACAGAAGGCACACGCGCACGCCGCGAACCGAACGCAGCAGGCTCACCAGGTTCTCGGGCGCGTTGGCCGGCCCTCCGAACGGACGCACTTCTTCGAGCCGCAGTTCGCTCCACGCAAGGCGCCCCCCGGCCTCGATCCTCATGTTCGAAAGAACGTGGCCGGTGATCCGAAGGCTTTCGAGCGGCTGGCTGTCGTAGGCAATCCCCGCGATTAGCTGCGGCGAGGCGCCGGCCTCGATGAGGTTGGCGGCGACGCGGTGCTGATCGGCGCCGGTATTGCTGTAGCGGAACGAGCCGGTGTCGGTCGTGATCGCGAGCAGCAGATTGTTCGCCATCTCGACAGTCGGCTCGACGCCGGCGCGCGCGGCAAGGTGGTACACCATTTCGCCGGTCGCGGCGAAGCGCGGCTCGATCCAGTTGAGCGCGCCGAAGCGCGTGTTGCCGGCGTGATGATCGATATTGATGATCGGGGCGACCGGCGTCCAGCCCTCGATGCCGCGTTCGATCGTCGCGGTGTCGAGATAGACGACAAGGCCGGCGTTGGCCGAGGGGGCGGCGCCGATGAGCTCGAAACCGGCGAGCTGGTCGTAACCGCCGGGACCGATCTTTTGCGCCGCGAGCGCGTGCGGCACGCCCCACATCGCCAGCAGGTGATGCATCGCGAGCATCGACCCCACGCAGTCGCCGTCGGGATTCACATGGCCGATGATCTGGACAAAACGCGCGCCGCGCAATTGCCCGATGATCTCATCGAGCAACTGCGGATTGGTGTAGGGATAAGTTGTGTGACTCATGGGGCCGTTGCAATCGTCGTGCAAGTCCTCAGCCCTTTTTCTGATCGATTTTGATTTCGCTCAGGTCCAGCACGTTGAACTTGTCGCGCTGCTGCTGTTGTTCGGGCTTGGCCGGGCGCGGCTGGGGCGGCTGGGGCGGCTGTTGCTGCCGCTGCTCGGGAACGGCCTCGGCCGGGCGGGCCGGGCGCGGCTCGGCGGGACGCGGCGGCTGGGGCGGACGGCGCTCGCGCTGCTCGCGCGATTCGCGGGGCTCGCGCGGGGGCTGGCCCTGCGCCTGCTGCGGGGCGCCGACGAAGTCCTGCACGGGGCGCTGGCTCACAATCTGGGCAATGGCGTGCTTATAAACAAGATGCTGCTTGCCGGCGGCATTGACCACGACCGTGAAGTTGTCGAAACCGCGAACAAGGCCGGTCAGATGCGTGCCGTTGACCAACACCATTTCGATTTCGGAATTTTCTTTTCGGACCTGATTCAGGAAGCTGTCCTGAAGATTTACGGTCGCCTTCCCCATCATGAAACCACCTCGAGAAAAAAGTGCCGAGTCGTATGATTGCCGAGTCCGTCAGCAGGCAATTTTCCTTAATACCATAACACATCGGGAAATAGGAATCACCAATAGAGTCCAAACTATACGGAGCGCCCGATCATCTTTGCAAGGATATTCTCGACGCGCCCGAACGCGCGGCCGGGGTCGGCAAAATCGATCTCAATCCACAGGGCGGGACGCTCGCGGCGCAGCCAGATCATCTGCCGTTTCGAGAACTGCCCGGTGCGCGTCACGATCAGATCGCGCAGTCGATCGAGCCCCAGGCGCCCATCGAGGTGTTCGACAATCTCGCGGTAGCCGAGCGCCTTGAAACAGTGCCGCGTCGGCGGGATGCCGCGCTCCAGGAGTGCACGCGCCTCGTCGATCCAGCCGGCGGCGAGCATCTCGTCGGTGCGCCGCGCAATGCGCTCGCGCAACGCCCCCCGCTCCGCAACGAGCGCGATGAGCACGTGCGGGAATCTCGGCCGCGGGCTCTCCCATTGGTCTTGCAACCGGCTGATCGGCCGCCCCGTCATCGCGTGCACCTCGAGCGCGCGCACGATGCGCACCGCGTCGCTGGGTGAAATCCTTCGCGCCGCGTCCGGATCGACTTGGGCCAACCGCTCGTGAAGCGCCTGGGGGCCGATCGATGCCAGCTCGGCCTCGAGCTGCGTCCGGTGAACCGACTGACGCGTGTCGATCGGCGACTGACGATTCCCGGAGGTCGGCTCGTCCAGATCGAACATCCCCCATCTGAGGGCGCGCAGATACATGCCGGTGCCGCCGACGTAGAGCGGCAGCTTGCCGCGCGAAAGAATATCCGCATGCGCCGCGTCGCAGAGGCCGAGCCACTCGCGCACACTGAACGGCTCGGCGGGATCGCGCACGCCGCACAGATGAAACCGCGCGCGCGCCGCTTCCTCCGGCGTCGGCTGCGCCGTGCCGATCTCCATGCCGCGATAGACCTGCATCGAGTCGGCCGAAATGATCTCGAGGCCGAACCGTTCGGCAAGCGCGACCGCGAGGCCGGTCTTGCCGACGGCCGTCGGCCCGGCGAGAAGAAGCGTCGGCGGTCCGTCAGTCATGGAACAGGGATTCGTCCTCGTCGCGCAAAAGCAGCAGGATCGCCGCCTGCGGCACGATCAGGTAGTTGTCGCCCTCGTAACGGATCTCGACGGTGGCTTTGCGCAGGAAGATCGCCAGGTCGCCGATCTTGGCCTGCATGGGGATGTAGCGCGGCTCGCGCTCCTGCTGGCGCCACGGCTCGTCGTCCTCGTTGCCCAGCGGCATCGGGACGCCCGGCCCGACGGCGACCACGCGGCCGGACTGGACCTGCGCGCGATCGGCGACGGTTTGTGGAAGAATCAGGCCGGCGTCGGTGCGGTCCTCGCCCGACTCGGGCTTGATCAGCACGCGGTCGCCCACGACGAACAGGTTGCGGCGGGGATGGGAACCGGAAAGCATCGGGAACGCATACCTCCATTGATCTCCGCCAAGTATATCAATAAAATGTGCAAGGCTGGGGAAAAACTAAAGCCCCGTCGCAGGGAAGCAGAGATGAGCCAAGAACGCAGGAAATACATTCTTCATTTCGGAGCCTGGACGCTGGTCCTGCTGCTGGCGATTTGCTCGCCGCGCGCGGCCTCGGTGCGCGAGTCGCTCGACCAGATGGCGACGATCGAGAAGCAGATCGATGAGCTGCGCAGGAACCAGTGGGAGGAACGCAACCGGCTGCTCAAGAGCCAGGGAACGCTGCAATCGATCGAAAAGCGGCTCGGCGAACGCGCGGCCCTCAAAAAAGAGGGCGAACAATTCCTGAATGAATATCAGGCCCAGGCCGGCAGGGAAGCCGGGCGGATCGACGCGCAAATGGAGGAAGGGCTCGGCCGCCTGCGCGCGGCGCGGCGCGGCCTCGCCCTGAGCGCCGCGGCGATGCTGCATGCCGGACCAAGCGCGGGCGCGTCGCAAACAGACAGGCTTGGCCTGCTGCTCCTCTGGAGAAACCAGCACCAGACGGCGACGATCACGTCGCGGCAATTGCTCAGGCTCGAAAGCCGGCGCGCGCAACTGCTCGAGGGCCGGACCGAGGCGCAACAGATCACGCAGGAGAATTCGATCTTCGGCTCGCTCAGCGAACAGGAACTCAGCGAACGGCATAAGGAGCTTGCGAACCAGATCGAGGACCTGCAGGGGACCATCGGCCAGTCGGAACGGGAAATCAAGGAGCTCGCCGGGCGGCGCGAGGAACTGCGCAAGCTGATGGCGCGCCTCGTCGAGCAGGAAGCGAAGGCGACGCCGGCCCCGACCCCCGCGCCAACGCAGGCGCCCGTCATCGCGGCCGCCGAACAACGCCTTGTGACCGCCGTCAGGCAGCAGGATCAAGGCGTCGCCCCTGTTGAAAACGAGCCACTCGTGAGCCGCGACAGCCAAACGCCCGCAAACGGCGACGGCACGCGCCAAGTGTTCTGGCGCGCCGAACCGATCGGCGTGCGCGCGCTCGGATCCGGCCGCATCGTCTTCGCCGAGCCCTTCGCCGGCTATCGCAACCTGGTCATCATCGATCACGGCGGCGGCTGGCGCACGCTGTACGGGAACCTGACCCGTTGCAGCGTCAGGCTCGGCGCCCAGGTGGCGGTGGGCGACACGCTCGGCGAGTATCAATCCAGCGAGGGAGCGTCGCGCGCGGAGCCGTTCTGGCTCGAGGTGCGCCAGGGCGTGACGGCCGTTCGGCCGGACCAGTGGCCGGCCCTGCCCACGCAGTGGGAACACAACCTGTTTACCGCGATCGGGAAATAATTTTTCCACCGCATGATTTGCCCGCAGCGCCACCGCCGTGCAATTTTCCACGCCGATTTGCAAGATTTGCATGTCGTCCGGAATTTATTGATATAAATTAATGGAATTCGTCCCCGCGGGTTGATTTCCGCGCGCGCTTGTGCTATAAGTAGTCTTTCACAAGTTGCGAAAAAACACGGCAAACAGGGCAATAACAGCAAATAATGCGAAAATTGCCCGCCAGGGATTTCGATAGATTTCTGATTCTATTAACATTACTTAATACGTTAAAAAAAGATTTTTTTGACTTGATGGAGGCCGATGATGGAGAACCGAATCGAAATCATGGAAGGCGATATTGTCAAAATGCGCGTGGACGCCGTTGTGAACGCGGCCAACAGCCGGCTCATGGGCGGCGGCGGCGTCGATGGCGCGATTCATCGCGCGGCCGGCCCGCGCCTCGCCAAGGCCTGCGCGCGGCTCGGTGGCTGCCCCACCGGACAGGCCAAGATCACCGAGGGCTTCGATCTGCCCGCCCGTTTCATCATCCACACCGTCGGTCCGGTGTGGCGCGGCGGCATGCACCGCGAGGACGAGGAACTCGAGAACTGCTATCGCCTGAGCCTCAAGCTCGCCGACGAAAACGGCTGCCGCACGGTTGCCTTCCCGTCGATCAGCACAGGGGCTTATGGTTTTCCCATCGACCGGGCGGCGCGCATCGCCGTCGATACGGTGATGCGTTTCCTTCCGGCCGCAAAAGTTGTCCAGAAGGTCTATCTGGTCTGTTACGGAAAGGCTTCGCTCGACGCGCACCGGCATGCGCTGGATGACGTTATGGCGAGAAAATAGGATCCGGCCGGCGACCTACTCGCACAGGCGGCCGTAAAGCGCGAGCGTGCGCTCGAGGTGGGCATCGATCGAGAACAGCGCGCGGGCGCGGCGCGGGCCGGCCGATTTGTCGAACGCCGCGCCGGGCCCGTCGCGCCGCAGAATCCAAATGATTTTCTCGGCCAGGTCGGCGTGATTGAGCGGCTGGAATTTTAGCCCGGTCGAAGGCGACTCGATCACCTCGCGCGGGCCGCCGATATCCGGGCCGACAACCGGCACGCCGGCTTCCATCGCTTCGACCGCAACCAGCGAAAACGACTCGGCCTCGGACGGGATCACGACCGCGTCGAGCGCGCGCATGAGGCGCCGCGCGTCGCCGCGATACCCGAGAAAACGCACGCACGAGTCGAGATGCTCATGGTGAACGCGCCGCTCGATTTGCGCCTTGTGCTCCGCTTCTTGCGCGCTGCCGTAGAGCGCGTCGCCGATGATCCACACGCGCAGGTTCGGCACCATCTCGAGCACCGCCGGCAGCGCGTCAAGCAGGTGCTGATGGCCCTTGACCGGCTGAAACCGCCCGATCACGCCGATGATCGTGGCGTCCACGGGCTCGTCCAATTCCATGCGGATGGCCGCGCGTTCGACCGTCGCGCCGGCCGGATCAAACGGCAGAATCCCGAGATAATTGAGCGAAACGCGGTGTTCGCCGAGCACGGCCGCGGCAACGCGCAGGCCCGATTCGGCCACGCACGCGGCATGCGTCGCCCACCGCCGCGCCACCCACCGCCGCGCCCGGTTCGACAACTCGAAATCGCCGTGGCACGTCCACACAAGCGGAATCCCTAGCTTCTTGGAAACCGGGCCGGCCGGCACCATCCCGAAGAAATGAAACACGTGCATCAGCACCGGCCGAAGCTCCCGCGCGAGCGCTTCGATCCTGCGCGCAGGACCCGGCCGCCACGTCGGGATCAGCCCCCTGCGAAATGAAAGCGGATACGGGATGATGTGGACCTGGATGCCGAGCCGCTCGATGGCGTCGGTCAGCGGCCCGCGCGCCGGCGCGATCACGACCGGTTTCAGCGCGAAACGCGCCCGATCCATGAGCGCCAGAAAGCTGGTCTCACCACCGCCAAGATCGACGAGATCGAGCAGGTAGAGGATCGTGGGAACGGTCCCGGCCATGGGCGTCAACCAGGGCGTTTGACTTGAATGAGCGCGAAACGGTACAGCGTCAGGTTGCGGTCTTCTTCGATCTTTCGCGGCGGCCACTCGAAGATGCCGTCGTTGACATACACGAAGCTGAGCCGATGGATGCCGGGCGCCATGTTGATGTCGGCCGTGGCGATCGCGGGCTCGCTCGAGTCGCAATACACCGGGATGTAGGGCCCGTTATCGACCTGCACGAGCAGGATCGGCATGATGCCGATCGCGTTGCTCCCCTTGTAGCCGATCGCGATCTGGTACGACGGCGCGCGCGTCTCGACTTCCATCCAGCCGGCCACGTTGTTGAACATGCCGACGCTGTCGCCGATCACGTAAAACTCGTTCTTCTCGTTGAAGTAACCGGTGTCGAGCGGCTTGAACGCGTCGGGGGCCGAAAAGTCATAAACCTGCACGCGCGGGTCGGGCTGGAAGCTGTCCATGAAGTTCGCGAGCGTCGGCTTCGCGCCGGGCGCGCGCTCGGCCCACAGGAACTCCATGAGGCTCGGCTCGCGGTCGGTGAGGAAGCTGGCCGGGGCGTGCGGCCACGTCTTCCAGTATGTTTCCATGAATCCGGGGTCGCGTCCCCACTTGCGGGCCAGAAGCTGGCGGGCGCGGTCGGGCTTGCCCGCCCTCAGATACGCCCGGTGGAGCATCGAGTCGATCTGGTTGGCGACGGCGGGACTGGCCGTCGCGCCACGCGCGGTGTCGAGCATGCCGGTCACGCCGTCCCACTCGTTGCCCGTGGGATTGTCGTAGAAGACCTTCATTGCGCGGATGGCGACGGGCGGAACGTTGCGCGCGAAATCCTTGAACTGGGTCGGATTCTCCGGCTGCGGGATCGGCTGCATCTGCGCGGGCGTGCGCACGCGGTCGGCGCCGTGCGCGGCGAGAATCCGCGCCGCTTCGAACGACGCATACCAGTCGTTGTTGACCGCCGCCGCGAGCGACACCAGTTCCCACGGCTCGATCATTTCCAACGGGCGCGAGGCAATGTGGTATTCGAACAGCGTCTTGTTGGCGACCGTGCGGGCCTGCTCGAACATCCCCGCCTTGATGAGCCGCGCGCACAACCGCTCATAAATCGTGACGCGGTCGCGGAAGACCGCCCCTTCATACACCTCGCTGACATTGGGGTGCAGAAAATCGCCCGCATAAATCGGCCGCTCGTCGGCGAGCAGGTCGATCTGAAGCCGCGCTTCATCGGTTTGGCCGGCGTCGAGCGCCTCGATGGCGCGCTCTGCCGCGTAACGGGGCCGCTCGCGCTGATAGCGATCGATCCACGCGCGGTACGCGCTCATCCCCCACAGCGCCCCGCCGAGGAGCAGGGTGACGAAGATGATATAACCGACGGCGTAGCGCGGAGCCGAAAGCGGCCGGCGGCCTGGCGCGGCATCGGTTGTCCGGGTCAATGGCATATGGCATGCACCTCACGAGCCGAGAACAAGATAGCGCAAAGCGGGAAGCCATTGCGAGTCCGGAGTGAATTGGGCGCCGAATGCGCGGCAGCCGGGCGGAAGCACGGGACTTATGGGAATGACGGGCGCGGAAACGACGCACCGCATTCCGCACTCCGTGCTTTTGGGCACTATTCTTCGGTCGTCCGGCTGCCGATAAGAGTATCGAATCGGGGGGGGTGGACGCCGCCTCGCGAGGCTGCGTGGAATCTTAAAACGATGGTGCCGGTCAGCATATGGACGCAATCGAACCTGTCATCGGGATCGATCTGGGCACGACCAATTCGGTCGTTGCGGTGATCGAGTCTTCCGAACCCAAGGTGATCCCCAACCAGGAAGGCCACGTGCGGACGCCATCCGTCGTGGCCATCGGCGAAAACAACGATTACACCGTTGGCGAAATCGCGCTACGCCAGGCCGCCACCCAGCCCCACCGGATCATCAGCTCGATCAAGCGGCTCATCGGCCGCCTGCGCCATGAAATCAACGAGGAAGAGGAAATCTACCCATACGTTTTGAGCGAGCACGAGGACGGACGCGTCATGGTGAGCGTCGGCGAGCGCGATTACCTGCCGGAGCAGATCGCCGCGCTCGTGCTCCAGAAAATCAAGGAAGCGGCCGAGAATTACCTCGGCGGGCCGGTCGGGCGCGCCGTCATCACCGTGCCGGCCTATTTCGACGACAACCAGCGCCAGGCGACGATGGAAGCGGCCCGCCTCGCCGGCCTCGAAGTGCTGCGGCTCCTCAACGAGCCCACGGCGGCGGCGATGGCGTACGGACTCGGCCGCGACGGCCACGAAACCGTGGCGGTCTATGACTTCGGCGGCGGCACGTTCGACTTCAGCATCCTCGACATCGAAAACAACACGTTCGAGGTTCTCGTCTCGACCGGCAACAGCCGGCTCGGCGGCGACGACCTCGACACGGTCCTCCTCGACTACGTGGCCGACCGCTTCCAGTCCAGCCATGGCCTCGACCTGAGGGCCGACCCCGTGACGCTGCGGCGGCTGAAGGACGCCTGCGAGCGCGCCAAATGCGAGCTCTCGACCGCCGAGGAAACGATCGTCAGCCTGCCGTTCATCACGTATCGCGACGGAAACGCGCTGCACCTCGAGGAGCGGATCAACCGCGAGACGCTCGAGGACCTCATCGAGCCGCTCATTCAGGAGACGCTCGAGTGCTGCATGCACGGCATGCGCCAGGCGAAGATCCGCAAGGGCGAACTCTCCAAGGTGATCCTCGTCGGCGGCTCGACGCGCATCCCGCTCGTGCAGGACAGCGTCGAGGATTTCTTCGGCATCCAGCCGTTCAAGGGCATCAACCCGGACGAAATCGTCTCCATCGGCGCGGCCATGCAGGGCGCGGTGATGAACGGCGAGCTCGATGAGGTCGTCCTGCTCGACGTCACCCCGCACACGCTCGGCATCGAGATCAAGGGCAACCGCAAATCGAACATCGTCGAGAAAAACAGCACCATCCCGATCAAGGTTTTCAAGACGTTCAGCACGACGGAAGATCACCAGCAGTTCGTGAACATCCACGTGCTGCAGGGCGACTCCGACAAGGCGTGCGACTGCCGCAGCCTCGGCCGGTTCACGCTCTCCGGGATCCAGGACGCGCCGGCAGGCGTGCCGCGCATCCGCGTCACGTTCTTCATCAACGCCGACGGCATGGTCGAGATCTCGGCCAATGACATGCAGAGCGGCGCCGAACGTTCGCTCATGATCAACCACGCCTACCTGCCGGCTGACGAGCGCCGCACAAGCCAGACGGGCGAGCGCCGCCGCCGCCGCCGCCGCTCGGCCGCGACCGCATCCAACAGCGAGCGCGCGTCATCGCGGGGACGCGATGATTCGCGGCCGCCGCTGCCGCGCGCGGCGCAGCTTTCGGCCGAAACGGGCTCCCGCCGGCACGCCGCCGCGCTCGCCGACCACGCCTCCGAAAACGTTGCGCCCGATTTCGCCGAGGTCCAGGAAGAATCGCCAACCTCGCCGACGCAACCCCGCCACGACGACACCCGCATGCGGCCGGCCGCAACCTCAACCGCGGGACTGGTGGCCGCAATGGGCGCCATGGCCCCGGTGCCGCCCGTTTCGCGCGCACAGGCCGAAGCGGCCGAAACGGTCGCCGTATCGGCCCCGCCCGATCCGCGGACCGGCGACCGCCGTCCGCTCAGGCCGGCGATTCCGCCCAACGTGCCGCCGCCGCTCGAGCCGCTCGTGAGCCACCTGCTCGAAGGCCGGCACGACGAATCCGCGCGGGCCGTCTATGAATCTTCCGGCGCGAGCTTCCTCGCGTTCTGCCGCGAGCATCCCGGGCAGGTCGCGCTGCAGCTGCTGCTTGCGCGTTATTTCATCATGGTGAGCCAGGCCGAGGATTCGCTCAAGGTGCTCGAAGAGCTGCGCGAACGGCGGGCAACGCCCCCCGTCGAGTTGCTCGGCGTCTATAACGAACTCTGCAACCGTTTCCCGGATTTCCTTCCCGCGCGCGGCGAACGCGCGGGCCTCGCCGAGGAAGCCGGCAACCTGAACACCGCGATGGAAGACCTCGAGGCGATCGTCGAGCACGACCCCGAAGACCCGGTCAATGCGCAGAAGCTGATCGGCCTCTACCGGCGCGTGCTCAACGACAAGTCCGATCCCGTCGTGCAGTTCAAGCTCATCAAGATTCACCTGCAGCTGCGCGAGGTCGATGCGGCCATTGCCCAGCTCCAGCAACTCGTCGCCATGCCCGAGCACCGCAACCGCGCCAACAAGATCCTCGGCCTGTGCTTCTGGCAGAAGGGCATGCGCTACCTGGCGTGGCAGAAGTTCCGCGCCCTGCCGCTGACCGACGAGATCAAGGACATCCTCTACCGCCTCGCCGACGACATGGAAATCCACGACGAGCTGCTGCACGCCAAATACGCGCTCGAGCGCATCTATGAAATGGACATCTCGTTCCGCGAAACGGCCGAGCGGCTCAAGAAACTGACCTACCGGCTCGAACTGCAGAAGGACCTGCGTTACGGCTCGGGGCCGGGCGGCATCGGCAATGCGCCGACGTCGCCGGGGGGCGACACCAACTCCGAGCTCAAGGCGCGCTTCGAAATCATCGAGGAAATCAACCGCGGCTCGATGGGCATCGTGTTCAAGGCCCGCGACAAGATCCTCGACGAGGTCGTCGCGATCAAGCTGCTCAACGATTTCCTGTGCACGGACCCGGAGGCCGTCGAGCGCTTCAAGCAGGAGGCGCGCTCGGCGCGCAAGCTCACGCACGCAAACATCGTCCGCATCCACGACATGTTCGAGCTCGACAACAAGAAGATCATCTCGATGGAGTTCATCGAGGGCGACAACCTCAAGACCCTGCTGTCGCGCAACGTCACGTTCAGCGAGGACATGGTCCTCACCTACCTCGTCCAGATCTGCGAGGGCCTGGCCTACGCGCACCGATTCCATATCGTGCACCGCGACATCAAGCCGGCCAACATCATGATCAACGACCACAACCAGGTGAAGATCACCGACTTCGGCATCGCGAAGCTGCTCACCGAGCCGCAGACCAAGGCCGGCACGATGGTCATGGGCACGCCGCTCTACATGGCCCCCGAGCAGATCGAGGGCGGCAAGATCGACCACCGCTGCGACATCTACGCCCTCGGCATCATGCTCTACGAGATGGTGATGGGTTCGCCCCCCTTCCACGAGGGCAACATCGAATATCAGCACATCCACACGCCGGTGCCGGAGATCGCCGTCGGCGTGAGCGATCGCCTGCGCAAGATCATCATGCACTGCGTG
Organism: bacterium; assembly: GCA_021372575.1. Taxonomy (GTDB): domain Bacteria; phylum Sumerlaeota; class Sumerlaeia; order MVZB01; family MVZB01; genus JAJFUE01. Next base: position 2,394 of record JAJFUE010000027.1, on the reverse strand, counting down.
CAAAAACGGCCCGAGGACCGTTTCCAAACCGTTGAGGAAATCATGACCCGTATCATTTAAAGCCATGTAGAAAGTTGTACCAATAATGGCGGCCACCGGTAATTTCATGCTGATGAGCGATCAACACATCCACGAGTGCATCTGCGCCAGGCTGGTCGAGCTGCATGATTCCATGCTGACCGTGACGCTGGCGGGCCAGATCAAGTTCGAGGCGACCGTGCCCGTGCAGCAGTTCCTGACCGGCCTGTTCGCCGAGCACAAGCCCCAGTGCATGATCGTGGACTGCCACGACGTCACGTTCGTCGATAGCCAGGGCCTTGCGATGCTCCTGCAGGTGCACAACGCGTGCCGCGCGGCCGGCAGCACGCTCTCCCTGCGCGACCCCAGCCCGTTCCTCCGCGACCTCCTGCGCCTCACGCGCATCGATACCTACATGCAGGTTGTCTAACACCCAACAAAAGCTTGCCGCCGCGTGCTCGTGCTCGTAATCGTAATCGATTTTCCTTCCCAAAATCTGCAAACCAATCGTATTCGAATTTGGAACCGCGAAGCGGTTCGATATCAAAGCCGTGGGTTGGTTTGGAGAACTTGTTCGACAAACCTACCCACGGTCGAGTCGAAAATATATCCAGAACCGGTTTACCGGTTCGATCATTTCTTATCCCTCACCGCAATATCGTGTTTGGTGGTCGGAACCGTTACGGTCCTGTTGCCCCTCGTGCTTCATTCCTTTCAGGCGACAAACATGATCAATAGGGCGAGAACCACAAACAGAATGATCCACGCCAGGGGGGAATTCATTGTTTTTGGCGCCGAATCACCGATCCTCGACCAGAGCTGCTCTTCCGCGAGGATGTAGATTTCACTGCCCTTCGCATGGACACAAGTCACCGCGATCAACCATATCATCAGGCATGAGGGCAGGCTGTAGAACAGGAGCGCGTTCATCATCGCCAGCGAGATCAACGTAATCGGGCAGGCCAGGATGACGCTGTAAAAAAAGCTGGCCACCGGACGCCACACCCTCGCCCTTCCGCCCGCAAACCATTTCCACTCCATCACGTATTGCAGCACGCCCGCGATCCACGTCAGGACCACGATGTTCAGCATGGCCGGAATGAGCTGATAGATCGTGCCAAAAAACAGCGATTCACCCGAGGCGATGTATTTGCCCCAGCAAACCAGCGCGATCGCGCCGAACGCCACAATGGCCCGGTATCGCTGGCAGAACATCAGGAAATGGTGCAGGAAGAATTCCTCGCGCCCGAGCCGCGTCAGCAGCAATTCGGACAGGCGCTCGTACGACAGCGTCTTGATGTGGTGCGAGTGATCGTTGATGAAGAGATGATACCGCAGCAGCAGGAAAACCGGGATGCCGAGAAAAATCGAAATCGTTATGGAAAACGGGAGATTGTGCAGATGATGCGCAACGACGCCGTCGCCAAGGTAGCAATGAATGCGCCACGTGAGCGCGAGTTCGTTCAGCTCGGTCTCCTGCCGATGGACATGGACAACAATCCGCGTCAGGAACTCGTAGCACCAGAAGACCAGAAAGATCTCGAGCAGCCGGGTCATCAGCACGCGAAACAGCCACCGCCCGCGCCGCTGCGAGTAAACCACCAGCGGGTTGTCTCGCCAGTTCGTGCGCTCCAGGAGCTCGGCGGGCATGAGCATGTCGCGCATGCTGAAGAGCTGCGCGGGGCGCGATGAAGCCTGGTCGTCGCGGACTTTCGTGATGATCATTTCGTGTCGGGCTCGATAACAACAGCTGTTCCGTAGCACAGCACTTCCGTCGCCGAGCCGCGGCTGACGACCTCCGACGCGTCGTAGCGCATGCCGATGATCGCGTTGGCGCCGACCTCGGCCGCGTGCTGGCACATGAGCTCGTACGCCTGGCCGCGCGCCTGCTCGCACATCTCCGTGTAGGCGCCGATTGTCCCGCCGACGATGTTCTTCAAGCCCCCCACGATCCCCTGCGCGATCGTCGGCGCGCGCACGATGATGCCGCGCACCACGCCGCGATACTGCGTGATCCTGTAGCCCTCGAACGAAAATGTGGTGGTGACGTGCACGGCGCCCTCCTTGATCGGTTGTGACTCATCATATCGAAAACCCGAATGATCAACCACGGAATACACAAAATGATACTTCGGGATATTTCTTTGTTCCGTACCACTATCTGTCAGAATTTTGTTTTTCTGACAAGATTTTATGGTCTCCCCTTGGTGTCCGGCGTGTTGCGCGCAACAGCTCTTTGCGCTGCCCGCTTTAGCGGGCTGAACGGGTTGCCACCGGCTTCAGCCGGTGGTCAGCGATCCATTGGTTTTCTTATCAGCGCGCTTCAGCGCGCTTTTCGGGCCCGGCTTCAGCCATCGAATTGCCGGAACTTTTTCG
>JAJFUE010000025.1 GCA_021372575.1 bacterium | reverse complement strand
ATTTGTAGCCGGTCTTGCGGCTGATGCCGAACTGGCGGCAAAGCTCGGCGATGGACGCATCGTGCTGCGCGTGGGCGGCAATGAACATCAGACGTTGACTCACCGGTTGGGTCACTTTCCAAGGCATGGCGGGCTCCTCCTACCATACCTTAACCAAAAGTGTTACCCATGTTGCCGGTCTAAAGTGTTACCTATGTTCCCGGTCTGTACCAAATCGAAAGCGCCCCCACGGGGCCGCCAGAGCTTTTTTTTTAGCACACGAATTTCGCGTTGATCCCCCATTCTCATCATCGATATGCTTCAACCTAATGAGTTGTTTTAAATCTGGCGCCCGCTCCGGGGCGCGTTTGTTATTGCACCGCCCCCCCGGCGGCGCTTCGCTTCGCCGGGGGCTACTCGCGGGCACCCCCTTTGGGGGCGCGGACAAAAACACACCCGACTCGTTTCGTGAATTTCGTGACTGAGTTTTTGTTTAGGGTTTCTGCGCTCAGCACTCGAAGTGTTCTTTGTATTGCTCCATGCACATGCGGTCGGTCATGCCGGAGAGGTAGTCGGTCAGGACGCGCTTGAGGCCCATCGGCTCGATCATACCTTGGCATGGGATTGGGAGCAGTTCCGGGTGTCCCTCGTATAGCCCGAACAATTTCCTGAAAAATTCACCTGCCTTGAACTGCATTTGAAGCGTCTTGGGGTGGTGATAAACCCGGGACAGCAGGAATTCACGCAGGCCGTCCTGCCTGTCCCGCATTTTGGGCGTGAACCCTGCCAGCCTCGTCGGCCACGCCAATGCCGCCTCCGGCGACTCGATTTGATTATTGATCAGTTGCTGGTTTGTTTCCTCGGTCACGTCGTGGATCATCTCCTCGATGAGCGCCCCTAAAAACCGGTAGCGGTGGTGCTTGGGCTCGCTGTTCTCCGGCAGCCGCTCCGACTCGCGCCGCCAGATCTCCCATAGCCAATCGACCTCGCGCAGCGCTTCGACCGGCAAGAGGCCCATCCCGAGCGCGTCGTCAAGGTCGTGGTGGTTGTAGGCGATCTCGTCGGCGAGGTCGGCGACCTGCGCCTCGATGCTCGGTTGGTTGCCGTTATGGTAGCGCCTGACGGCCGGCGTGGCGGTGGCCTTGGAGTGCTGGGCGATCCCCGCGCGCACTTCCCACGTCAGGTTCAGCCCCGGCCTGTCGTGGAAGCGCTCCTCGAGCACCTCGACGACGCGCAGGCTCTGGGCGTTGTGCTCGAACCCACCCTCGCCGGCAAGGAGCTCGTTCAGGACCGCTTCGCCGGTGTGGCCGAACGGCGTGTGGCCGAGGTCGTGCGCCAGCGAAATCGCTTCGATGAGGTCGGAATTGAGCCCCAGCGTGCGCGCGATGCTGCGCGCGATCTGGGCGACTTCGAGGGTGTGCGTGAGCCGGGTGCGGAAGTAATCGCCCTCGTGGGTGACGAAGACCTGCGTTTTGTATTCGAGCCGGCGGAACGCGGCGCAGTGCAGGATGCGGTCGCGGTCGCGCTGGAACTCGGTGCGGTCGGAGGCGGGCTCCTCGGGCACTTCGCGGCCACGGCTGCGGGCGGCCCGGCAGGCATACGGCGCCAGCGTCGCGTCCTCAATCTGGTCGAGTTGTTCGCGCGTGCGCGGGATCGGGTATGGGGCCGGTTGCGGCATGAAAAAGCTCCGATTCAAATTGGTTCAAGCATGTTCAAACGGCCGAATACACGCAACAACAGAATGCGGCCGCGGGAAATGAAAAGGTTATTTTGTGAAATGACAAGTGGACCCGCAAGTCCGATGGTTACAATCCATGACGCTTTTGGCGCATTCGGGAATGGAAACGAATGGGGCAGGGCATTTCAACGGAAAACCCGACAAAAAAATCAGGCTTCTCCCTATAGCTAAAACGCGGGCCTTCGTGGAGACTTTTACCTACCGAACGGCTCACATAACCAGGATGTCAGTGGCTTGGACGTCATGGTATTTCGGCGCGGGGGATAGGATTCCATGGGCAACAAAAGATTATCGGCGCTACTGGTCGTTGACGATTATCCGACTTATCGCGGCATGAGCGATGTGATCCGGCATTTGGGGCTGAAGGCGCAGTGGGCGACGTCGTGGGAAGGGGCCCAGGCTCAGCTCGGCAGCGAGCCGTTCGACATCGTCATGCTGGACGAGGAGCTTCTCGACGGCCGGCCGAAGTCTTGCCTGGAGTGGTTGCGCGACCACCAGCGGCCGGCGCAGGTCATCGTCATGTCGGACATGCCGAATCTGAGAACCTGGGTCGATTACCTGAACGTCGGCGTCGTCGATTTGATCAGCAAGTCGGCGTCGCCCGGCGAAATCAAGCATGCGCTGGACCTTGCGATGTATTCGAACGGCTCGCTTCAGGCGGTCCAGTGAATAACCCCATTGCACATACGATACCCCACACACGGGAGCATTGCATGGATACTCCGCGTGACCGAGAAGATATGATCATCAATACGTTGAATCGGCAAAGAATCGTCGCTTCGAACCTGATCGTGCGTGATGAAGGTTCGGACGCGGTGTTGAGCTTTCATTGGATCGGGCTGAGGCGGTTCCGCCGGCAGGGCGCGTTCATCCGGGATGAAACGGCCGAATTAAACCGGCGTCTTTGCGGGATCTTCCCGCGGCTGAGCTACCTGCGAATCACGATCGGCGAGGCGTCGCACGGACGCCGCTGGGTGCGGCTCGTGCAGTTCCGCGTCGCGATGGACGAGCTTGCATATATGGTGCCGCAGCCGGTCGCCGAGCGCACGTGCGCGTGATTATTTCAGTTGATCCAGAATGATTCGCCCGAGTCGGTCCGGGAGCGTCTTGATGCGCGTCGAGAGGCGGTTGCGAATGGGCGCGAGGCGGGCGTCCATCGCGGCATAGAACGCGTCGTCAGCCAGCGAGATGCTCATCGGGCAGCCGGTGTGGCTCGCGCACATGAATTTCATGTGCCGCATGCGGCGGCTGAACATCGGCACGCGCGCCTTGAGCAGATACCAGCGCCGGAACTCCCCGCGCAGCCGAGTGTAATGCGGACCGCGCCAGACCTCGCTTAATGAGCGGTTGCGCAGGTCGTCCAGCGGCCGGCCCGCCGGGTCGTCGAACAAATAACAGCACGGATAAACCGCCTCGCTGCCGATGATCGTCATCGAATACCACGCGATATAGCAGTAGCGCGTTTGGACATCGACCTCGAGCGGTGGGACTTCGGGGCGCAGCTCGTTTTGCACCGCCAGGATCGCCGGCCCCGCCCCGCGCGACCACAGCAGGTTTTCCGCGCGGCCTTCGGTGAGGTCCTCCTGAAAAACTTCCTTCATCTGCGCGGCGATCGCCGGCACGTCCGTTTCGTCATACTGGAGCGCCGGGTCGATGTTGTAGAGCTCCATGAAACTGATGCGGTCGGCGCCGAGCCGACGTCCGAGCCGGTACGCCGGGACGATCTGATTAATCGTTGGCTTATAGACGAAAAACTGGATGCTCAGCTTTCCGAACCGCGAGCCTTCGCGTTTGCGCGCTTCGTTGAGCCGCGCGATGCCCTCGCACACGCGGTCGAACGTGCGCTCGGGCAGGCCCATCCCCTCGGCATACAATTTCGGGTCGCTGAAGTTGAGGCTCACATGCAATTCGCCGACGCGCGGCCGCATGAGAGCCGCGATCCGCGAGTCGGTCAGCATCGTCCCGTTGGTGTTGACCTGATCGAGGACGACGTCACTGGTCTCTAGCCACTGCGCGAGCTCGCCGAAATTGGGGTGGAGCATCGGCTCGCCGCCGCCGGCGAGGCGCAAGCTGCGCAGGCCGCCCGCGCGTGCTTCGTCGAGCAGTTGCCGCGTGCGCTCCCACGTGAGCTTCTGATCCGAATGGACCTCGGTGCTGGCGCTGAAGAAGCACCTGGCGTTGCAGTCATCGACCCAGTCCAGCTGGATGTGGTAAGGGCCGCCATAAACGCGCCCATCCTCGATCCCGCGCGCGATCGCATCGAGGTCCTCCGCCCGCAAGTGCTGCCACCCATGCATCATCCCGCCGCTCTCCCGAATCAGGCTAACATGACCACAATACAGGCACCACAGGTAGGTCGGCTCTACGAGCCGACTCTGGAAAACCAAGTCGAAATGCAGATGTTTCTTCATCCATGCCGCTTTCGGCGAAAGCGGCCTACCGAGTTTGCCAATCACCATCCCCGGTAGGCCGCGTTCGCCGAAAGCGGCATTAAATCCAGTAGCCCGAGCGTGAGCGAGGGACTCGCGATCAAATGGCGCAATGCGTCGGTTCAAGTCAAGCGTTGCCGAAAAATGGGTCGCACTTGTTGACGCCTTCTTCGATTGTTCAAGTGCAAACTAAACTTTGAACTCCTGGTCGAAATTCAAACATCAGGCGCGGAAATAGCACTGGTCGCAGTGGCGTTCTTCGGCGTTGCAGCAGGTGTAGAAGATCTGGTGCAGGGCCTGGCGGCGGCGTTCGGTGTTGATGATGCCCTTGGCCCACTCCGAGTCGCCGAACAGGCGCTTCGACATGAACTCGGTGATGTGATTCTGTTGCAGCGGCGGGACGAGCGCGTAGAGCCGGCACACGGCCGCCTCGAGTGTTTGATCGCTGCTTCTGCGCGCCGCGAGCAGCGCCGCCGGCGCGAGCGCGTTCAGCACCAGCGACAGCGCCGCACCTTCACCGATCAGGTCCATCGTCCGGCCGGCCGGCTTGGCCGTGAACGAATAGTGCGTTCCCCAGAAATGCCCCTCGCCGCGCACCCTGAACCAGTTCACCAGATCCTCGACGACCGGATGGATCTTCTTTCTTCTCACCGGCGATTGCAGCGCGCCCTCGCCCGCCTTGATCCGTTCGATCAATTGCGTCAGCAGGTCGCTTCGGCTCGAAGCGACATTTGATTTGTTCACGCGCTCGTTGCGGTTCAACGCCCTCGCAAGCAATACCGCGACCCCGGCCAGCCTTCGCGTCGGGAAGTTGACCGGCCGCGTCCCCTGCATCCACCGCCGGCTGAGCGGGATCAGCCGGTCGCACCAATACGATTCCCATTTCGTCCACAGCGTGGCGAGCTTGTCACGGCGCTCGACCGACTCTGGCGGCGCGTCGATCATCTCGAGCGTGTTTGGCAGCAGTCCGGCCACGGCAAGCAGCAGCGCCTCGATCCCCGTCGCGCGATCCTGCTCGTCAAGCTCGGCCGCAAAATCGAGCACCTCGCTGAGCGGCGTGCGTTTGGCAAGCAGGTAATACAATGTCTTCGCCGAGCCCGCGCCGCCGAGCGACATCATCAGCGCCTGGTAGAAAACCTGTTCGAGGTCGGCGTGCGCGGCCTGCTCCTGAAGCCGCTGCATCTTTGCGACGAGCCGCTCGTCGCCGGCGCGATCGAGGAAATCCGCGAGCGCCATCGAATCCATCCCCGCCAGCACGCGCTGGCACCGCCCTGTTTCGGCGGGCTCTTCATACGGAAAATCGTCGGCCGAGATCGACCGTCGCAGCGTATCGAGATCCGGGAAAACGTATTTTTCCAATTCCAGTCGCGGGATTTTCATCCCGTTGTGCGCAACGTCATCTTTCGCACCGTCGTCGATCTTCAGCACGACGTGCAGCACGACCGTGTTGTAGTCGAGATCGCGGTGATGGCCGTGCGCCTGCCAGCCCGAGGCGTCGATGTGGATTTCGACGTCGCCATCGACGGCGCGCTCGCCGATGATGAGGCGCGCGCCCTTGAAATCAGGACCGTCTCCGCTTGGTCGGCCCGGGTCCAAAATCCTCAGCGGCCGGCCGTCGGCAAGCCGCAGGCCGGACGTCTGCAACAGTTGCTGCGCCCAAATGGTCTGGATCAGTTTTTCGTTCAGAGGCGCGACGCCGGTGTTGACGAGGTAATCGGAGCCGGATTCGGCGGTGACGCCGGGCGGCGTGCCCGCCATCATGTGCTTGAGGCGCTCGCGCCAGTCCCAATAGCTTTCCGCCGGGTGCAATGGAGTCACGTTCGCTTTCCGCCGACGAAGGTTTCATAGACGGCGCGGGCCCGCGTCGTCGCGCGATGGTCATTGAACAGGTCGCCGTAGCAGAAGACCGCGATGCCGCCGATGCTGATGCGGCTTATCATTCGAATCTGGCTCGTAATATGGCTGTTTTTATCGGGATCGGCAAGGATGCCGACCCATGTATTTTTGGCGTAGCCGTTTTGCGTGAACCGGCCGGCGAGGCGTGCAAACCGGTCCATGTCGTTGGTGTAGGCCATCGGCGCGGCCGCGTCGATCAGCCCCTTCTTGAGCCACAGTTCGGGTTGCTGGCACGATTGGTAAGAGTCGTCCGGATCGGCGATGACCGACGCCGACATTTCGATCCCCGGCCGGGACTTGCGCGCCGCGTTCGAAATCATGCGGACCGTTTCGGTGACCTGTGCGCGGCGGAACTCGAGCCATTCGGATGGGTTTCGGCCGGGGCTGCCGCCGTAAATTTTGCGGAACTGCGCGACGACCGGCTTGCAATACGAGTAATCGCCCTTTTCGTAAGGGTAGCGAATGTAGTCGAGGTGGATGCCGTCGATCGCGTAGTTACGCGCGAGTTCGCCTGCCAAGCCGGACAGGTGCGCGCGGACTTCCGGCAGGCCCGGGTCAAGAAAGCGATACCAGTTCGAGCCCATCCGGTCGCCGTCGCAATCGACCATGAACCAGTCGGGGTGCTTGACGATAAGCTGTCCGCTCGAGCGCGGCGGATTGATCTTTTGCGCCCACCCCGGCAGCACGTTCATATAGGCGTGCACGCGCAGGCCCCAGCGGTGGCCTTCGCGAATCGCGGTGGCGAGCGGATCCCATCCCGGATTGACGCCGGTCGATGAGGCGTCGGACCCCGTCAGCTCCCAGGCCCACGGCTCGAGCGAGCTGCGGTAAAACACGGTCCCCTCGCCGCGGACCTGGAACAGAACGTCGGTGAACCGCGCCGACGCCGCGTTGTAGCAGATTTTTTCGATGTCCTCGGCGTTGCGGTAGTCCCAGCGCGTGACCCAGATGAACCGCCGGTAAGGCGCCAGTTCGTCGAGCTTGGATTTGGCGGGTCGCGCCGAAGCGCTCGACAGAAGCGATGAAATGAGGGTGAAAAGAAAGATGAGATGGGAAAATCTGATGGATCGACGCATGAACATCCGTCCCTGGCATGTTAGGGGAGATTGAACCGAAAGGGATGAAAGCAATCAAGCGGAATCAAGAATATGGACATAAATGAACCATGAGCAATCGGCATCGGGAAAAGCCGGGCGATGAAAGAGGCGGGCCTCAGCCCCCGGTCCGCAGTCCTCTTGCATAGATGTTTTCGATTTCGGTGATCATGCGTTCGATGCTGAATCGTTCGGCGCGGAGCGAGGCGGCTTCGGCGAGGGCTCGGCGAAGCTCGGGGTCGCGGGCGAGGGATGCCATCGCGCCGGTGAGGCGCTCGACATCGAGCGGCGGGATGATGAAGCCTTCGCGCTGGTCGCGGACGGCTTCGGCGTTGCCGCCGACGTCGGTCGCGATGCAGGGAAGGCCGGAAGCCAGCGCTTCGATGAGCGCGTTCGAGAAGCCTTCGCGTGTCGAGGGCAGCACAAACACATCGGAGCCGGCCATGAATTGCTCGACGTCGGAGCGCTTGCCGAAGAAACGAACGGCGCCGGGTTGGGGGAGCGAGGCCGAGGCTTGTTCGAGTTGCTCGCGCAATGGGCCGTCGCCCAGGATCCAGGCGAACAAGTTAGTCCGGAGGCCTGAGTCCTGAGTGCTGAGCCGCATGGACTGGAGCTTGCCGAGGGCGATGAGGAAGTCGATGCAGCGTTTTTGCTCGACGAGGCGGGCGGCGAAGAGGAAGACGACGTCGCCTGGCTGGACGCCTTCGCGGGTTCGGATCTCGTCGCGCAACGCGCGCGCAGCGCGGAAGCGGTCGATATCGACGCCGTTGTAGATGACGCGGACGCGGCCGGCGGACAGGCCGAGCGTGTCCATGACGTCGCGGCGGACGCGTTCGCTGACGGCGATCATGCCGGTGCGCCAGCGGCACAGCGCGCGGTCCATCCACGCCTGGCGGCGTGTTTCCCACGTGCCGACGTTGTGCACCTGGCACCAGACGGTCTTCACGCCGGCCATGCGCGCGGCCACGGTGGCGGGGACGTTCGAGCGATACATGTGGCTGTGGACGACGTCGATCTTGTTGCTGCGCATGTAGGCCGCGAGGCGTCGCAATGCCGATGGGTCCCAGCGCGACTTGAACGGGATGACCTCGACCGGAACGCCGGCGGCCTCGAGTTCGTCCGCAAGCTGGCCGCGCTCGCGAATGCAGACGAGCGAGACATTGAAGCGCTCGCGGTCGAGGCGTGGCAGCACGGCCACGAGCCGGCGTTCGATGCCGCCGATGGGCAGCCACGTGATCACGCGCAGGATGTTGAGCTTTGGCGCAGGCGTCGTCATCAGGATTGAGATTGAACCACAAAGACGCGGGGCGCCGAAGAAAATTATTACAACTTGATCGCGGCGTTGCGCATGGACGAAAATGAGCGAGGAGTGCGGACTGCGGAGTGCGGAATGAAATTGGACGAAAATCACACCATAAAAATTCGCGTGCTGGGGTCGGGGACGTCGATGGGGGTGCCGGTGATCGGGTGCAAGTGCCCGGTCTGCACGTCGAACGACCCGCACAACAAGCGGCTGCGGTCGTCGATCAGCATCGCGGTCGATAGCCGTCACATCCTGATCGACTGCTCGATCGATTTTCGCGAGCAGATGCTGCGCTGGCCGATGCCGCGCATCGACGCGCTGCTGCTGACGCACACGCATGCCGACCACGTGAACGGCATCGATGACATCCGCTCATACAACTACATGCAGCAGGGTCCGATCCCTGTTTTTACGAGCGCGCATTCGATCGAGGACATCCGGCGGCGGTTCCCGCATTGCTTCAATCCGATGCAAAAGGGCGGCGGCGTGCCGCAGCTGGATTTGAACGAGATCACGGCGGGCAAGCCGTTCGACGCGGCCGGGATCGAGGTCATGCCGCTCAGGGTCATGCACGGGCGGTTGCCGATTTTGGGATTCCGCATCGGGCGGTTCGCATACATGACCGATTGCAGCGGAATCCCGGAGCAAACGGAAGAGCTTCTGGAAGGGGTCGATACACTGATTATCAGCGCGCTGCGGCACCGGCCTCACGAGACGCATTTCTGCCTCGCGCAGTCGCTCGAGGCGAGCCAGAAGCTCGGCGTGCGGCGCGCGTTCTTCACGCACATCGCCGACGAGCTCGATCACGAAAAGACGAACAGGGACCTGCCGGATTGGGCAAGGCTGCTCTACGACGGACAGGTGATCGAGATACAGAATTAAAGACTTTGTCGCAGAGGCGCAGAGATCGGCGGAGAGCGCAGAGAAGATTTTTTACGGTGGTGCGCCAAATACGCCAAGAATTCTATAATTTTTTTCTCACAGAGAAACAGAGAGACAGAGACACAGAGGATTGTTTTCTGTGATATTCGAGCATAACTCTGTTGCCTACTGTGAATATCTGAATTTAAACAGGAGGAAACGGAGAAAACAGAGAAAAGATTTCTCTGCCTCTCGGCCGATCTCTGCTTCTCTGCGACAAAAGAAAGAGGCTCACATTTTGTGTGAGCCTCTTGGCGTTGTTGGCGTCTTGGCGGTCGCTTATTCTTCGGCCGGTTTTTCGAGTTTGGGGAAGAGCGGGGCGCCTTTGGTGACGCGCGCGCCGTCCGGCAGCAGGCCCCATTTGCGCTGGTCGGGCCACTCGACTTCGAGAATTGCCTTCTCGAGGCCGAGGCGCTTCCAGATTTCCTCGGACGTCGCCGGCAGGAACGGATAAACGAGTGACGCGATCAAGCGCAGGCCCTCGGCCATCGTGTAAAGGACGGCCTCGAGCTCGGCTTTGCGCGCGGGGTCCTTGGCGATCGCCCACGGTTTCTTGTCGTTGATGTAGCGGTCGAGGGCGGACTGGCCTTCGAAGACGCGGCTCAAGGCCATGGCGTATTCGAACGCCGGCATCGATTTTTCGTAATCGTTGCAGATCGATTCAAACAGGTTGCGGATCTCAGCCGATTCACTTTCGCTGGTCGAAGCGCCGCGGATCTCGCCGCCTAGGTTCTTCTCGATGAGCGTGAGCGAGCGCGACAGCAGATTGCCGATGCCGTTGGCCAGATGGTCGTTGTGCCGCTTGATGATGTGGTCGATGTCGAACTCGCTGTCGCTTCCGAAATTGCTTTCGCACATCAAATAATAACGCAGCGTCTCGACGCCGTAACTGTTGATCAGATCATAGGGATCGATCACGTTCCCCTTGCTTTTGCTCATCTTCTCCTTGTTGACGAGGACGAAGCCGTGGCCGAAGACGTGCTTGGGCGGCTCGACGCCGGCGGCCATCAGCATCGCCGGCCAGATGATCGTGTGGAACTTGAGGATGTCCTTGCCGATCACGTGGCAGTCGCACGGCCACCAATTCTGCCACTCGCCGTCTTCCGAGCCGTAGCCGATGCCGGACAGGTAGTTCGTGAGCGCGTCGAACCAGACATAGACCACGTGGCCGGGCACGCCCGGGACCGGGATGCCCCAGTCGATCGAAGAGCGCGAGATGCACAGGTCCTGAAGGCCCGGGCGGATGAACGAGCCGAGCATTTCGCGGGCGCGGAATTCGGGCAGGCAGAAGTCGAGATGGTCCGCGAACAGCTTCTCGATTTTTTCCTGGAACGCTGAAAGACGGAAGAAAAAGGCCTCCTCCTTCATCCAGCGGATGAACGGGTCGTCGCTCGTGAGGCCGCGGTCCTTCATCTCGGTTTCGGTGATGTAATTTTCCTCGCGCATGTCGTACCAGCCTTCGTAGTGGCCGGTATAGATGTAGCCGTTGGCGGCGGCGGCGCTCCAGAATTTCTGGACGGCGAGGCGGTGGCGCTCCTGCGTCGTGCGGATGAAGTCGTCGTTGCTGATGAGGAGCTTTTTGTAGAGTTCCTGGTATTGCGGGGCGTGGCGCTCGACGAGCTCGCGCGGGTGGATGCCCTGCTTGGCGGCCGTCTGCGGGATTTTCTGGCCGTGCTCGTCGGTGCCGGTCAGGAAGAAGACTTCATGGCCGATCAGCCGGCGAAAACGGGCCTGCACGTCGGTGCCGATGATCTCCAGGACGTGGCCCAGGTGCGGCTGGGCGTTCGGATATGCAATGGCGGTTGTCAGGTAGAACTTTCCGAGACGACTCATAGTCAGAAGCTTCCTTGGACGGTGCGTTCACCGAAGTTACAGACAGCTTAGATTAGCGATGAGCGATGAAAGATTAAAGATGAAAGATGAAATATGAAACTTGAAAAGACGGAGTTTCGGCGCCCGATGTCGGGATGCGAAAGCTTTACCGTTCTTGCGCGGGGATTTAAAATGGAAGTGAACACAACAAGGAGATGAAACATGGCTACCGCAACACAGATCAAATATGAGCTTCCCGCCTTGGCATACGGTTTTGACGCGCTCGAGCCTTACATCGACGCGAAGACGATGGAAATTCACCACGACAAACACCACGGAACGTACGTGGCGAAAACGAACGACGCGCTGAAGGATCACCCGGAGCTCGCGCGCAAGAGCATCGAGGATTTGATCATGGACCTGGGCGCGGTGCCGGAGGCGATCCGCACGGCGATCCGCAACCACGGCGGCGGGCACGCCAACCACACGCTGTTCTGGACGATCATGAAGCCCGGCGGCGGCGGCAAGCCGGTCGGCGACCTGGCCGACGCGATCAACCGCGACTTCGGCGGGTTCGACAAGTTCCGCGAGGTGTTCGACAACGCGGCCGCGACGCGGTTCGGCAGCGGCTGGGCGTGGCTGGCCGTCAAGGATGGAAAGCTGGCCGTCACCTCGACGGCGAACCAGGACAGCCCGCTGATGAAGGGCATCGTCGAACACGACGGCATCCCGATCCTCGGGCTCGACGTGTGGGAGCACGCGTATTACCTGAAATACCAGAACCGCCGGCCCGAATACATCGCCGCCTGGTGGAACGTCGTGAACTGGGACGAAGTGGCGAGAAGGTTCAAGGTGGCGATCAAGTAACAACTGAAAATCCGAAATGCGAAATTCGAAATTCGAAACAAATTCGAAATTCGAAAAAAATCCGAATTGTTTCCCCATTGGCGTGAGCGATGGGGATTTTTTTATCGCAGAGGTGCAGAGCGAGGCGGATAGGCAGCGAGGAATTCTTACGCCAAGACGCCAAGAACGCCAAGAATTCAGGAAACTGTGTTCTTCGTTTTTTGTCGCAGAGAAGCAGAGATATGTCGAGAGCGCAGAGAAGAAAATATTTTTTGCATCTTCACCTTGGCGATCTTGGCGTCTTGGCGTAAGAAGACCGAAAAATCTTCTCCTCTCCGCCTCGATCTGCTTCTCTGCGACAAAGAAATGTGAATTCTGCGCGTTGCGGGCATGACATATTTGTCTTTCGGGATTTTATGTTTGCAAGCTGCGGTTTGAGACACCAGAATGATGGAGCGCGCCGTCGCATGAGATCATTTGAGGAGTTCGAAATGAACGCGCCGAATGCACAACCTGTCCCGCTGCTTGACCTCAAGGCCCAACATGCAACCATCGCCGAGGATATTCGGGCCGCTTATGACCGCGTGATCGAAGCGCAGGCTTTCATCATGGGCCATGAAGTCGAGGCGTTCGAAAAGGAAATCGCCCAGTGGATCGGCGTGCCGCACGCGATCGGGTGCGCCTCGGGTTCGGACGCGCTGCTGCTGGCGCTGATGGCACTGGACCTGGAGCCGGGCGATGAGGTCATCACGACTCCCTACACGTTCTTCGCCACGGTCAGCTCGATCACGCGCAACGGCTTGAAGCCTGTGTTCTGCGACATCGAGCCGCGCACGTATAACATGGACGTGAGCAAGCTCGAATCGCTCATCACCGACCGCACGCGCGTCATCATGCCGGTGCACCTTTACGGCCAGCTCGCCAACATGGATGAAATCATGAAGATTGCCGAGCGGCACCGGCTGATCGTGATCGAGGACGCGTGTCAGGCGATCGGCGCAGCGCACGGCAAACGCCGCGCGGGCGCGATCGGGCTGGTCGGGTGCTTCAGTTTCTTCCCGTCGAAAAATTTGGGCGGGCACGGCGACGGCGGCCTGATGACGACGGCCGATCCGCTGCTGGCGAACAAGCTGCGCAGCCTGCGGCTGCACGGCTCGACCGAGCGTTACTTCCACAAGGTCGTCGGAATCAATTCGCGCCTCGACGCGCTGCAGGCGGCGGTGCTGCGGGTCAAGCTGCCACATCTGAAGGGCTGGACCGACGGACGCCGTGCCAGGGCGCAGCGCTACCAGGAATTGTTCGCCGAGGCGGGCGTGTTGCAGCAGGACGGGACCAGCCCCGAGGCCGGCAAGGTGATCACGCCGACGGTCGTCACCGACCGCCACATTTTCCACCAGTATGTGATCCGCGTGCAGGACTCGGCGCGCGACAAGATCATGGCCGCGCTGAAAGAAAAGCAGATCGGGCACGCGATTTATTACCCGCTCTCGCTGCACATGCAGGAGTGCTTCGCGTATTTGGGTTATCGCGAGGGCGACATGCCGCAGTCCGAGCGCGCAAGCCGCGAGACGCTGGCGCTGCCGATCTACGCCGAGCTGACCGACGATCAGCAGAAGCGGGTGGTGGATGCCATCGCCAGTTCGCTGAAATAAGGATCAGGACCTATAGACCTATAAGACCTATAGGGCCGGTAGATTACGGGATTACGCCACTGCCGCGGTGGGATGCTGGATTTCCTCGAGCTTGTGCAGGCGCAAGCGGTCGTTGAAGAACAGCGCAAAAAGCGGCCCCGGCATTTCTTCGCTGATCGTGACTTTGGCGTTCGCGCAGCAGATCTTCGCTTCGGGATAAAGTTTCGTCCTCACGACGATTCGGGGCGGCGGGGCTTTCGGGGTGGCGTTGGCAATTTCGATTTCCTCCTGGACGGAGGCCTCGATCTTGTTGGCCAGCTCCCACTCCTCGAACTGCAGTTCGGTCATCTTCTCGCGGTCCTGCGCGGTTAAGGTCGGTTTCGCGCTGTAAGCCTCAAATTCCTTGCGGACCTGATTCAGGCGGGCTTCCTCGGGCGTTTCCTGTTTCGGGGTTTCGTCTTTCGCGCGGCGCGTGTCTTCGCCGATGGCGAGGCGCGTGGGGGCGCAGAGCGCATTGCCGGCCTCGCCCAGATCCATGCCCTTCTCCGCCGCGACGTCGCCGCCGATGAGCCGCCCGCCGGGCATGCAGACGCGTCCGCGGGCCTTCAGCGTGGAATGGATGATTTCGCTTTCGACGATGATGTCGCCTCCGGCTTGCGCATCGACTTCCATGAGGTATTTCGCCTGCAGGCTGCCGCCGACGGAGATTTTGCGGCCCTTCGCGCCGGTGATGCCCTGATCGACGTGCAGGTTGCCGCCGGTTTGAATATCCGAAGGCTCGACCGAGCCGTGAATTTCAATGTCGCCGCCGGCCTCAATCCGGGATCCGGCGAGAACATCGCCCTTGATGATCAATGCGCCCTGGTGTTTGACGTGGCCGGTTTCCAGGCCGACATCGCCGGAGATGGTCAGAACGTCATCGACGGCGAGGACGTCCGAAACCCAGCGCACGCGCCCGGCCGCCGCCGCGTAATAGTGGTGAATACCGTCTTTCTTCTCGTCCCGAACGTTGAGGCCGAGGTGAACGCGCGGCTGGCAGGGCCGGCCGACGGGAATCCGTTTTCCGAATACGTCGGTGCCGGGCTTGCCCTCGCGCAGCGGGATAAGCCTGGCCAGCAATTCGCCCGACTCCACGGCCGGTTGCCCCGACCGCCTGCGGTAATCGATATTGCCCGTCACCGGATCGACGACGAAGGCGGAGCCGAAGAAATCACGGGTCCATTCCAGGACGGAGTCCTGCGGCGGGACCGGCGGCACGCCGCGGACGAGGACCTCGCCGGCGATTCGCCCCCCGTTTGCCCGGGCCCCGGCAATCTTTTGATTGAGCGCATCGCGATCGATCGGGATCGCGATCTTCAAGGCTTTCATCCGGCTTTGAATTTGGTCGATCAGGCCATCCGCGCCCGAGTCCGGCACGGTGCAGTCGAGCGTCACCTCGAGACGATCGTCCGACACACCCACCGCGAAGTCGATTTTTTCAATGTCCATGGCGCCGTTGACCTTATCGGTTGCGAATGCAAGGTACAACTTTGGACCTGAAAACCACCCGCCGGGAAATCGCGCGACCTGCGTCAAAAAACAAATGGCGCAGACCGATCCTTGCGGATTCGGTTGCGCCATCAACTTTCAGATTCTTCAAACCTGAACGTCTGGCGACCTGCACGACAGCGCAGGCCAGCTTTCATTGACACGTTTCGGCCGGAATGAATGCGCACTTGAATGCAATTGGCATTCGATTTTACAGGAAATCTTATCCCAGCTTCGCTTTGACGCGCTCGCCGACGACCTTGCCATCGACCGGCTTGCCCATTCCCTTGAGCTTTCCCATGACCTGGCCCATGATCTTGCCCATTTGCCTGGGATCGACCGGGCCTGCCTGCGCGAGCACGGCGTCGATGGCCGCGTCGATTTCGGCCTCGGTGAGCGGCTCGGGCAGGTAGGCCTTGATGATCTCGGCCTCGGCGCGTTCCTTGTCGGCGAGGTCGGCGCGGCCGGCGGCCGTGAATTGCTCGATCGATTCGGTGCGCTGTTTGAGCATGCGCTGCATGACTTCCATGGCGCGCTCTTCGGTCAGCGCCTGGCCCTTTTCCTTTTCGGCCTTGAGCATTTCGGCTCGGATCAGGCGCAGCGTATCGACGCGCTGCTGGTCGCGCGCGCTCATCGCCTGCTTCAGGTCCTGGACGATCTGTTCGGTGAGGGACATTGGGGAGGCCTCCGGTGGGAAGAGTTCTGAGTCCTTAGTCCCAAGTCCTTAGTGCTGAGTTCAACCTGCCGGAACTCAGCACTAAGGACTAAGGACTAAGCACTCGTTCGGTGGTGCGGACGGGGGGACTTGAACCCCCACCCCTTGCGGGACTGGAACCTAAATCCAGCGCGTCTGCCAATTCCGCCACGTCCGCACGTTGAAAGCCATCTTAGCAGGCGGGTCGGCCCGATCAAGGGCCAAAGGGGCCTCACCGGAATGATGCCGATAGCGAATCAACGCCGCGGTGCGCCGGCGAAACGACGGTGAACGAGGCGATTTCACATGGGAATGCATTTTTATCCAATATAACGCTTGATTTCCAATCCCGAATATATCATAACCCGCAGGCATTGACAGTGCCGCATGGCCCGCCCGAATCGCGTTCATGCCTTGTGGGGTGGTTGAATGAACGAAGGTTACAGCCGGATCGCGCGATGGACCGCGCTTGCAGTTTTCGCAATCGGGCTCGTCTGGTTTTTTGTCACCGAGGTTCTGGGCATCGGCCACGATCTCCATTTCATGCATCTTTACGTCCACGACTGGGTGTATGTGCTTTTTACGCCGGTCCTGTTTTACGCCCTGCTGGCCTTCATGCTGCGGAAAATCAGCCGGGAGTCCAAGGCCCGCGAACTGGCCGAGGAGCGCTATCAGTTCGCCATGCGGGGCGCCAACGACGGCCTGTGGGACTGGAACATCCAGACGGATGAAGTCTATTACTCGCCGCGTTGCAAGGAAATGATGGGCTACGCCGACGATGAGATGCCGAACAATCTCGATGCATGGAAACGGGTCGTTCATCCGGACGACATGGGGCGGCCGCTGACGCTTGCGCGGGACGTCATCGCCGGACGCGCCGACCGCTACGAGGTCGAATACCGGATTCGCCACAAAGACGGCCATTATATTCATGTCCTTTCGCGCGCGTTTCTGATCCATGACGCCCACGGCAGGCCGTTGCGGCTGGTCGGAACGCTGCTGGATGTTTCCGAGCTCAAGCGGGTCCAGCATTTCCATCGCTCGCTTATGGACAACATGCACGAGGGGTGCGTTTATTGCCGGTTGATCTACCGCGACGGCCGCCCGGTCGATTTCGTTTACGTCGATGCCAACAAATCGTTTTACGAGATGAGCGGGCTGAAGGACATTGCCGGCAAACGGATGAGCGAGATGTTGCCCCAATTGCAGTCGGCCGAACCGAAGTTCCTTGATGTGGCTGCGCGCGTGGCGGAAACCGGCAAACCCGAGATCTTCGAGTCATACATTCCCGGGTTCGACCAGTGGCTTTACAATTCGATTTACAGCCCGCAGAAAGACCACTTCATCGCCGTTTTCGACGACATCACCGAGCGCAAGCGCGCGGAAGAGGCGTTGCGCGAGAGCGAACAGCGGGTGCGGACGAAACTGGAGGCGATCCTGTCGCCTGAAGGCGACATCGGCGCGTTGAGCCTGACGGACATCATCGAGATTCCGGCGATCAAGTCGCTTATCGATCATTTCTTCAATCTGACGGGAATCCCGATACGCGTCATCGACATGGCGGGCCACGAACTGTTCTGCACGGGAATGCAGGAAATCTGCGGACGTTTTCATCGGGCCCATCCCGAATCGTGCAAGCATTGCATGGAGAGCGACATCGGTTTGAGCGCCGGGATCCCGCCTAAAAGTTACCGGCTCTATCATTGCAAAAACAACATGTGGGACGCGGCGATGCCGATCATGATCGGCGATCGGCATGTCGGCAGCCTAATGACCGGGCAATTCTTCTTTGATGACGAGAAGCCGGACGAGGCAGCCTTCCGCGAGCAGGCCGCCCGGTACGGTTTCGATATGGATGCCTACATGGCGGCACTGGCCGCGGTCCCGCGGATGAAACGCGCAACGATCGAGAGCGCGATGAAGTTCCTGATCGAACTGGCCGACATCATTTCGCAGCTCAGCTATCACCGGATCACGCTGGCGCGCTCGCTCGCCGAACGGATTCGGCTGCTCGATTCGCTGCGCGAGCGCGAGGAGATTTACAGCTCGATCGTTAATCAGGCGGGCGACGGGATGGCGCTGATCGACGCGGAGACGCTCGGCTTTGTCGAATACAACGATGCGACCTGCCAGATTTTCGGCTACACGCGCGAGGAGTTCGCCTCGATTTCACTGGCCGATCTGATGCCCAACGAATCCCTCGAGCATGTTGTGCGCCATGTGCGGTGCGTCGCGGATCAGGGCGGCGCGGATTACGTCGCCAAGCGCCGGCACAGGAGCGGCCGGTTGATCGACATGAACATTTCGGTGCGCATCGTGCGCCTGCACGGGCGCGAATTCCTCGCAGCCATCTGGCGCGACGTGACCGAGCGCATCCGGGCGGAGGAAGCGCTGCGCCTGAGCGAGCAGCGCTTCCGCGACGTCAGCGAGGCGGCCGGCGAGTTCATCTGGGAAACCGACACGCAAGGAGAGTTTACTTATCTTAGCGATCGGGTGGAGGCGGTGCTCGGTTACAAGCCCGAGGAACTGCTCGGGCGGCGGTCGTTCAATTTTCACAACGACCCCGAATGCGTGCGCCACGAGGAGGCTCCGGTCGTGTGGGCCGGCATGTCGTCCGGCTTCAGAAACTTCGAGCATTGCATCGCGGCAAAATCGGGCCAACTGGTGTGGCTCAGCGCCACCGCCGTCCCGATGCGCGGGCCGGACAAGAAGCTGATCGGGTTCCGCGGCGCCACGCTCGACATCACCCGGCAGAAGAACCACGAGCGGGAAATCGAGCGCCTCAACCGCCTGTATGCCACGGTGAGCCAGCTCAACAAGGCCGTGACGCAGGTTCGCTCGCGCGACGAACTCTTCCGGGAAGTATGCCGGATCGCGGCCGAGCACGCGGGATTCCAAGTCGTCTGGATCGGCCGCCTCGACGAGGAAACCAGCGAAGTCCGGCCGGTGGCGCGCGCGGGCCGCAGTGCCGCGTACCTGGACAGGATCAAGGTTTATTCGAATGAGAGCCCCGTCGGAGGCGGGCCCGTCGGCGCATGTATCCGCGACGAGCGGCCCACAATCCTCAACCATTTCGACACGGACCCGAGTTCGGAACCATGGCGTGACGCGGCCATGGCGTTCGGGCTCAAGGCCGCAGCCGCGCTACCGATCCGCCTGCCCGGCAATGCCCGCGGCGCGTTCGCCGTCTATGCGGAAGAGCCGGACATCTTCCGGGACAAGGAAGTCGCGCTTCTGGGCGAGATCGTGAACGACATCCAATTCGCGCTGGAAAACATCGAGCACGAGGAAATGCGGGGCCAGGCCGAATCCGCCCTGCGCGACAGCGAGTCCAAGTTCAGGTCCTATATCGAGCATTCGCCGATTGTGGTTTATGTGATCGATTCCACAGGGCATTACGTCGATTACAACCAGGCGGCGCTGAACTTGGTCGGTTACAGCCCCGAAGAAGCCGCAAACCTGAACATTATCGACCTCCTCAGCGAAAAGGACCGCGAGCGGGGCTTGCGCGATTTCGCCCTGCTACTCAAATTGGGCGATTACGCGGGCGAATACGAAATCAAGACACGCGACGGCAGGCTGCTGAACATGATGCTGCGCACGGTCCGGATTGCGGAGGATCGCTACCTGGGATTCGGAACCGATATTACGGCGCGGAAGAATTCCGAACAGGCCGTGCGCGACAGCGAGGCGAAATACCGCGGCCTGTTCGAAAACATTACCGATGGGATCGTGATGACGCTCGGCGACGGCCGCGTGATCGCGGCCAACCCGGCTGCCTGCGCGATGTTCGGCATGACCGAGGAGGAAATCTGCCGGTCGGGTTTCGACGGGCTGCTCGCTCCGGCGGGCCACAGGCCGGGCGCGCGCGGTTGTTTCGGCAGGGCCGCGTTCGAACAGGTCTATGTCCGCAAGGACGGGACGCGATTCCCCGCCGAGACGATCGCGGTCGATCTGGATTGCGGCGCGTGGTCGTTCGTCATGATCCACGACATCACGAATCGCAAGCTGGCCGAGGAAGAGCGGCAGAAGCTGCAGGCGCAACTGCTGCAGTCGCAGAAGATGGAGGCCATCGGGCAGCTCGCCGGCGGCGTCGCCCACGATTTCAACAACCTGCTGACGGTCATCCTCGGCTACAGCGAAATGCTGCTGTCGAAGCTGCCGAACGAGGACATCAACCGCGGTTACGTGGCCGACATCTATGAATCGGGCGAGCGCGCGGCGTCGCTGACGCGCCAGTTGCTTGCGTTCAGCCGCAAGCAGATCCTCGCGCCGAAAATCCTGAACATCAACGAGATCATCGCCAACCTCGAGAAGATGCTGCGTAGGCTGATCGGCGAGGACGTCATCCTGACGACGTCGCTGTCGGAGACGGTCAGGCCGGTCGAGGTCGATCAAAGCCAGATCGAGCAGGTGGTGATCAACCTGGTGGTCAACGCGCGTGACGCCATGGCCAAGGGCGGCCAACTGATCATCGAAACCGGCAATTGCGCGGTCGAGGAATCGTACAGCCGGCTGCATCCGGGGCTCAGGCCGGGCGATTACGTGCAGATCTCGATCACCGACACCGGCTGCGGCATGGACGAGGAGGTCCGGTCGAAAATTTTCGAGCCGTTCTTCACGACCAAGGAGCAGGGGAGGGGGACGGGCCTCGGGCTGGCCACCGTGTTCGGCATCATCAAGCAGAGCGACGGCTACATCGACGTGATCAGCCAGCCCGGCGTCGGCACCTGCTTCAAGATTTATCTGCCGAACGTCGCCCAGAAACACGGTGCCCGCCGCGACGAGGACGGCGACAGCCAGATTCCGTTCGGCACCGAGAAGATCCTGCTCGTCGAGGACGAGGAGGCCGTGCGGCGCATCGCCAGGCTCGCGCTGGAGACCCATGGCTACTCGGTCATGGAGGCATCCGACGGCAAGGCGGCGATCGAGCTGGCCGAGGACCCGGCCAATCCATTTGACCTGCTCGTGACCGACGTTGTCATGCCCGGGATCGGCGGCGAGGATCTGGCCGATCGCTTGCTCGCGATGCGCGCGGGACTCAAGGTGCTGTACATCAGCGGATACACCGATTCGGCCATTTTTCGCGACGGATTCAAAGGCTCGAGCATCGCGTACCTGCAAAAGCCGTTCGCGCCGGTCACGCTTGCGCGCCGCGTGCGCCAGATCCTCGATGACTGATCATTCTCATTCAATATTTCCGCGTTCCGGCCGATAAGCCATCTGAGAAGCTGCCCGCGCGGCGAGTGGATCGGTTTGCGATTCCAGGCGCCCCGGGAACTTCCGCCCTTAACGACTGATGGAGGCACGGAGCCATGGCAACCATGACGATCGAGGCGATTCTCGAGCGCGTCCAGGAACTGAAGAACGAGTGCCAGGAAAAGGACGAAGTCATTCGTGACCAGCAGGTCCAGATCATGGAACTGGAAGAGAAGATGAAGGATCTGGTCGCGCGCTACCAGGAGCAGTCGGCTCAAATTTCCGAAATCAACGCGGCCGCGAGCAAGGCCGACGAGTTGATGGAAAAACTCAGCGAAGTTCTCGCCTGAAAAACCAAGTCATGATTCGGGCAATCCGTGGCCTGCTCCGCCGGAGCTGCCGGCCGTGATGCCGTGGCGCGACAAAGGTTGCGTCGAAACGGCCGCGAACGAGATTGTTCCGTTGTGTTACATGCTCAAGATTCCGCCCGAATTTGGGCTTGAATATTCCCTTCTTTACTGCCATTCATGTTGCGGCGATGGGCGTGGGATTCGGAGCGATGAAAAACATCCTCCGAACCCGATGCCCATCGGGTGTATGATTTCTCATTAGTTCCGTTGCGTAAATTTCAATCCCGAAAGGAAGCGATCATGAGATCCGTCGCGTTATGTGTGTTGCTGTTCGCGATCAACGCGTTTGCGTTGGCTCAGGAGCCATTCCCCCCCGAGCAGATCAACCTTTACCTCAACGGCTCGCTGTTTGAGGACTATACCGCCCAGAGCGGCATCTTCCACATGGGCCAGGGCAAGTGTGTCACCATGGCCGACATCGACAAGGACGGCAAGCTCGACGTCTATCTGTCGGTCGTTTATGGCAAGAACAAGTTCTACATGAACCTGGGCAACATGAAATTCGCGGATTACGGCGCAACGGCCGGCATCGACAATCCGAACGACTCGCATGCCACCGTGTTTGCCGATTTCGACAACGACGGCCTCCTCGACCTGTTCGTCGCCAACAACATCGAGGCTCTTTCCGAGCAGCGCGGCGACATCAGCCAGCCGAATGCCCTCTACTGGGGCGACGACGAGCAGTTCAACGAGAAGGGCGCGCGCGCCGGGGTCGCGGGCCGTCCGCACAACTATTCGGCCGGCGTCACCTGCGCCGACGTCAACGGCGACGGCTTCCTCGATTTCTTCGTCGCCAAGGGCGCCTATCACGAGGGCCTGTCCTCGGCCGAGGGCGACACCGACTGCTCCAACTCGCTGTTCATCAACACCGGCCACCGCAGCTTCGTCGATATGGCCTCCGAATACCGCGTCAACGACATGAGCGCCGGCTATGGCTGCAACTTCGGCGACTACGACAACGACGGCCGCCCGGACCTGTTCGTCTCCAACCTCAACTCCTCCGGCAAGATGACGTCGCGCATCCTTTACCACAATGAAGGCAACGGCAAGTTCAAGGACGTCACGAAGGAACTCGGCATGCAGGGCAAGGGCTACACCGTGTCCTCCATGTGGGCCGACTTCAACAACGACGGCTACCAGGACCTGTTCCTCGCCAACAGCCGCGCCGAGTCGGGCGACATCGACCCGAACGACGCGCGCGACTCGCTCTACCTGAACAATGGCGACGGCACGTTCAAGGACATCTCCAAGGAATCGGGCGTGGCCGACTACGATTATAACTCGCGCGGCTGCACCGTCGGCGACATCAACAACGACGGCTTCCTGGACATCATGGTCACCAACAGCCGCAACAACACTCAGATCCTGATCAACGACGGCAAGCTGCATTTCAAGGAAATGGGGCCCGAGTTCGGCGGCGCGGTCTATTACGGCCACGGCATGTGTGTCGGCGACCTCGACAACGACGGCGACCTCGACATGATCGTCGGCAACTGGAAGCGCATCAGCAAGTTCAACCAGGGCCTGTGGCGCGTGTTCCGCAACAAGACCAATGACAAGAACTGGCTCAAGGTCGATGTCGAGGGGACCGTCTCGAACAAGTCGGGCGTCATGACGAAGATTGCGGTTTATGACTCCGGCTTCGCCGGCGACCGCTCGCGCCTGAAGGGCTACCGCGAAGTAACGGCCGGCAACGGCACGTTCCCCGGCAACCCGCTCCAGCAGCACTTCGGCCTCAAGAGCGGCAAGACCTATGACGTCGTCGCGACGTTCCCGTCGGGCAAGAAGGTCACGATGGAAAACATCAAGACGGCCCAGACGATCAAGATCGTCGAGAAGTAAAGCGCCGGATCCTGAATGACAGGATTCAGATCGAAAACAAAACCACGGAGCCGCGCGATGCGACTCCGTGGTTTTTTGCTATCCACCGATTTCTATCCGCCGGTAACAGGAGTTAACGGAGGCAACGGAGAGATTCTCCGTTAACTCCGTTTCCTCCTGTTCTCATTCGCCGCTCAATCGAGTAAAGCCACGCTCATTCGATGTCGGAATTCCTGTTCGGAGTTCAAACTTCAGTTTGCCGGTTTCCGCCGCCATAAAGACTGGAAACCAACTCGAGTATTGCCGCATGATAGCGTCTGGTTTTTGGGACGGTTGAGCTCATGCAGAAAACGGAAAGCAAGATCTCGTCGGGTATCCCGGCCTGGAGGGCGTTTGCCGCCGCCTTCGTTTGCGCGCTGATTGCGGTCGCGATCGTTTATCCGGGGCTGGTGGCTGGCAGAGATATTCCCATTTCAACCGAGGTTTTTGGGTTCAGCGATTTGATCGACCAGAACCTGCCGCTGAGAGTTTGGGGCGGGATGGAGCTGGCGCGTGGGCGGCTGCCGCTGTGGTATCCGGGCTGTTTCGGTGGCGTCCCGCTGGCGGGGATTCCGGAGGCGGCGGCGTATTATTTGCCGTCGGCGGTGTTCTACATGATCGCGAGCCCGGGGCCGGCGACCGCCTGGACGATCGTGTTTCATCTGCTGATCGCGGGTGTCGGCGCGGCGATGGTGGCCCGGCATTTCCGCATCGGCCTTGGGGGGCAATTGCTCGCGGCGGTTTTGATGAGCATCGGACTGCATCTGCCGGCGCACGTGCGGCAACTGAACATCATGCAGGCCGAGGCGTGGCTGCCCTGGGTGTGGCTGTTTCTCGACCGCCTGTTGATCCGGCCCGGGCGGCGCGATGTCGCGGGACTGGGTCTTTCGATGGGCATGCTCGGGCTGGCCGGGCATCCGGAAATCCTGCATCACGCGGTCGTGCTTTTCTCGGTGTGGGCGATCATCAGGACGGTGAGATTGTTCCGGCAGTGGTGGGATTTGCGGTTCTGGGCGCAGAGGGCGTTGGCAGTTGCGGTGGCCGCGCTGATCGCCGGCGCGGTGGCGCTGCCCAACCTCGGGCCGCTGTGTGACATGATGCGGTGGGTCCACCGCGCCCCGTCCCGCTCCCTGCCGGATTTGAACGCGCTCGCGCTGTTGCTCAGGCCGTGGATGCTGGACGATCCGGCGATCGGCGACGTCGGGCCGAATTCGTTTTTCAAGACGGTTCTCTGGGAAGAAATGTTCTATATCGGGCGGCTGCCGGTCGTGTTTGCGCTCGGGTGCGTGCTGTTCAGCGCGCGGAGAAGGCGGCTGCGCATCGGGCTGATCGGGATCGCGGGCGCGAGCCTGCTCCTTGCATTCGCGTCACAGTATCATGCGACCCAATGGATTCCCAAAATCATTCCAATGGAACTCTCGTCGCGGTTTCCGCACCGTTATTTGTGGGCTTTTAACATGGCGCTGGTCGTGGTGGCGGCGCTCGGGTTCGACGGATTGCTGCGCGCGCTCGGCCGGTATCGTTTCATTACCCCGCCGGTGGTGGTGGCGTTCGTGTCGATCGTGCTGCTTGTCGCGGCGATCGATATCGCGCGCGTGACGCGCCGATTGAACCCGATGGGCGACAGTTCGGCGCTGGTTGGCCGGCCGGCGACGCTGGACATGTTCGAGAAGGCGGGCGCGAGTCTAGGCCGGTTCGCCGAGCGGCTGAGCAACTACGGCATCCTGCCGCTTGCGATCACGACGTTCAGGGCGAAGCCCGGCTGGAGCCCGAATCCGACGCTGGACATGGAATTTCACCGGTTCCTCGTCTCGGAGCACGCGTCCATGTGGGGCTGGCAATCGGTGGGCGGCTACGTCGGGATGGATCCGTTCTGGTCGGGGCTGATCATGGGCGACAACCATACGCTCGGCGTGCTGACAAAACTCGACGCACAGGACGGGACGCCGATCGACAAGTTTTCGCGCAGGCCGGACGCATACATCGCGTGGAGCGGTTTCTTCGGCGGGCGCTGGATGGTTTCGCCGATCGAGCTGGCCTCGCCGCTGCTGCGGCCGGTCGGGAAGATCCCCGGCAAGTATTATCAGGCTCACGGCTATGAAAACACGGCGTGGGCGGGCGGCGCGTGGATTTCGCGCGACCTGAAAATTTTCGACTCCGACAAGGCGATTTGCGGCGAGCTGATGGCATCGATGCCCGATCGCAACTGCATCCGGATGGTGCGCGCCGATGTTCCGCCCGCCGCGAAAACCGTCGCGGCTGGGGGCGTCGCCAGCGACAGCGTCGAGGCGCCGCAGTGGCCCGATCCGCAGCACGTCACCGTCAATTGCCGCCTGGAGCGGCCCGGGTTTTTGGTTCTGAATCAGGGCTACTATCCGGACTGGCGCGTGCGGGTTGATGACGCCGCGCCGCAAAAACCGCTGCGCGTCAACGTGTGCCAGACGGGAGTATGGCTCGCCGCCGGCCCGCATCGGGTAAGCTTCGAATACCCCGGCCGCAGAGAGAAAGCCTGCCTCGCGATCGGACTGATCGGGCTGATGGCGGTTGTGGCATTAATTGTGCGCAAAAATCATCCGGCTTGATTGAACCACGAAGACACAAAGGCACAAAGATAGGCAATTTTGAAGAATTCTTTGTGGCTTTGTGTCTTCGTGGTTCATTCCTTTTAAGGATCGAGGGGCTCCCCGGAATGCTCCGAGTTTCATGTTGACTGTGAAAGGCGACCGGAATACAAATAAATGGGTTGTGATAATTAATAATTACACATATGGTAATACTTAATGAATTTCAGTTAATTTGAAGCGCCATGGCCAAGCATCACCCACGCGAGGGAGATGTGATGAATCACCGTTTCCACTACCCAGATAATCGCTTCATACGTCAAATCTTTTTGCTGGGCATTTTGTTGCTGATTCTTGTGGGCCCTTCTTGGGCGGCTTCGGCAAGCTTTGGTTCGCCGAAGGTTATCGTCGGATTGACCACGCGCACGGTTCAAGTAATATTCCATCTGGCCGACATTAATGCCGACGGGAGGAAGGATGTTGTTGCGGGTTACATGATTGGAACCCAAAGTGACCGTGCCCTCCTGAGTTGGTTCGAAAATGATGGTCATGCTTCTCCGGCCTTCGTTGAGCATAATATAGACGAATTGGGTGGCCTTAAACTTCGTGGTTGCATCTATGGCTGGATTGCTTCAGCGGATATGGACCGGGACGGCAGATTGGATATTGTCGCGATGCGCTACGCATATGATTATTTGTGGGGATATCCAGAAACTCACGAAGTATCCATTTTCAAAAATCAGGGCGGCCCTCAGCCAACTTTTAAATGCTACAAAGCCTTTAAAGAGGATTATCCCGAATATACTGGTTTTATCACCGATTTAAACCATGATGGGTATATGGATATCGCTCTCGATGCTCGTCATAGCCTAAGCTTTTACAGGAACAATGGCGTCTGGCCGCCTCAATTTACATATTCATATCCAATTGTTTTTGACGGCTATCCCCCCTACATAAATCTTGCCGATTTGAATGGGGACGGCAACATTGATTGCCTTTCAGCCCGCGGCGATGCCATGGCGATGCGTTGGGACGAGAATAATGGCGCGGCCAGTCCTTCGTTCACGCGGCATGACATTAATCAGGGCACCAGCGGGCCGTTGACTGTGGCCGATCTTAATGGCGATGGGCGCATGGACATCCTGGCCGGGGGGCGGTTCTATTTGAACAACGGCGGGAGGCCGGCCACGTTCCGGTTGCCGACAACGTTCGGCCTGCCCGGCAAGACCGCGATCGGCGACCTGAGCGGCTCCGGCAATACGGAAGTGGTCAGTTCCACGGGACACTGGTATTCAAATCCCGGCGGATCTTCGCCGAGCCTGACGACACACACGCTGACCATGCCGGCGGGCGTGAAAAGTTTTGATGACCTGGCCGTGGGCGACGTCACCGGCGACGGCAACCCGGATATCGTCGCCAGCGCCGGAAACAGGATTTACCTTTACGCAAACCAGCTCCCCGCGCGCGGCGTGCGCGTGCTGTCGCCCGAAGGCGGCGAACGCCTCGTCGGCGGGCGTGACCCGCTGGTGGTGCATTGGAAGACCGACGTCGCAACCGCCGGCACGGCCGTGAACCTGGAATTATGGGAAGGCATGCACAAGGTCACCAACTTGAAATACGCATCGAACCCGACAGGCGAGCAGACCGAGATCTTGACGTTTCCGGATATCATGCACACCGGCTGGTATCGGATCCGCGCCGTCGCCTCCCCGGCCATTTACGCCTTCAACCCGAATCCGTTCATGTTAATCCTTCCCAATAATATCAATAGCGGCAAATGGATCGATTATAAGTAATGAATACAGGGCTCACTCGATGAATCACTTTTTCAATTACCGGGATAATCGCTTCATACGTCAAATCTTTTTGCTGGGCATTTTGTTGCTGATTCTCGTGGGCCCTTCTTGGGCGGCTTCGGCTAGCTTTGGTTCGCCGAAGGTTATTGTCGATGTGTACTTGTATCCATACGTAATTTCAGTGAATTTTCATCTGGCCGACATCAACGCTGACGGACGGAAGGATATCGTCGCCGTTTACAATAATGCACATGGTCACGGAATGCAAATCGGCGCCCTGAGTTGGTTTGAAAATGATGGTCTTCCTTCCCCTTCTTTCATGGAACATAATTTGGAAACCCTTCAAGGGAATTTCGCCGGATGTGGGTGGGTCAATTCGGCGGATATGGATGGCGACGGTAAATTAGACATCATCTACAGTCGTTATCAAGAAATAATAAAGAGTGGTTCTTTTTCAACTATAGCCATTCTTAAGAACAATGGAGGCCAAAACCCAGTTTTTTCATATCAGTCTGCGGTAAGTTGGAATGACAATACTTATATTCCAGGTTTTGTCACCGACCTGAACCATGACGACCGTCCTGATGTTGTGGTCTATGATGACCGCTGGTTAAATTGGTATCGAAATGATGGCGGGCAGCCCATAAAATTTACAATGGCTGAACCCCTTACTCTAACACTTGATGGCTATTTTCCGTATCTCTCGACTGACCTTGACGGTGACGGTGATAATGACTTTGTTTTAGCCCGCGGCGATGCCATGGCGATGCGTTGGGATGAGAATAATGGCGCGGCTAGTCCTTCGTTCACGCGGCATGACATCAATCAGGGCACCAGCGGGTCGTTGACTGTGGCCGATCTTAATGGCGATGGCCGCATGGACATCGTGGCCGGGGGGCGGTTCTATTTGAACAACGGCGGGAGGCCGGCCACGTTCCGGCTGCCGATAACGTTCGGCCTGCCCGGCAAGACCGCGACCGGCGACCTGAGCGGCTCCGGCAATACGGAAGTGGTCAGTTCCACGGGACACTGGTATTCAAATCCCGGCGGTTCCTCGCCGAGCCTGACGACACACACGCTGACCATGCCGGCGGGCGTGAAAAGTTTTGATGACCTGGCCGTGGGCGACGTCACCGGCGACGGCAACCCGGATATCGTTGCCAGCGCCGGAAACAGGATTTACCTTTACGCGAACCAGCTTCCCGCGCGCGGCGTGCGCGTTCTGTCGCCCGAAGGCGGCGAACGCCTCGTCGGCGGGCGTGACCCGCTTGTGGTGCATTGGAAGACCGACGTCGCAACCGCCGGCACGGCCGTGAACCTGGAATTATGGGAAGGCATGCACAAGGTCACCAACTTGAAATACGCATCGAACCCGAGCGGCGAGCAGACCGAGATCTTGACGTTTCCGGATATCACGCACACCGGCTGGTATCGGATCCGCGCCGTCGCCTCCCCGTCTATTTACGCCTTCAACCCAAATCCGTTCATGTTAATACTGCCGAATAATATCCATAGCGATAAATGGACTGATTATAGATAGTTTTATTACTGAAGGCTTGCACAGACACGGCCCGCCTTGAAAGACCACTGATCGTCCGGATCGACTCGCCGACGAGCAGGATGTTTTATCAAACAAGATTGAAATGATCGGACCGATCGGTCCGATTGGATGCTTCCCAAACGCGAAAAAATTGCATAGGGGAAAACCTGCGGGTGCGCATGATTTGCGCAGCAGGTGTTAAAAACCCTATATTTTCAGATATTCACATCTGGCACGATGATTGCCCTAAGAAACCTGTTACACAGGGGTCCGGGCTGCCGGTCCGGGCCGATGTCCCTGTAGCAATCAACGGAGGTAGCAGGATGATGTTACGCAAACTTTCGGGAATCCTGGCGGTCTGGGTTCTCTGTCTGACTGTTGCCATCGCTCAGCCCCCGGCTGGCGATCAACCGGCGGGTGCCCCGCCCGATCAGCAAGGCCAGGTCGGCCAGGACCAGGGCCGGCGCCCGCGCCAGTTCGATCCGGCCCAGATGCAGCAACGCATGCAGGAAATGCAGCAGCGCCGGATGGAGCAAATGAAGACGCGCCTGAATGCGACCGACGACGAGTGGAAGGCGATCGAGCCGCTGCTCCAGAACGTGATGAAGGCCCAGCGTGAAGCGACTCCCGGCCGCGGCATGATGGGCATGGGCGGCCGGCGCGGCCGCGGCATGGGCGGCCCCGAAGGACAGGGCGGTCCGCAAGGCGGCCCCGCTCCGCAGGCGGCCCAGGCTCAGGAGATGCCCGAACGCGCGGCGCTCCAGACAGCGGCCGATGATCCGAACGCCAAGCCGGAAGACATCAAGGCCAAGCTGAAGGCCTATCGCGAAGCGATGGCCAAGAAGCAGGAAGCGCTCAAGGAAGCCCGCAACAAGCTGCGCGAAGTGCTGAGCGCGAGCCAGGAAGCCAAGCTTGTCTTGGATGGCACCCTGGACTGATTGATTGACTCGCCAATGATGTGACCCCCGAGGGAAGGAGAGCGCGGCATGAGCGAAAAACTCGACCAAATGATTGCGCGGCGGCAACTCTCGCCGCAGGATGCCGAGCTCTGGCGACAGCAGCACGACGAATCCGTCAAGGAGTTCTCCGAGGAAGAAATTCTGAGTTGGCTGGCCGGCCAATACGGCCTGAATTACGCCAACCTGGAGGACGTCGATCCGGACCGCCAGCTGCTGTCGCTCTTCCCCGCGCGGGTGCTGCTCAAGCATGAATTGTTGCCTTTGGGCCGCGAGAATTCGCACGTCAACGTGGCGACGGCGCGGCTGTTTGCCACCGAAGGCATCGACATTTTGCGCTCGCTCACCGGGCTCAAGCTCGAGCCGGTCCTTGCGCCCGCCGAGGCGATCCAGCGCGAGCTCAAGCGGCGATTGGGCGTCGGAGCCGACACGCTCGGCAAGCTCGAGGAAGATGGCGCGCTGACCGTCATCGACGAGGCGCGCGACGAGGACGTCGATCTGGACGATGCCGCCCAGGACGCCTCGATCATCCGTTTCGTCAACCAGATCCTCGCCGAGGCGATTTCGCTGCGCGCGACGGACATCCACATCGAGCCGTTCGAGGAGGAGCTGCGCATCCGCTACCGCATCGACGGCGTGCTGCAGGAAGTCCCCGTCCCGGCCCAGATCAAGCGTTTCCAGCCGGCGATCGTCTCGCGCGTCAAGATCCTCTCGCGCCTCGACATCGCCGAAAAGCGCCTCCCGCAGGACGGCCGCATCAAGATCAGCGTCGGTGAGCACGAGGTCGATGTCCGCGTCTCGCTCATCCCGATGATCCACGGCGAGGCCGTCGTGCTGCGCCTCCTGCAGCAGGACTCCACCAAGCACGGCATGAGCGAGCTGAAGATGGCGGCGCGCGAAGAGCGCCTGTTGCGCGGCATGCTCGGCCTGCCGCATGGGATCATCCTCGTCACCGGCCCCACCGGCAGCGGCAAGACCACAACCCTGGCCACCGCGCTCAACGAGATCAACGATGTCGAGCGCAAGATCATCACCGTCGAGGACCCCGTCGAATACAAGATCCGCGGCATCAACCAGATCCAGGTCAACGAGAAGTCGGGCCTGACGTTCGCGCGCGGCCTGCGCGCGATCCTGCGCCACGACCCTGACGTCGTGCTCATCGGCGAAATCCGCGACACTGAGACCGCGCAGATCGCCGTGCAGGCGTCGCTGACCGGCCACCTCGTTTTCTCCACGCTGCACACCAACGACGCCCCCAGCGCGATCACGCGCCTCGTCGATATGGATGTCGAGCCGTACCTCGTCGCCTCGGCGCTCGAAGGCGTGCTGGCGCAGCGCCTCGTGCGCGTGCTGTGCCCGACGTGCCGCATCCACGACGACCGCCCCGAAACCATCGCGATCAAGAAGGACATCGGCCTCGATCCGGGCCACGTGGTCTGGCGCTCCGTCGGCTGCGAGGCCTGCCGCCAGACCGGCTATTTCGGCCGGCGCGCGATCTTCGAGATGATGGCGATGAACGACGAGATCCGCTCGCTGCTGATGGCGTCGCGCTCCTCGGGCGAGATCCGCACGGCCGCCGTGCGCGACGGCATGCGCTCGCTGGCCGAGGACGGCTGGCGCATCGTCGCCGAGGGCCACACGACGGTCGATGAAGTCCTGCGAGTGACGAGAGCGGACAAGGAGATTCCGGCCGCGGCGACGGAAAAGAAAGGGTAAATGAGAGTGCGGAGTGCGGCGATGCAGTAGCCCGAGCGTGAGCGAGGGATGAGCAAACGACTGATCGATTACGATTACGATTACGATTACGAGCACGAGCACGATTATTGGTTCACGGATGAGTTCATAACATGGCGACATTCGCATACAGGGCTTTGAAGAGCGACGGCGGCGTGGCCGAGGGTGTCATCGATGCCGGTGCGCGCCCGGACGCGGTGCGCCAGATTGAAAGCCGCGGCCTGACGCCGATCAGCGTGAAGGAAAAATCGGGCAACGGCAACGGCCCGACGACGGCGGCGCAATCCGCGCCCCCGGCAACATACAAAGTCCCGTTCCGCGCGCTCGAGAATTTCACGCGGCAGTTGGCGAGCCTGCTGGCCGCCGGCGTGCCGCTTGCCCGCGCCATGCAGGTGCTTCAGCGCGAGGCCTCGCTGCCGGCTGCGCGCGAGCAGTGGAAGGCCATCTACGACCGCGTCGTCGATGGCGAGTCGCTCGCCGACGCCATGGCGCGCTTCCCCAAAACGTTCCCGCGTGTCTATACGGCCATGGTTCAGGCCGGCGAGACGGGCGGCTTCCTCGAGGTCGTGCTCGGCCAGATCGCCGACTTCCAGACGCGCGAAAAGGAGCTGAAGGGGCGCGTGCGGTCGGCGCTGATTTACCCGGCCGTGTTGTTGCTGCTCGCGATCGGCGTCGTGATCTATCTGCTGACGTTCTTCATCCCGCGGTTCCAGAAGATTTTCACCGGCCTCGGCGGCCAGTTGCCGCTGCTGACACAGTTCATCATGAAGGCGAGCGAGTTCCTCAAGACCTACGGCATCCCGACCGCAATCCTGATCGGGGTCGGCATCTTCATGCTCAAGCAGTGGCTTTCGACGACCGAGGGGCGCCGGGAATGGGAACGTTTCGTCTTGAAGCTGCCGGTGTTCGGTCCGCTCAGTTCGCGGTTCGCGATGACGCGCTTCTGCCGCATGCTCGGGACGCTCGTCGGCGCGGGCGTGCCGCTGATCGCCGCGTTGCGCGTGGCGCGCGAGTCCATCGGCAACCAAACGCTGATCGATGCGGTCACCGAATCGATCGAGCGCGTGAAGAAGGGCGACAGCCTGTCGGCGAGCCTTGCCGACAGCAAGGATCTGTTCCCGGGCTCGGTCATCGAGATGATCGGCGTGGCCGAGGAGAGCGGCAAGCTCGACGCGGAGCTGGTGCGCATCGCGGCCGTCACGGACGCCGAGCTCGACCAGCGGCTGCGCATGGCGGTGGCGCTCGCCGAGCCGGCCCTGCTGTTCACGATGGCCGCGTTCATCGGAACGATTTTCATCGGCATGCTCCTGCCGATCTTCTCGATTCAGGATTATATCAAGTAAGGAGAGACCAAGATGATTCGCACAAAGACGTCACGCGGGCGGGGTGGCTTCACGCTGGTCGAGCTGCTGCTGGTCATGGTGATCCTGGCCACGCTGGCGGCGATCGTCATCCCGAAGGTCGCCGGCCGCGGCGAGCAGGCCAACGTCACCGCCGCGCAGACGCAGATCGCGGTCTTCGCCCAGCAGCTCGACGCGTTCGAGGTCGATTGCGGCTACTTCCCATCGACGAGCGACGGGCTCGACGTGCTCGTCAACCAGCCGCGCGACACGCCCAAGTGGCGCGGGCCGTACCTCAAGGAAATCCCCACCGATCCTTACGGCACGCCTTACGTCTATGAGTACCCGGGCAAGAACAATCCCAACAGCTACGACATTTATTCCTGCGGACCCGACAAACGCCCGGGCGGCGGCGACGACATCACCGAGAAGGGCTCGGAGAAGGACCTGGCGAAGTAAGCGATGAGGAGCGCCCGCACCACGAACGGAGTCACGCTGATCGAGCTGATCCTCGTGATGGCCGTGCTGGCCACGATGCTTGCCGTGGCCGCCCCGGCAATGGGCCGGTTCTTCGCCGGCCGCCGGATGGTCGAGGAAAGCCGCCGCGTGTATGCCCTCGTCCGCTACGCGCGCAACGCGGCGATCGAGCGCTCGGCGCGCGCCGAAATGTGGAT
Source organism: bacterium (assembly GCA_021372575.1). Taxonomy (GTDB): domain Bacteria; phylum Sumerlaeota; class Sumerlaeia; order MVZB01; family MVZB01; genus JAJFUE01. The sequence continues at coordinate 26,295 of JAJFUE010000025.1, read as the reverse complement.
CGAGCCCGAGACCGGCAAATACGGGCTCGACTTGACCGCGGTCGCCGGCCAGGAGGAAGCGGCGCAGCCGATCGAATGGCAACTCGACGACAAGCTGCATTTTGACATCGACTCGGACGCGGTCGTGGAGAACGGGCGCGTCACGATTCTGTTCCTGCCCGACGGCACGACCGACGAGGCCGCGGCCAGCCGGATCGGGATTCGCGAGGAGGACGGCCAGGGGCTCGACGTCAGGAAGCGGACCGACGGCTTCGGCTACGACCTGGTCGATATCGGCGTAGAAGATGAGGCGGTGAATGAGGGCGGAACGAACCAGAACCGCAAATAACGGGTTTACGCTCGTCGAGGTCCTCGCCGGGATGCTGTTCATGGCGATCGTGCTTCCCGTCGCGATCGAGGGGATTACGCTTGCGCACCGCGTCGGCGTCGTCGCCGATAAAAAGCGCGAGGCCGCCCGCATCGCCCAATCGATCCTGGACGACGCCGTCGCCACCGAGAGCTGGCGCGACGGCGACCGGAACGAAGACGTCGGCAACGACTGGCCGGGATTCAGTTACCACCTGTCCAGCATCGACTGGACGGAAACCGGCATGACGTCGGTCACGGTCGAAGTGACCTTCAAGGCGTTCGGGCGCGATTACAGCGTCTCGCTTGCGACGCTGGCCCAGACCGACACGGGCGGCACGCAGTCGGGGACATCGACTTCGATTTCGTCGTCGGGCTCGTCGAGTTCGTCGAGTTCGAGCTCATCCACGTCATCGGGAACGGCACGATGAAACGGCGCGGCTTCACTCTCATCGAAGTGGTCCTGGCCTCATTGATCATGAGCGTCCTGCTGGCGGCGTTGTACGGCGTCTATGCCGGCGCCTACCGCCTGCGCGAGCGCGTGTGGAACGACATCCAGACCGCGGCGCCGATCGATGAAGTTGTGCGCGTGATGCGCGGCGACCTCGCGCAGACGGTCATCCCCGGCGTGCTCGGCAAGCCGTTCGCCGGCCTCACGCAGACCAACGCCAGCGTGCGCCGCGACACGCTCGATTTCGGCTCGACGTCGGGGGTGCTCCTCGATTCGGAACCGTGGGGCGACGTCATCGGCGTCCGCTACGAGCTGATCGATCCCGAGAACGGCAACGGGGACGCGGGGATGGACCTTGCGCGGACCGTGTCGCGCAACCTGCTCGCGCAGACCGCCGAGGCGTCCGCGCCGCAGCGGCTCCTGCACGGCGTCAACGCCCTGGAGTTCGACTACTGGGACGGCCAGTACTGGCGCGACAGCTGGGATTCGAGCGTCGAAACCGCATTGCCGCCGGCCGTCAAGGTTCGCATCGAGTTTGCGGAGATCGACAAGAAGCCGGCGCGCAGCCCGATCGAGATGGTTTGCCCGGTGATGGCCGACAACACGACCCAGACGACAACGACCGACACCAGCGGGGGGACGGAGCAATGACGCGGCGTGCGCGCCACTCCCTGTTTTCACCGGCCTCGCGCCGCCGTGGCCTGCTGCTGATCATCGTGCTGTGGGTCTGCTTCGGCCTCGTGTCGCTGGTGATTTTCTTCGGCGACTCGATGCGCCTCGAATACCGCGCCGCCGACAACGCCGTCGCCGAGCGCGAGGCCGCCGAAGCCGTCGAAGGCGCGATCCGCTACGTCCAGTATGCGATCACCAACAACGAAAACCCCGGACTCATGCTCGACACGTCGCTATGCAAGTTCGACGGCGGGCAGGTCGGCGATGCCAGATATTGGGTGATCGGCAGACCCAACTCGGTGGCCTCGTCGCTGCCGAGCACAAAGTTCACCGTCTCGACCCAGGGCGCCCGGCTTGCTGCGGCCGGCACGGTCCCGACGTTCAACATCGTTGATGAGTCGTCGAAGCTCAACCTCAACGGCGCGACGCTGGAGCAGCTCGAGCTGCTGCCGGGCATGACCCCCGAACTGGCCGGCGCGATCATCGACTGGCGCGACTCCGACATGGAGGCCGGCGAATACGGCGCCGAGGACGAGGTCTATGCCCTTCTTCAGACGCCGTACATGTGCAAGAACGCCAGGTTCGAGACGGTCGATGAGATCAGGTTGCTCAACGGTGCGACATGGGACATCCTGCGCGGCGAGGACGCCAACTTCAACGGCGTGCTCGACGAGAACGAAAACGACGGCGACGCGAGCTATCCGCCCGACAACGCCGACGGCAAGCTCGACCCGGGCCTGCTCGATTACCTGACGGTCTGGAGCAAGGACTCGTCGGGCGGAGGCAGTTCGACGGTCACACGGCAGTCGATCCAGCAGGCGCTCGGCGCCACGCTCAGCCAGGAGCGCGCCTCGGCGATCGCGTCGGCCGCATCCTCGCGCCTCTCCGAAATCCACAGCATGCTTCAGCTCGCCGCGATCGGTGGCATGACGGCCGACGAACTCGACCAAGTCACCGAGGCCGGCGCGAACATCCGTTTCAGCGCCGCGCGGGATTCGGGCGGCCCGATCAACGTCAACACGGCGCCGGCCGCGGTGCTGCAGGCGGTGATGGGCGGTGACACGGCGTCGGCCGACAAGATCGTCGCGGCGCGCCAGTCGCGCGCCGTCGCCGACCAGGCCAAGCTGGGCTGGGTGCTGGACTGCTGCGGCGCGGAAGTGATCGCCCAGTACGGCGCGGCGTTCACCGCCAAGACCAACCAGTTCTCGGTCGATATCGCCGCCGTCGGCCACAACGGCCAGGGCTACCGGCGTGACCAGTTCATCATCGACGCGAGCGACGCGACGCAGCCGCGCATCCGCTACCGGCGCGACCTTACCCGCTTCGGGTGGCCGCTCGGCAGCGCGGTCCAGCTCGCAAATTCTTCAACGAACACGGGCGGTTTCACCACCGCCGGAAGGGGTCAGACCGGGTCATGATGTTCTCATTGCGATCCACTCCAGGATCCATGATCGGCCTGTCGCTCGAGGGCCGGCTGCTGAGCGCATGCGTCGTGCGCGGGCGCGGTCGCCGGTTCGAGACGGGCAAACTGTTCCGGACCGAACTCACGCTCGACCCCTTGACCGCCAGCCCCGAGCTGGCCGGCCAGGAGATCCGCAACCGGCTCGACGAGGCGGGCCTGCAGGGGCGCGCGTGCGTGATTGCCGTGCCGGCGTCGTGGACGTTCTCACTGCAGCTTGCGCTGCCGGACGTCGGCGCCGAAGACCTGCGCAGCTTCATTGAGCTCCAGGCCGAGCGCGAGTTGCCGTTCTCGGCCGACGATATGATCCTGAGCGTCTCGCGCTGGGGTGAGCCCTCCGCGCGCCGCGCGACGGTGCTGGCGATTCCGCGCGTCCGCGTCGATGCGCTGGAGCGCGTCGTGCGCGCGGCCAAGCTGCGGCCGCTCGGCATCACGACCGGCCTCACGGCGTTGATCACACCGCGCGAATCGGATGTGAGCCTCAGCCTTTTGTTGCGCGAGCGCGGCGCCGAACTGCTGGCCTTGGTCGATGGCGTGGCCGCCTTGCGCACGGTCGAGGAATCGAACGCCGAGGATCACGAACAGGGATTCGACGCCGAGGCCATCGCGCGCCAGATCCGGATCACGCTCGGGCAGTTGCCGCCCGACGCGCGCACGGCGATCAAGTCAGTGACGATTATCGGCGAAGCGCAGGCCGCGGCCGAGCTGGTCGAGGATCTCAAGGATCCGGTCGGGCGGCTCGGCCTTGCACTGCACAGCGCCGAACCGGCCTCGGTCGGGCCGGTCGCATTCAAGGAGCGCGCATCTTCCGGAATGGCGGCCGCGGCCGCAGCCGCCGCGTGCATCGTCGCCGGCCAGAAGCCCGCGTTCGAGTTCCTGCCGCCACACGAAACAAAATGGAAGGTGTTCGCGCACCGGTTCTCGGCGCGCGGGACGATGTGGGGCATCGGCGCGGCCGTGGTCGCGATCCTTGCCGCCGGCGCGACGTTCGGATACCAGAGCTACCGGCTTGGCAGGCTCGAGAGCCAGTGGACGTCGATGGAAGAGACCGTCAAGCGCGTCAAGGAACAGCAGGACAACATTCGCAAGTATCGGCCGTGGTTCGACGACACGGCGCCGAGCCTCAGGATTATCAACACGCTCACGGGCGCGTTCCCCCCCGACGGTTCGGTGTATGCCCGCATGGTCAAGATATCCAACCAGGAAAAGATCACATGCACCGGAACGGCGAAAACCGACCGCGCCATGCAGGAGATGGCCACCAAGCTACAGAATGCCGCCGGCGTCGATTCGCTCCACGTCGATGTGCCCTCGCCCCAGCAGTTCACGCTGACATACCAGTGGAAAGGGGGAATACCCCATGCAGAATGACCGCAGAAAATGGCTGTTGCTTGTCGGCGTGGCGGTCTGCCTGGGCCTGCTGATCATGGACAAGGTCGTGCTGGGCCCGGCGACGGACCTGTGGAAGAAACGCAACCAGCGGATCGCGCAGCTCGAAAAGGACATCGCGGGCGGCGAGCGGCTGCTCAAATACCAGAAATCGTATGACGACCAGTGGAACGCGATGGTCAGGAACAGCCTGCCACCCGAGCAATCCGCCGCCGAGCAACTGATTTACAACGGCCTGAGCGAGTGGTCTCGCACGGGCATCTCGATCACCCGGCAGAGCCCCACGCCGAAGTCCGAAAAGGACGGCAGCAATTATATCGAATTCCGCCTGGTCGGGCAGGGGTCGATCGCCTCGATCGCGCGCTTCCTCTACAACGTCGAGCGCGATCCGCGCGGCCTGCGCGTCCAGGACGTCACGATCACCGCGCGCGACGAGGCCGGCCGCAACCTCACGCTGGAATTGCTGCTGAGCGGCGTGGTCCTGCGAGGAGCCAAAAATGCCAGCTAAACGCGCCCTGATCATCCTTCTCGCATTCGTGCTGGCCCTGCCCGCATGGTCGGCGTCCGTGCGCCGCGCGCAGCGGACGAGATCCTCCCGGCAGCAAACAACCGAGAAACCGGCGGCGGAAACGGCTCAGCGGGAACCCGACGCCAATTCGTTCGAGAGCTTCGCGCTCATTACGCAACGCAACATCTTCGACCCGACACGCACGCCGTACCGGTCCTCGAGCGCTTCGGCCGCAACGAACGTGGCGACGCCGGTGGCCGACACGATCGACCTGCTCGGCGTGCTGATCGACTCGGGCAAATCGGTTGCGTTTACCGAGGGGTCGAGTTCTGATTACAAACGGACGCTCGAGCCCGGCATGACGATCGCGGGCATGAAGGTCGCCGCGATCTCGACCGACGGGCTGAAAATGGAATCCGGTTCGCAAACGATCGACTGGCCCGTCGGCAAGCGCATCGAGCGGCGCGAAGGCAAGGGCTGGGAACTTGTGGACAGCCCGCGGTTCTCGGTTTCTTCGACGCCACGGCAGACCCTGGCCCAGAGCCGGCCCCAGGGCAATCGCGGCGACGGTTCTTTCGGCGGTAGTCGCGGCGGTTATTCCGGCGGCAACAGCGGCTATGACAGTGGCGGCAGCCGGCGCGACCGCGGTTATTCCGGCCAGTCCTCATCCAATCAGCAACGCCCGACCCAGGCTTCGACTGGCCAGAGTTCGGGCGCCTCAACCCAGGATATCATGGCGAGATTGCGCGAACGTCGTTTAAGGGAGATGGGACAATGAAAAAGCAGTTACTACTCATCGCGGCGGTCGTCCTGACGACGAGCCTGGCCCCGGCGGCCACGATCACGGCGAGGCAGCCCGGCGACATCGAAATCGCCGCAATCCCCAATGAAGGCGCCGGCGAGCAGACCCCGAAACAGGCCATCCTCACGGCTTCCGAGAAACCGACGACCGCGACGACGGCCGCAAAGGCCGTCAAACCGAAGGCCGAGGCGGACGGCGAACAGGGCCTCACGTTCAATTTCCACAACGCCCCGCTCGACACCGTCCTCGACTACATGAGCAGGGCCGGTGGGTTCGTCATCGTCAAGATGGTCAACACTGAAGGCAAGGTGAACGTCACGAGCCACCAGCCGCTCAACCGCTCCGAGGCGGTCGATCTGCTCAACACCGTGCTCAACGAAAACGGCTACGCGGCCGTCCGCAACGGCCGCATCCTCAAGATCGTCTCGCGCGAGGATGCCAAGACCTACGACCTCGAGGTGATCAAGAAGGACAACATCGATCCCAAGGACATGCCGTCGGGCGACGAAATGGTCCATGAGATCATCCCGGTCCGCTATGCCGACGCGACGGCCATGCTCAACGACATCCAGCCGCTGCTGCCAAGCTGGTCCACCGTCACGGCCAACACCGCCAGCAACTCGATCGTGATCACCGACACGCGCTCCAACATCAAGCGCATCGCCCAGATCATCAAGGCCCTCGACACGTCGATCTCCGAGATCACCACGATCGAGGTCTATATCCTGCAGTATGCCGACGCGCAGCAGGTCACCGACATGGTCAACCAGTTGTTCGCGCAATCCGGCACCGGCGCCAACAACCGTAACAACCGCGGCGCGCAGATGGCCCAGTTCTTCGCGCGGATGCGCGGCGGCCGCGGCCAATTCGGCGGACCCGGCGGCATGGGTGGGGGCATGGGCATGGACAACACGCAGCCGGACAGCCAGGCCCGTCAAGCCGCGTCACGCGTCCTGGCCGTGGCCGACACCCGCACCAACGCCGTCGTCGTGAGCGCGCCCGACGAACTGCACCCGACCATCGCCAAGATCATCGAGCAGGTCGATAACACCAAGGAGCTCGAGACGCAGATCCGGGTGTTCCCGCTACAGTACGCCGACGCCACCGAAATGACCGACGTGATTACGAAGATGTACACCGACTCCAGCACCGCAGCCAGCACGATGAACAACCGCAACAACCAGCAGCGCGGCGGGCGTGGCGCAATGACCGGCGGCCGCGGCGGATTCCAGGCCATGGCCGCGGCGACGAGCGCGAATGGCCAATCGGCCCGCCAGATCCAGGAACATACGGTCACGGCCGTGGCCGACACGCGCACCAACTCGGTGATCGTGATCGCCGTCGAATCGGTGCTCGACCAGGTTCAGAAAGTCATTGAAAACCTCGACCAGGATTCGGCCGGGCACCAGAAGGTGTTCGTCTATCAGATCCACAACATCGACCCCGAGCAGGCGGCCCTCATGCTTCAGGACATGTTCGAAAACAGCGGGACCGGCAGCAGCAGCACTTACCGGTCATCGACCAACCGCAACAGCTCGTCATACAACAGCAGCAGCACCAACCGAAATAGTTCGTCGAGCAATCGAAACAGCAGCAGCAACTATGGTTCAAGCAGCCGCAGCAGTTCCTCCAGCAGCTTCGGCGGATCGAGCCGCTCAAGCAGCAGCCGCTCATATTGAATTTGAAACCACGTCGAGGAAAGGCCATGAAACCTATTTTTGTGTTGATCCTGATGCTGGCGCTGACTTTCGCGGCGCCAATCCGTTCCGTAGCCCAGGATGTTGCTTTCCCGCCGGCGGGCGGAATGGACGCGGGCGTGGAGAATCCCGAGGAAGAGGAGCAGCAGCCCGCGCAGGCGGCGCGGATGAACCGCAACGCCACGATCCGCTACGACTCCGAGTCGGGCCAGATTGTCGTCCTCGCCGACGACGAGACCAACCAGTACATCAAGCAGGTGATCGACAACCTCGACCGGCCGGTGCCGCAGGTGCTGATCAAGGTCCTGTTCATCGAGGTCACCCATACCAAGGATCTGGATTTGGGTGTCGAGGCAAGCTTCAAGGACATCGACGGCAACCGCACCCAGAGCGTCCTGAGCGCCTTCGGCCTGGCCAGCGAAACGCGCGGCGGCATCTACCAGCTCACCGACACCGATGTCAACTTGCTCGTGCGCGCCATGGCCGTGAACAACAAGCTCGAGGTCCTGTCGCGCCCGTCGATCATGGCCCGCAACAACCCGCAGGCGTCGATCACCGTCGGCCAGACGATCCCGATCATCGACAGCAGCCGCGTCACCGACGCCGGCCAGACGATTAACACCATTTCCTACCGCGACGTCGGCATCATCCTGCGCGTCACGCCGCACATCAGCCCCGACCGTCTCGTCGAGATGGACGTCAGCCCGGAAATCTCGAAGCTCACCTCGCAGACCGTTCCGATCAGCGACACGGCGGCGGCCTACGTGATCGACACCCGCTCGGCCGATACGCGCGTCGTCGTCATGGACGGTCACACGGCGGTCATCGGCGGGATGATGGAGGACTCCAAGATCGAGAACGTCAAGAAGATCCCGCTCCTTGGCGACATCCCGGCGCTCGGAGCGCTTTTCCGGCGCACGGTTACGAACAACGTCAAGACCGAGCTTCTGATTTTCCTCACCCCATACGTCGTCGAGCGCACGAGCGATGTCGCGGAGATGTCGGAGGACGAGAAGAACCGTTCGACTTTCATGACCAAGGTCATCGATAAAAACCAGTTGAACAAGTTCCTCGACACCAAGGAAGATAGAACGAGAGGGGTGGAGGTCAAGCCGGCGCCGTTCAGCATCAAGATGCCGGCCCGGAAGAAGGCCAAGAGTGAGGCGGAATGAGGCCACGGTCTATGCGATGCTGTTGTTGGCTTGGCTGCTGTTGGTCGCCTGGCAGGCCGTGGAGCACCAGCGCGTCATCGCGGCCGAGAAAAGCAGCCTGAGGACCCAGGCGAGCGCCACGTCGATCGCCATCGGCGCCGCCGTCCGCAGCGGCCGCAGGCCATTCATCCCGCAGGAACGCCTTGAGATCATCCTGCGTGAGCTTTCGAAGGCCTCCGGCATCGAGTCCATGGCGCTGCTCAACGCCAACCACGAAGTCGTCGCCAGCGCCGGCAGCGTTTCCATGGCGACGCCCCCGGCCGACGAGACGTGGGCGCAGGACGGAGTGACGTTCATCACGCCGGTCGATTTCGGCGACCAGTTCACATCCACCACCATTGTGATGCCGTCGTTCAGGCCCGGCCAGACGTCCGGCACGCTGCAACAACGCCGGTTTCCTCCGCCGCAAGGCGAGCGCCGCCCGGAGTTCGCCCCCCGCGACGCACCCACGTCTGAAACCCGGAACCGCTCTGAAAGCGTGGCACGCCCGGCGGATGAGCGCACGACTGCGTCCCAAGCCGCCCGCCGCGGTCGCCGCGGTCCAAATCCCTTCCGCCGCCCGCCCGGCATGACCGACGCGCAGTTCGAGGAACTCAGCCGCAGCCGCGGGCTGCACGGGTTTGTCATCACGCTCTCGCGCGCCGATTACGACCGCGCGGTCAACGCCGATTTCTGGCAGCGCGTGATCGCCGCGTTCATTGCGGCGCTCGCCGGCGGCGGCCTTGGAATCGCATGGCATCAGGCCCAGAAGTCGGCCCGGCTGCAACTGCGCCTTCAGCGCGCCAGCCAGATGAACATGCACCTGCAGGAACTCAATCTGGCCGCAGCGGGCCTGGCGCACGAAACGCGCAACCCGCTCAACATCATCCGCGGCCTCGCGCAGCTCATCACGCAACGCCCCTCATCGGCCGAGATCCACTCGCGCGCGCAGGACATCGCCCAGGAAGTCGATCGCGTGACGAGCCGCCTGAACGAGTTCATCAATTACTCGCGCCCGCCCGAGCCGCGCCCCGCCCCGCTCAATTTCCGCTCGGTCGTGATGGACGTCGTGCGCGCGCTCGAAACCGACATGACCGACAAGGAAATCCGCTTCGAGCCCGACGGAATCGACGGCTCGATCGAGGCCGATCAGGCGCTCCTGCGGCAGATGCTGTTCAACCTGCTGCTCAACGCGGTCCAGGCGGTCGGCCGCGGCGGCCTGATCCAGGTCGGCCTGCGCGCCACCGGCTTGGGCGAAGCCGCCTTCGAGGTCTGCGACAACGGCCCCGGCGTCCCGCCCGATCAGCGCGAGCAGGTGTTCCGGCCGTATTTCACGACGCGCGAAAACGGCACCGGCCTTGGCTTGGCGATCGTGCGCCAGATCGCCCTGGCCCACCAGTGGGAGATCGAATGCCTCGACAACCGCCCCGGCGCGCGCTTCCGCGTCCGCGGCATCAAGCTCGTGCCGCGTTCGGCCGCCCACCCCGATTCGCCGGCGGCCGTGCTGCGGCATTCATAAGCGCTGGACATTTTCGCCCGGGACGTTACATTCGGTCCCATGACAAACCGGTGAGGTGACGCATGCGGCAATACCGCCCCATTCTTGTTCTGTCGTTATTGTTCGTCCTGACGCTCTGCGGCTGCGGAAAAGGCAAATCTTCCGGTACCGGAGTGACGGCCGACGGCCGGGTCGCCTCGGCGACGATCCCCCTCGGCAGCAACCTGGTCCAGCTGACCGGGAAGCTCGAAGGCCCCCTGACGTTTGAGAAGATGCTGACGCCATGCGTCGTTCAGGCGCACAACATGGGCGGCGAAACGATCAAGCTGACACTGCTTGGCCTGCGCGAGGGAAGCTACCCGCGCCCGCCCGACCCGAAAGACAAGCGAACCCCGCAGGAGAAAAAGGCCGAGGCCCAGCAATTCCACAAATTCAAGATGGACGAAATGGGCAAGCTGATCGGCATGCGGCCGATCTACGTGATCCGCATGGGGCCCGGCGACGCACGCACGCCGCCGCCGTGCTACGCGTTCCTCACCGACAGCAAACTCGACAACCCGGCGGCCCCGACCGAATCCGGCGAATTGCTTAACGCCCTCGCGCTCCGGCGCGGAATCGCCAACATGGAGCTCGACAGCCCCGATCACCCGATGCGCGAGATCATGCTCGAATGCCAGGCGGCGGCGGTCGTCGAGGCCCGTCGCGCCGCCGCCGGCGGCCGGGACATGGATTCGATCTGGCGGCGGTTCCCGATTCAAATGCCCGCCGAATACGAACCGCAGATTGACAGGATCGACAAGAAAATCTGAAAATATGACGAATAACGCCTCGATCTCGGGGCGGACATGAAAGGATCCGAGAGATGTTGAACCGTTTGTTTTTTTGCGCGCTGGCAGGCCTGCTGGCGTGCGGCGTCTGCGCCGCGCAGGAACCCACCACGTCCACGCGTCGCGCCGAGGGCGCGGCCCAACGCCCGGCCAGCATGCTGATCGGCGTTGTGATTTCCGTGAATCCAGAGTCGATCGTCCTGAAAAACATCCAATTCGGCACGACGAGCACCCTCTCCCTCGCAAAAAACGCGACCGTCGTCTCGTTGAAACAGATCAAGCTGAGCGACATCAAGGAAACGGCGACCGTCACGGTCCGGGCGAGCCGGCCCAACCCCAGGCAACCCGATATCCTCAACGTCCAGGCGATCTACGTCCAGCCCAAGGGCACTCCGCCGCATGGCCTGATGACTGGCCTGCTCAATGTCGAAGGCACAACCCCGACGCTCAAGCTCGGCGTGAAAACCTACATGGTCCGGTTGAGCCCGCGCAGCTATGTCTTCGAGCAACTGGCGGGGACCATCGATGAGGTCATGCCCGGCCAGATCGTGCGGCTTGAAACCAGGACGATCGATGACAAGTCGGTTGTGACGGCGATCGCCATTCGCGCCAACGTCGAAATGCCCTCGCGCTCCGGCGCCGAGGCCGGCCAGCCGATTGTCAACCGCGCCCGCATGGCCACGGGCCGCCCCGAGGGTGCCGGCAGGGGGACGCGCAGCGGCGGCGGTCAGCGTGGCGGGCGCCGCGGCGGAAGATAAGCTTCGCACGTCAGCCAGAAATACATCGCCAGGATCGGCCACAGCCGAAGCGACATGACCAGGATGCCGGGGCCCGAACGGAACGCCCCGGCATCGTGTTGTATGGGGCAGGCGAGCAGCCCGAAAATCACGAGCGCCGAAATCGCGCGCGCCGGCCGCTTCCACGTCCGCTCGTCGCCGAAAATCAACATCAGCGCCGGCAGCGCCTGCACCGCGTAATGGTCCCACATCAGGCTCGGCAGCAACAGCATCAGCAGGCTTGCCGCCAAAAACAGCGGCATGGACGCGGTCGCATTTTTCCCCGCGCGCCAGGCCGGGATGAGCCATGCCGCGATCAGCATCAGCGACGCGAGCATCGTCAGCCGGATCGCCCACGGCATCCCCAAATCGATCCACGGCCGCGTCACCGGGTTCGCCGCGAACGCATGGATCATCAGCGCGCCGGGCGCCATGTTGAACGCGTCGAGGTGAAACTGCCGGCCGAATGTTTCCCACGTCGAGTGGCCGTAGCCCATCTGCCGCGTCATCGCAAGCGCATCCGCGTTAACCTGCGTTCCATAGGCCAGCAGCGAAATCAAAGCCAGCGCGATGCTTGCCGCGATCGCCCATGCGAACGCCTTCCATCTTCGCATCGGCAGGAGCGCCGCGATGAGCAGCGCCGGCGCGATCTTCCAGCCGAAACCGACCGCCAGCAGCCCGCCCAGCGCGCCTTCCCTCCTCCGCCTGAATGCCCACGCCGCCGCCACGATCAGCGCGGCTGTGGCGACGTTCATCTGGCCGGCCGTCATCTGGCGCATCATCGGCATCGACGCGGTAATCAAGCACCCCGCCGCGAAGCTCGCGGCCCACGGGCGTTTGACGCCAAGCATTTTCGGTCCGGCAATCACCACCGCCCACGCCAGCGCCCAGTTGATCCAGAACCACCACGCGCGCGCCAGGACAAACGGCATCGCCGCCAGCGGCCACAGCATCAACCCCGTCGTCGGCAGATAGACGAATGGATTGATGACCGGGACAATCTTCCCATCGATCGTTTGCGTCCAGCCCTCGGCCAGCGCCACGTTAAACAGCATCGCGGGATCGTAAGCATTGCGCCCATGCGCCAGCAGCCACGCCCCCGCCCACAGGTGTTTGAAATCGTTCGAATGCACGGCGCCGCTTGCCGCAAGCATGAACGCCTCGGCAAACGAAAGCGCGAGCAACGCGGCCACCAGCCAGACGAACTTGCGTTCAGGATTATTCCGCGCGTTTGACATGACACCAGCATGCACAGCCGAGCCAGCCTGTGCCAGAGAGAAGTTTCCCCGTTCGTGCTCGTGCTCGTAATCGTAATCGTAATCAAACCACCTTGCGGACGATTGGTCCGACTCCATTCCCGCGCCCTGCCCAATTGGCAATTTTCACCACCTCTTGCGGGAAATCACCACTTCTCTGCCCGCCGATCATTCTTAACCCAATCGTCATGATGTTGATTCTATTCAAATTGCGTGTTTTCGAAAAAATTGGTCCGAAACTGGAGATAGATCACCACCAAACAAAGCGCGGGTTCACACCTTCGCAACGGGAATTCAGGATGAGGTTCATGACCATGGGTATCTTTACCAGACTGCGCGATATCGTCAGCGCCAACCTCAACGCCATGCTCGACTGCGCCGAGGACCCCGAGAAGATGGTCCGCATGATGATCCAGGAGATGGAGGACACGCTCGTCGAGGTCAAGTCCAGCTGCGCGGCCGTGATGGCCGACCAGAAGAAGCAGGAGCGCCAGCTTGCCGCCACGCGCGACGAAATCGAGGGCTGGGACGGCCGCGCGCGCCTTGCCGTCCAGAAGCAGCGCGAGGACCTGGCCCGCGCCGCCCTCGTCGAGAAGCAGCGCTACGCCGATCGCGCGCGCGTCCTCGAGGAAGAGATGCAGCGCACGAAGCAGGCGGTCGATGACTTCCAGGCCGACATCGCGCAGCTCGAGAAGAAGCTCTCCGACGCGCGCGAGAAGCAGCGCTCGATCATCCACCGGCGCACGGCCGCGATGGCGCGCCGCGACGCGCAGACACGCATCCGCGCCATCGACACCAGCGAGGCTTTCGCGCGTTTCGAGGCGTACGAGAACGGCATCGACCGGCTCGAGGCCGAGGCCGGCCTCGTCGATGCGCTGCGGCCGAAGACGCCGTCGCTGCGCGAGGAGTTCAATGCCCTTGAGCACGCCGAGGATATTGAGCAAGAATTGCAAAGGCTCAAGAACGAATCCAAGCCGAGCTGAAAGGACGCTGAATCATGAGCGGTGGAATTGCCTTGATGCCCATCATCGGCATCGCGCTGGTAGCCTTGATCGTCGTCGCGGCCCTCGTGCACTTCCTTTCGAGCCGCGGCTGATTGGTTCGGAGTTTAAGCTTCAGCTTGTCCGGGCGTACTTAATTCTTTCGACGGGATTGAAAAATGAGTGGAACCCCTGTGTTTTTCATGAGCTTCTTCTTTCCGCTTGTGTTGTTCCTCATCGTCGCGGCGGTGTTCCTGTTCGCGATCGTCAGGGCCATCGCAGGCGCGATCGGAAGCCGTAACGCGTCGCGGATGAGCGCTGACGAAACGCGCATGCTCCAGGACCTTGCGGCCTCCCTCGAGAAGATGGAAAAGCGCATCGAGAACCTTGAGACGATCGTGATCGACCGCGCACGCAAATCCGAATTCGAGAAGCTCTAACTGGGTAGGCCGCGTTCGCCGAACGCGGCAAGGAACATCCACAACCGTCTTTGGTCAATGGTTCCGGGTGTTTGCAAAGAGGATATCGAGTAATGAGTGAAATCCTTCTCTATTTCGTCCTCGCGTTTTACGTGTTCAGCCTGGCTATCCTGTACCTGGAGTACCGCCACCGGCTGATTGGCCAGGAACGCGACCATCACCGCGAGCTTGCGGAACTGAGCGCGCGCCTGCGCCGCATCGAAAACCGCGTCGCCTCGATCGAGGAGAACGCCGTCCGGGTCTGACCCGCGGAGGAAACACGAATGGGACTTATATTATTTCTCACGATCTTTCTCCTGATTTTCTTCCTGTTCACGGCCGCCCAGCTCATCGGCTTCGTGATCAAGGTGATCGGCCTCGCGCTGACCGGCATCATCGCCCTGATCGGCTGGATCCTGGGCGGCACGTGGATGCTGGCGAAGATCTTTCTCGCGCTCGTGGTGTTCGTTTTCTTCGGCGTGCAGTTCCTGGCGCTTGCGGGCCTGGTCTTGTTGTTCGTCCTGCTGGTTGGCATTGCGCGCCTGTTTTTTGAACGCCGCCGCCGGCCCGCGGCCAGATACATTTACGAAGACGACATGATCTCGCGCCTGCGCCGCGACATCGACCGTATGCGCGCCCGCATGGAAAATCTCGAGACGATTCTCGACCGCAAATAAACGGAGCGACCCATGAACAATCCCGTCGTCAAGATCCTGTGCCTTTTCATGATGATCATCGGCATGTTCATCGTTGCGCTCATGGGCCGGTATTTTCTTGGCACTGTTCAGATTTGGGGGTGGCAAAACTTCCAACAAAGAATGGCCGTCCAAGAACTAATCGTAGTCAATCTCTGCATCTTCGCGGGATTGACTGTGCTGACGCTAATCTTCACATGGGTCGGGCGGAGCTGGTCAACGCCTCCCACGAGCCAGGCGAACCAGCAGCTCGACAACGCGATCCACGAACTGCACCGCGTCCAGGACCGCATCGAGCAGCGCGTGACGAACCTGGAGACGATTTTGCTCAGCCGTGTCCATGACGGCGTGCGCCACGAAAAATACTGAAGCCGCATCGGAGTTCGGCGGCTTGCTGTCGCTGTGACCCAACCGCTTGCAAATCCCCTTTGCAACGGTAACCCCTCCCAACACCCCACGGGCGACAGCAAGCCACCGCACTTCATGAGGCCATCACAACGGAGTCAGCCATGAACGATTTCCAGACGCCAAAACCGCGCAAGCTCTACCGCAGTCGGCGCGACCGCGTCATCGCCGGCGTGTGCGGCGGCATCGCCGAGTATTACGATTTCTCGCCGTGGGGCATGCGTCTGCTGTTCATCGCCGTCGCCATGATCCCCATCGTCACGTTCCCCGTCATGCTCATCCTCTACATCGCCCTGGCGCTGACGCTGAAGGTCGCGCCCGAGACGTCGATCCTCTCCGGCGACTACAAGCAGCCCGATGGCGAGCCGATGACCTCGCGCGCCGAGGAGTTGCGCCGCATCCATCAGCGCTACCAGCTCCTCGAAGAGCGCCTGCAGCGCATGGAGTCGATTGTCACCAGCCCCGGCTTCGAGTTCGACGACGAATTGCGCAAATCATAACGAAAATACAAGCCCGCTCGCCGCTACCGTTTTCTGTTAACAATGAATCCGCGCGCGCTGACGTATAGGATAAACCCGATCGCGGCGAGGCTGATCCACATCCCGCCCGCGAGCCCTTCCGGGTGAAATTCGAACGTCACTTCGTTGCGGCCGGCCGGCGCCATCACGCTTAAAAATGTTCCGTTGAGCGCCGAAATCGCCACCGGCGTTTCCCCGATCCGCGCCGTCCAGCCTCCGTAGCCGCTCTGCGCGAGGCACAACATCGCCGGCGCGGGGTAATTCGTTTCGTACCTGAACGTGTTCGGATTCGACGGCAACGCGCGCACGACAAACCGGTCGTCGATTTTCGCGACCGGCCATGTTTTCCCATCGATAAACGACTTGTCGGCGACGATCGCGTCGAAGATGGAGGCGTCGGGCGGCAGCTTCGCCGCGTCGTCGAGCGCGCTCTCTGCATCCTTCGCCACCTTGGGCATCGGCGCGGCGAATGCCATCCCGCGGAACCGCTCGTTGCGCCAGATCGTCAACCTTGTTTTCAGCTGGTTGGTTGCAGGATCGAGAAAAACATCCGGAACGGATTGCAGATTCGCCTGATCGACTTCGGGCGCGATCGGGAAATCGAAGTGTGCCACCGGCTTGAGCCCCGGAATGTCCGACAGGTCCCGGTATGTGATCACGGCCGAGACGCCCATCAACGTCAGCCACGCGGGCCGCGCGATCCGGCCGACAAACATCAATCCGCCCGGGTTCGCGTTGGGATCGCGACCCGTCAGCAGGTTCATCCAGCGGCCGATCCACCGCGCGTTCACCGGATCGTAACCGCGCGCATCCGGCAGCCCGTGCATGATCATCCGGTTCGGGTAAATCTCCATCTGGTTCTGGTCGAGCGCCCACGTGTTCACGTCCGTGAGCCACAACACGCGGCCGCCGTTTTTGCATTCGTTCTGCAGCGTCTTGACCACATCCGACCGCTTGTAAAAGGTCTCGTTGTATTTCGCGATCGGCGTGCTGGCGTTGTAGGGATCTCCGCCCGCCTGGAACGGCCACGCAAGCAGAGCGAGCTCCGCGGCCGCGATGATCGGCAGCGCAAACGCGAGGCCATCGGTGCGCCGTTGCAGCAGCTTCCACAACGCCAGGGCCGCGAGCGCGGCAAACCCCGTCACGCGCATCGCCATCATCAGCGCGTGCGCCGAGACGACCTTGTCCATTTCCGGGCCGTTTAAAAACCCGCCGATCGAGCGATAGCCGGCCTGTTTCCAGATCGGCATGCGAAGCGCGTAGCTGCCCCACACCAGCACCACGATCGCGATCAGGCCGATGGCAATCGCGCGGCCGGCTGATTTGGGCCATGCCGCAAGCAGCCGATGATATGCGAGCGAGGCCAGCACCGCCACGCCGGCCGTATAGACCAACATCAGCCGCGCCGGCACGCGGAACCGGTCGAATCCCGGCACGATCTTATAGAACAGCGCGAACAGCGGGCTCGATTTGCCCAGCGCCAGCAACAGCCCGAGCGCGATGGCGGTCAGCGCAAGGATCGCGAGCCGTTTGTGAAGGGGCGAGACGTCGGCGCGCGGCGCCAGAAGCCCAAGCCCCATCGGCACGAACATCGCCAGCGACCAGAGCGGCAGGTAATAGCAGCTTTCGGCGAAGTCGGGCGGGAAGGCCCAATAGAACTCCGTCGCCGAATGGCCGACGCCCAAATATCCGGGATTCAGCAACAGCCACAGCAGCCGCGGCGCCAGCGAGCCGTTCGTGATGTAATCCCACCCCGCGCCGCCGCCGCGCTCGAACGAGTTGCCGACGAAGTGATACGTCTGGAACGTCTGGATCGCCGTCAGCGCCATCGCCAGCACGAACGCGCCGGCAATCAGGCCCGCACGCTTCATCCATGGCGCCGCGCCTTTCTCGCCCGGGACGATGAGGCCCAGCGCGAGCGTCGTCAGCCAGCCATAGAACGTGATCTGTGGCGACCCCGCCAGCAGCGACATCGCCAGCGTGATGCCCATCACGATCATCCGCGCGGCGTTCGGGCGCTCGGCGAGCCGCATCGTCGCAAGGCCGAGCCACGGCCACCACGCCCCGACATAAATGAACAGGATCACCCCCTGCGACATCTTGAGAGTGAAGAACGGCGAGCCCGCGAACAGCACCGTCCCGAGCGCGATCGCCGCCGGATGCAGCCCCCATTTGCGCCCGAGCAGCCAGCACCCCGCGAGCATCCAGATCGCGTGCGCCGCCAGCACCAGCGCAAAGCTCAACGGCAGCGGCAACACCCAGTGCAGCCAGTTCGGCGGATAAAGCACGCCGACCTGGATGTCGCCCATCAACGGCCGTCCGCAAAACGTCATCGGATTCCACAGCGGCGCCGCACCCTGCCGCACGCTGTTGCGGATCAGCTCCTGATACGGCAGATACTGGTTGACGATGTCACCGCCCGACGGCGAATAACCAACGAGATAACGCCCGTAGATCGGGACGAACAGGACGGCAAGGGCGATCAGGCCGAGAAGCCGATTCAAGCGCTGTGGCATGCGGAGACTCCAATCTCGAAGATAAAAAAACGAGAAACAAAACACGCGACCAGGAATATTCTGTCCCGTATCGGCATTCAACATAAATGCCCGCTTTGGCGGGCTGAAGCGGTTGCCGCCGGCTTCAGCCATTAAATGTTGAAAGCCACCCGGATGACACTAACAGAAATGAATTCTAAAAACTCCTCTCCGCAAACGGAAATACCGCGGCCAGGTTCACGAGCCATCTGGCTGCAACCATAAACGAAATTATGCCTATTCCGAATATCAAAATCGCATGCAGCATTCCGCGCCGCGGCAGCCATGGCGCAATTCCGATCAGCGTCGTCGGCCACACCGCCAGGTAAAACCTGTCGAGCGCCTGAAACGCCCAGCTGCTCGGAAGGAAAAGATAAAACAGCGCGGCGGCGAGATGCCACGTGAGAAACGGCCGCATCGAGGCATCGCCCGCGCGAAGGCGTCGCCACAGGCCGATCGCGCCGAGCCACGTCACGGCAAGCACGCAAAAGTTATAGCCGATAAAAAAGCGGCCCATGTGGGGATTCCGCCCCGCCGAGAACATGCTTTGCAGCGGCCACGCGAAATCCTGCGCCGTGTATTCGCGCACCGAGCGCACCGCGTCGCCGAGCATCCACCGGCTTCCGACCAGATAAAGAATCGGCCATGGCAATCCGGCCGCAAGTGCCCGCGCCAAAGTTTTCGTGCCGCCTTCGGCAAGCGCCTCGATCGCGATCGGCACGAACAACAACGCGCCGACGGGCCGCACGCAAAACGCCAGCCCCGCCGCCAGCCCCGCCCAGACCCAGCGCCGCCGCTGAAGCAGCAGCAAGACCGCGATCGCCAATAGCAGCGCCATCGAATCGCTCATCACGGTCGATGAATAAACCAGCCACGACGGCGTCGCGACCGCCATCCACCACGCGATCCGCCCGTCACGCCCGAGCCTCGCGGCCAACGGCGCGCACGCCACGCCGCACAAAACGCTGATCGCCAATGCCGGCCAAACATACGCCTGCCCCATCCCGAGCGCCGCGATGCTTGCCGGGTATCCCGGGAACAGACGCAACGTCGCGGGATCGAGCCCCGCCAACCCGCCGTGCGCAATCGCCCGCGCCAGCCGCAGGTATTCCCATCCGTCGTGGAGCAGCGCATACTTGCCCGGCGAGAGTCCGGCCCACCAGCATGCCGCCGCGATCAGGCCCGCGCGCACGGCCAACGCGGCCACGGTCGGGGCCATCCACCCCTTCAAATCGATTCTGGCCTGTCGCTGGTTCAGCCCCGGCTCCTTTGCGCGCCGATTCGCACCGGAAAGCACCCACTATAGCAAATTCGCCTCACCGTTCAATCGCCGACCGTCTCAACGCGCTTGATCATTGCCGTCAAAACACATAAAGTCTCAGCGATATCCGGCGCCTTCTGGTATCGTGTTGGAAGTCGCCGTTACAGAACGATTCACTGGAGATGCCGCTCATGCCGCGAACATTGATCACTGGAGGCGCGGGCTTCCTTGGCTCGCACCTTGTGGAACGCTTCCTGGCCGAGGGCCACGAAGTCATCGCGATGGACAACCTGATCACCGGCTCGCTGGTCAATATCGACCACATCCGGTCCGATAAATTCCGCTTCATCAAGCAGGACGTGACGGAATTCATTTACATCACGGGTCCCATCGATTACGTGCTGCATTTCGCATCCCCGGCCTCGCCGATCGATTATCTGCGCATGCCGATCCAGACGCTCAAGGTCGGTGCGCTCGGCACGCACAAGACGCTCGGCTTGGCCCGCGAAAAAGGCGCCCGCTTCCTGCTCGCATCGACCAGCGAGGTCTATGGCGACCCGCAGGTCCACCCGCAGCCCGAATCCTATTGGGGCCATGTGAACCCCATCGGTCCGCGCGGCGTCTATGACGAAGCCAAGCGTTATGCCGAGGCCATGACGATGGCCTACCAGCGCTTCCACAAGATGGAAACGCGCATCGTCCGCATCTTCAACACGTATGGGCCGCGCATGCGCCTCAGCGACGGCCGCGTCGTGCCGACGTTCGTCGATCAGGCCCTGCGTGGCGAGCCGCTGTCCGTCTATGGCGACGGCAGCCAGACGCGCTCGTTCACCTTTGTCGATGACCTCGTCGATGGCATCTGGCGTCTGCTCATGTCGGACGAGAAAGAACCGGTCAACATCGGCTCGCAGGACGAAATGACGATCATGGAATTCGCCGAGCTGATCCGCGAGCTGACCGGCAGCCAGGTCCCGATCATCCATCACGAACTGCCGGTCGATGATCCGAAGACCCGCCGCCCCGACATTACCAAGGCGCGCGAGCGCCTCGGCTGGAAACCGCGCACGCCGCTGCGCGAAGGCCTCCGCCGCACGATCGAATATTTCAAATCGCACGGTGGCCACACGGCGCGCGAAAACAACGATGAATGATGAAATAAAATAAATACGCCAAGACGCCAAGATCGCCAAGACAGAGTTGATTGCTCTTCTTGGCGATCTTGGCGTCTTGGCGTAAAGAAATTACTGCGGTTTCGTCGCGGAGACCGGCTTGCGGAACAGCGTCATCAAAATAATCTTGAAGTCGAACCACACCGACCAGTTCTCGATGTAATACAAATCGTATTTTAACCGTTCGTCGATCGAGCCGTGCAGGCCGCACAGGCCGTTGACCTGCGCCCAGCCGGTGATGCCGCTCTTGACGCGGTGCCGCGCCATGTAGCCCGGCACCGCGTCCAGGAACTTCTCGATATAATAAGGCCTTTCCGGCCGCGGGCCGACGAGGCTCATCTCGCCGCGCAGCACGTTCACCAACTGCGGCAGTTCGTCGATGTGCAGCTTGCGCATGACTGCGCCGAGCCGCGTCGCGCGCGGGTCGTAATCGCTGGCAAAGCTCGGTCCGGCCTTTTCGGCGTCCAGCCGCATCGTGCGCAGCTTGATCATGCGGAACAACTGCCCGTCGATTCCCATCCGTTCCTGCACGAAAAACGCCGGCCCGCCGTCCTGCCGCTTCACGAGCCACGCAAGCAGCCCGATCAAGGGTGCCATCACGATCAGCCCGACGAGCGCCAGCATGAAATCGATCATCCGCTTGAGCGCGGCGTTCCAGCCCTGCAGCGGCGTCTCGCGTGTCCCGAGCATCGCCAGCCCGTCGATCGTCTCGACCGTCATGCCGGACAGGAGCAACTCGGTCGCCTCCGGCACGATGCTGAACTCGACCAGCGCCCGCTCGCATTGGATCAGTAGCCCCGGCACGCGGTCGCGATCGACCAGCGTCTGCGCCAGAATTACTTCATCGATTTTGGATGCCGCGATGATTTCAGTCAGTTGATCGATCGTTCCCAGCACCGGCAGGCCGGCGACCGAATCGGGCGACGCTTCGGCGGGGCGGCCATTGAGCAATCCGATCGGAAGCACGCCGCGCTCGGGGTGTTTTAATAACGTGCGGCAGATGTACTCCGCGAGCGGGCCCGTGCCGATGATCAGCGTGCGCGACTGGCCGATGCCGCGGTGCAGCACCATCCAGCGGAAAATCTGGTCGAGCACGATGCGCCCGCCGAACAGCGCCGCGATGACCAGGCACAGCATCATCACCGTCATCGTGCGCGAATACGACGGCTGCCCCGGCCCCCCGAAATAATTGACCGCGATCAGCACCAGCACCGCCAGCATCGATCCACTCACGATCCGCCGCACGACCATTT
Organism: bacterium; assembly: GCA_021372575.1. Lineage (GTDB taxonomy): Bacteria > Sumerlaeota > Sumerlaeia > MVZB01 > MVZB01 > JAJFUE01. The sequence continues at coordinate 4,152 of JAJFUE010000025.1, read as the reverse complement.
TGTCGAACACGCGCGAGCGCCGCCGATACAGGTTCTCCATGCGCAGCGCAACCATCCAGATCACCCACGCATACGGGAACATCGCCAGGTAATGCTGTGGATCGAATCCGTTGCGGATGTGGACCCAATGGGTGAGGGGAGAGAAGAACCTGAGCCAATACGCGAGCAACAATCCGGCCCCGACCGCCAACGCATCGTTGGCGATCACGAGCAGGGTTCTCCAGACTGGCAGGCGTTTGCGGTTCATGCACTCGATCAGCGAGAAAAATCGCAGCCGCATTCAGAACGAAGCGGCGACTTCAACCGGATACTCTTGCAAATTCAGCCGCAGTGATCAAGGTTTGGATCAAGAACAACATATCAAAACCCATGCGGTTCGGGTAATAGTGCGAAATACGCAAGAAAGTAATAAAACATCATCGGTGGAGTTGATTATGCTTTTGAACCACGAAGTGGTTCGATCCCAAAGCCAGTCGTGAAAGCTTTGTCGAAATCAGCGCCACTGACGCCGATCACGATGACGACGGCCGCGCATCGTATCTGCTCGAATGCGAGTTATGGAAGTGACGGAACTCTTCGGCAATCAATTTCAATTGGAAAATAAGCCCTGCAGCAGAGCCCCGGAAGGGGCGACACAATGATGAAAGCTCGATGGTGTCGCCCCTTGCCGGGGCTTTGCCGTGCCCGGATCGATTCGGTCATGACTATTGTCAACTGCTCTCAAACTGGACTCCCGGTGACATATTTTTTAACCAACCACAAATTCCTTTCCGTTTTGCCGGTTGCCAAATCCTCCCGAATGGAGCATTTGTATAGGTGTGAGCGTTAATGTTCCGCCCGAGAGCGGGATTGCGAACGGGGAATTTGATGCGGTCGTTCTGGAAAAGCCATTTCCTCACGCTGTGCCTGATTGCGCTGGATATCCTCGCGATGAGCTTCATCTGGAGCGAGTCGTGGCAGCTGCGCCATGCGCTTAATGAAGAGTTTCAGGTTCATATCAACCCGTACGCGCAATACCAGCGCGCCCTGCCGTTGTTGATCGTCAGTTGGGTGCTGGTGCTGGCATGGTTCGGCCAGTATTCGCACAAGGGCAAGATCAGCTCGCTCAACCAGGTCCGCGACATTATTAAATCCACGCTGTTGCTGATGGTCCTGTGGCTTGCCGTCGGCAACGTGACGAAAAATCTGTTCTCGCTCGGCAACTCCGTCATCGCGTTCGCGCTTGTCGGCGGGTTTGTCTATCTTTACGCCAGCCGCACCGCGCTCAAGTTCGTCAAGGACTGGTTGCGGTCGCGGCGGATCGGGCTGACGCGCGTGGCGATCATCGGGGCGGGCGAGACCGGCCGCCGCGTTGCCCTGCGCATCCAGCATCACCCCGAGGTCGGCTACGACCTCGTCGGCTTCATCGACCGACGCGCGGATCAGTTGGGGGCGGCCGTGGCTGGCGTCCCGGTGATCGGCGATTGCTCCGACTTGGCCAACCTCCTGCTGCGCCACCGCGTCGAGGAGGTTTTCCTCGCAATCCCCTCGATCACGCAAAACGACGCCTTTGCCATGGTCCTTGAGTGCGAGTCGGCCAACGTCAATTTCAAGATCGTGAAGAACGACCTGCTCGAGGTCATCACCGACAGCGTCAAGATCGACGACATCGACGATTTCCCGGTGATCCTGCTGCGCGAGGGGCGCCTGACGCCGCTCGATGAGTTCGCCAAGCGCGCGATGGACCTCGCCATCACGGTGCCGTTGCTGACGGTCACGCTGCCGCTGTGGGTCGGGATCGCGATCGCGATCAAGCTCGATTCCAAGGGATCGATCCTGTTCAGCCACGACCGCGTCGGCAAGGACGGCCGCATCTTCCGCATGCACAAGTTCCGCACGATGGCGGCGAGCACCAATCCCTACGCCGTCGCGCCCGGCGACCAGTCCGACCCGCGCATCACGCGCGTGGGGCGGTTCCTGCGCAAGACGAGCTTGGACGAAATCCCGCAGTTCCTGAACGTGCTCAAGGGCGAAATGAGCCTTGTGGGGCCGCGCCCCGAGATGCCGTTCATCGTCGCGCAGTACGAGCCGTGGCAGCGCCGGCGGCTCGACGTGCCGCAGGGCATCACCGGCCTGTGGCAGATCGCCGGCCGCAAGCAGCTGCCGCTGCACTACAACCTCGAATACGATTTCTACTACATCCGCAACTGGAACCTGCTGCTCGACATCGTGATCCTCTTCCGCACGATCCCGGCCGTGTTTCTCGGCAAGGGCGCGTTCTGAAGGCATCTCAAACGCGGATAATCGCGCGGGTTCGATTGGGATTACGAAAAAATAGATTTTTTCCCACAGAGACACAGAGAAACAGAGGCCACAGAGAAATTCAACAGGCCGGTGGCCTCGAACCGATTCACCAGTTCGACAACGGGGCACGGTGGAACTTGTCGAACCGATAACGTTCGTCAAGCGCTCTAATATTCAATCAGCACGTCGTAAAGGTCCGCGCCGCCGATCGAATCGTCGTCGAACAGGACCGAGAGCGTGTAGCCGTTCGATTGATTCGGGTATTGGTCGATCGTGACCTTGCCCCGGCCCTTGTTGATCTTCAGCCGGATATTATCATTCGCTTCCCGCGGCAGCGGGTTCTTGATCGTCAGTTTGTCGCTGAACTGGCGGTTCTCGTTCTCTCTCATGCCACCGGCGAGCGCGCCGTGATTATTGACGAGTGACTCATCCCAGGATGGCATCCACTGTTCGCCGTTGATGTACGTGGGTTCGTCGGCGCCCTGCCATTTGCCAGGCAGGTTGTAACGCCGGTGCTGCCACCACACCTTGTTGCCCTGGATCTTCAGGCAGTCGGAACCGTCGATGAACGCGCGAACCTGGATCTGTTGTTTGCCGTTGTGGATGATCACGTCATACCAGTCGGCGCCGCCCTGGCTGTCGTCATCGAACAACACCGAAAGCGTTTCCCTGTTGGAGGCATCCGGCTTTTCGGCGACGGTCACGCTGCCGCGGCCCATCACCACTTCGATGCGAACATCGCCTGCGCTGAGCGCAAGCGGTTCCTTCAATTCATAGGTTGAGCTGTTCAAGGAGCTTTGGGGTTGATTCATTTTGGTCCAAACCGGATTCCAGTCCCTGCCGTTCACGTAAATCGGCATCTGCCGGTTTTCTCCCGGCTGACCGGGCAGCCGCCATGCGCGATGTTCCAGCCAGAGGCTGTTTCCCTGAACCTTCACAAAATCCGAGCCGTCGATCATGGCCTTGACGTGAAGTTTCCTGGCGCCCATGGATTCGGAAATCTTGTCCGAGACGCCCGCGCAACCCTGCATCAGGACAACACAGCACAGCATCACCACAAGCCCGGCGGTTTTCATGGTCATGTCTCCTTTTTAAGCGACTTTGCAAAGAACAAGTGTCCGCCGAACCCTGATTGTTGTCAACAAAATAGTATCCCAATGAAGTACAGCGGAGAATGACCGCTTTTGCGAGCGGTTGCGGGGAGGCGTGGGGGAAGGGTGGCTGCAAGGGTGAAAAGCGGAAACAGACAGGATGCGGGATGGGGATCAGCTTGAGTTGAGAGGCGCGGAAAGTCCTGAGTCGTGAGCGCCGGGTTCCGGTTTGAAGGGTTCGGCAGGGTGGGCGTCAGGCGATGGGTGGTTTTGCCGCTCGGGAGAGCGGCGTTGCCACTCCGCGCGATGGGGTTTGTTGGATTCGGCAGGGTGGACGTTGGGCGATGGGTGGTTTTGCCGCTCGGGGGAGCGGCGTTGCCACTCCGCGCGGTGGCGCATGATGTCGGCGATGACGCGATTGAGCGCGCCCGCGATGCGGTCCAAGGGCATGGCGGGGATGGAGCGGATCGAGTGGATCTCGCTGATGGAGGCGACGGACGCGACGGACGCGATGGAAGGGTCGGGGGATTGACGATTATCGGAATCGGGATCGGGAGATGGCGAATCGGTAGATGATGAATTGGTAGATGATGAATGGGTCTGGTTGTCCCTCGCTGACGCTCGGGCTACTGCATGTTCGGAATCGGGAGATGGCGAATCGGCGGGGTTGTCGCTTGAGGACGGTTTGGGAGTCGGGTCGGAGACCCGACCTACCACTTTGTCCGAGAGGTGGATGAGCGATTTGCGGACGGCGGTCAGGCGGGCGAGGATATCGACC